>JAZNSP010000001.1:0-28134 GCA_045591285.1 Acutalibacteraceae bacterium
TTTCTTTCAGAACCTATCAAGAGCAAGCACCCTAAAGGGTGTGGCTTCCTTACCTCAGGCTCCAAATCTAGGAACAACTTTTTGTACGAAAGTTGTAAACCATGTGCTCGGACAATCTGTAAACCATGTCCCCCTTGACAAGTCGCCATCCCCTACAAAACGAAGTGTTAATTTTCTGCGCGAGGGAAAAATTTGATTTATCAGATTATGTCTTTGGTTGACATTAAAATTCTCTGCTGATAAAATACAGTAGGTGATAATTTTGGATAATGAGCAGATAATAAAAAGGCTGTATTCTTTACAGGATATGGGTTACGGTGACTTTCACAGTGCACTTATGCCAACGGTTGCAAGGGAAAGAGTAATCGGAATAAGAATTCCTGAGCTGAGAAAGCTTGCAAGGGAAATAAGAAAGAAAGGGGAGTATGAAGACTTTCTGTCCTCTTTACCTCATTACTATTATGAGGAAAATAATCTCCACGCCTTTATAATCTGCCTTGAAAAAGATATCGATAAATTATTTGATTATCTTGATGAATTTTTGCCTTTTGTGGATAACTGGGCAACCTGTGACAGCATAAGACCTGCAGTTTTTAAGAAACACCCTGAAAAAGTGCTTGTGAAGGTGAATGAATGGATAAATTCACCCTATGAATATGCTGTTCGTTTCGGCATTGAAGTTCTTCTTGTATATTTTCTCGGAGATAACTTCGATGTTTCTTTTGCCGAAAATGTAGCCTTGGTCACAAGAGATGAATACAGCATTGAAATGGTGATGGCATGGTATTTTGCAACGGCACTGAGCTTTCATTATGATGAAATAATACCCTTTATTGAAAATAAAAGGCTTTCGGTCAGTGTGCATAACAAAACTATCCAAAAGGCTGTTGACAGTAAGCGTATATCTGAAGAACACAAGGAAAAGCTTAAAAAAATGAGAATAAAATAGAACATTTGTTCTTTTGTCTGTTTACAACTCAGATTTTTTGTGATAATATATATAAATGTAATAATATATAAGGAGGGGAAAATATGGACCGTTTTGAATTGGTGTCACCCTTTAAGCCTATGGGCGATCAGCCTGAGGCAATAAAGGAGCTTTGTGACGGTGTTGATAAGGGCTTTAAGGAGCAGACGCTTCTCGGTGTTACAGGCTCAGGTAAAACCTTTACAATGGCTAATATCATAGCCGAGCTTAACCGTCCTACCCTCGTACTTGCACATAACAAAACTCTTGCGGCTCAGCTTTGCTCCGAGTTCAGAGAGTTTTTTCCCAATAATGCGGTTGAGTATTTCGTTTCCTATTATGACTACTATCAGCCTGAGGCGTATATTGCATCAACCGATACTTATATAGAAAAGGACTCTGCCATTAATGATGAAATTGACCGTCTGAGGCACTCTGCAACGTCAGCACTTTCCGAAAGACGTGACGTTATTATTGTGGCAAGTGTTTCGTGTATATATTCCTTAGGTAATCCCATTGATTATAAGAATATGGTAATTTCTCTTCGCACAGGAATGGAAAAAAGCCGTGACGAATTGCTGACGAAGCTTGTTGAAATTCAGTATGAGAGAAATGATATCAATTTTATCAGAAACAAGTTCCGTGTTAAAGGTGACGTTGTTGATATTTTCCCCGTATATAATAACGATAATGCCATAAGAGTTGAATTCTTCGGTGATGAAATTGACAAGATAAGTGAAATTAATCCTTTGACGGGTGAAGTAAAAACAGTTCTCTCCCATGTTGCAATTTATCCTGCTTCCCACTATGTTGTATCTCCCGAAAAGCTTGATAAGGCAGTTAAAGAGATACTTGCCGAAATGGAAGAAAGAGAAGCGTGGTTTACCTCTCAGGGAAAGCTTATTGAGGCTCAGAGAATAAGACAGAGAACAGAATACGATATGGAAATGCTTCTTGAAACAGGCTTTTGCAAGGGCATTGAAAATTATTCGAGAATTATGGCTGAAAGAGAGCCGGGCACTGCACCATTTACTCTTCTTGACTTCTTTCCTGAGGACTATCTTCTCTTTATTGACGAATCCCACGTAACGCTTCCGCAGGTGAGAGGTATGTTCGGCGGTGATAAGTCAAGAAAGGACTCCCTTATTGAATTCGGCTTCCGTCTTCCCTCTGCTTACGATAACAGACCGCTTACCTTCAATGAATTCTATGAAAAGACAGGACAGAAAATTTTTGTAAGCGCAACACCGGGTGAGCTTGAAAAGAGCCTCAGTGTGAGAACTGCTGAGCAGATTATAAGACCTACGGGACTTTTAGACCCTGAAATTGATGTGCGCCCCGTTGACGGACAGATAGATGATCTTATAGGTGAAATAAACGAGAGGGTAGCAAGAAAGGAAAGAGTTCTTGTCACAACCCTTACTAAGAAAATGGCAGAAAGCCTTACTGATTATCTTACGGATTATAAAATCAAGGTAAGATATATGCATTACGACATTGATACAATGGAAAGAATGGAAATTATCCGTGATCTAAGACTCGGTGAATTTGACGTTCTTGTGGGAATTAACCTTTTAAGAGAAGGACTTGATTTACCCGAAGTATCCCTTGTTGTTATTCTCGATGCGGATAAGGAAGGCTTCCTTCGTTCTGAAACCTCGCTCATACAGACCATAGGCAGAGCCGCAAGAAACAGCGAGGGCAAGGTTATTATGTATGCTGACTGTGTAACGCCTTCAATGGAAAGAGCCATTACGGAAACCTACAGAAGAAGAGAAAAGCAGCAGAAATATAACGAAGAAAACGGTATCGTTCCCAAGACCATAGTTAAGGGAATAAGAGATATTATTGAAATTTCCAATACTCATAAGGCGGCTAAGAATGCAAACGGTATGAAGCTTTCAAAGCGTGAAAAGGAAATGCTTATAAATCAGCTGACCAAGGAAATGAAGGCGGCGGCAAAAATACTTGACTTTGAAAATGCGGCATATCTCAGAGATAAAATCAAGCAGCTGCAAGAAGGATAAAATATGGCACAGAAAAAAATCAGAATTGTGGGGGCAAAGGAGCATAATTTAAAAAACGTTTCCCTTGAAATTCCCCGTGATAAGCTTGTAGTATTCACAGGACTTTCAGGCTCGGGTAAATCAACCCTTGCCTTTGATACAATTTATGCAGAAGGTCAGAGAAGATACGTGGAGTCCTTATCATCGTATGCAAGACAGTTTTTAGGGCAGATGGAAAAGCCTAACGTTGAGCTGATTGAAGGACTTTCACCCGCTATATCAATTGACCAGAAGACCACTTCAAAAAATCCCCGTTCAACCGTAGGCACGGTAACGGAGATATACGACTATTTAAGACTTTTATATGCAAGAGCAGGTATTCCTCACTGTCCTGTGTGTAATAAGGAGATACGTCCTCAGACAGTTGATCAGATGACGGACAAGGTTATGACTCTTCCTACGGGAACCAAGTTTATGATTATGGCGCCTGTTATAAGAGCACGTAAGGGAGAGCACGTTAAAATTCTTGACGATGCCAGAAAGCAAGGCTTTGTCAGAGCAAGAATTGACGGTGAAATGCGTGAGCTTTCCGAAGAAATAAAGCTTAATAAAACGAATAAGCATACAATTGAAATCGTAGTTGACAGACTTATTGTAAAAGAGGGTATTGCTTCACGTGTATCAGACTCACTTGAAGCGGCGCTGAAGCTCAGTGAGGGAATAGTGCTTGTGAGCGTAATTGACGGTGAAGAGCTTCTTTTTTCACAGAATTATTCCTGCCCTGACCATAACGTCGGCATCGGTGAATTAAGTCCCAGACTTTTTTCCTTCAATAATCCCTTCGGTGCCTGTCCTAAATGTGCGGGCTTAGGTATTTTCAAAAAGGTTGCCCCTGAGCTTATAATTCCCGATAAGAAGCTTTCCATAAACGGCGGTGCAATAAAGGGTTGCGGTTGGACTAATGAAAAATACGGCTCAATTGCAAGAATGTATATGGAAGGTATTGCGAAGAAATACGGCTTTTCAATGGATACACCCATAAAGGATATTCCCGAAGAGGCGGTTCAGACAATCCTCTACGGTACAGGGGAAGAAAAACTGAAGCTAAAAAGAAGCTTTCACGCAGGCACAACGGAATATGAAGCCGTTTTTGAAGGCATCGTAAACAATCTTGAAAGAAGATACCGTGAGTCCAACAGCGATTGGGCAAGATGGGAAATAGAGCTTTTTATGTTCGACCACGAATGTCCTGAGTGCAAGGGTGCAAGGCTCAAAAAGGAAATCCTTTCCGTAACCGTGGGCGGAATTAATATCGACGAATTTACCCGAATGTCCGTTTCTGACGAAATAAGCTTCCTCAAAAACCTGACTTTAAGTGAGAGGGAGCATATAATTGCCGACGGTATTATCAAGGAAATCAGAGCAAGACTTCAGTTCCTTGAAAAAGTCGGACTTGATTACCTCACCCTTTCACGCTCGTCGGGTACTCTTTCAGGCGGTGAAAGTCAGAGAATTCGTCTTGCAACTCAGATAGGCTCAGCACTTACGGGTGTGCTTTACGTTCTTGACGAGCCAAGCATTGGACTTCATCAGCGTGACAACGAAAAGCTTATTGAAACTCTTAAAAATTTAAGAGATCTGGGAAACACTCTCATTGTGGTAGAGCACGATGAGGACACTATGAACAATGCGGATTTTATTGTTGACATAGGCCCAGGTGCAGGTGTTCACGGCGGTGAAATCGTTGCCGCAGGAACTATAGACGATATAAAAAAATGCCACCGTTCAATTACGGGACAGTATCTTTTAGGTGAAAAGAAAATTGAGGTGCCCGAAAAGAGAAGGGAAGGCAACGGAAAATATCTCAAAATCTTCTCTGCCGCACAGAATAACCTGAAAAACGTTGACGTTACCTTCCCCTTGGGTAAGTTTATTGCCGTAACGGGTGTTTCAGGTTCGGGTAAATCCTCACTTATAAATGAAATCCTCTATAAACAGCTTGCAAATGAATTAAACGGTGCAAAAAAATTCCCCGGTAAAAACGGCGGCTTTGAGGGAATTGAGCATCTTGATAAGGTAATAGACATTGACCAGTCGCCCATTGGCAGAACACCGAGAAGTAATCCTGCCACATATACGGGTGCATTTACCGATATCAGAAAGCTTTTCTCTGAAACCACAGATGCGAAAATCAAGGGCTATGCGCCGGGAAGATTTTCCTTCAACGTATCGGGGGGAAGATGCGAAGCCTGCTCAGGTGACGGTATCGTTAAAATTGAAATGCATTTCCTTGCAGACGTCTATGTGCCCTGTGAAGTATGTAAGGGTGCAAGATATAACAGAGAAACCCTTGAGGTGCGCTATAAGGGCAAGAACATCAGTGAGGTTCTTGATATGACCGTTGAAGAAGGACTTCATTTCTTTGAAAATCAGCCTGCAATCAGAAGAAAGCTTCAGACTCTTTTTGATGTGGGACTCGGATATATAAGCATAGGTCAGCCTGCAACTCAGCTTTCGGGCGGTGAGGCACAGAGAGTGAAGCTTGCAACGGAGCTTTCAAAAAGACCGAGCGGAAAAACTATGTATATCCTCGACGAGCCTACAACGGGACTTCATATAGCAGACGTTCATAAGCTTATTGAGGTGCTTCAGAAGCTTGTTGATACAGGTAACACCGTTATAGTTATCGAGCATAACCTTGATGTTATTAAATGTGCAGACCATATAATTGACCTTGGCCCCGAAGGCGGCTTCAGAGGCGGTGAAATCATAGCCGAAGGAACCCCTGAGGAAGTGGCGGCGATAGAAAAAAGCCACACAGGTCATTATCTGAGGAAGATGCTGTAGTTAAGGGAGCTTACTGCTTCAGATAATGACAATGAAATTTTTTGCTTCGCAAAAAGTGAAATTGCCCTTCGGCAGTGAAATACGGCTTTGCTGTATGAAATATTTGCTACGCAAATATGAAGGAAGACTTCGTCTTTGGTTCCGCTTCGGCTCTGCCTCGCTCTATAGAGTGAGCGAAGAGAACGGAATAAGGCGTAGCCTTCCTCCACATTTGTAATACAAATATATCACCCGTCGAAGACGGATATCACCGCCGCAGGCGATATCACTTTTTGCGTAGCAAAAAATATCACTGTCAGAAATTGCAATGCAAATTCTGACTTTTATGGGGGTGATTTTTTGGCAAGATCTTATACTTATAGCGTTTCTCCGCAGTTTGACGGGATTAAGCTTATTGTTTATCTTCGCGGTGAGCTTCAGGTTTCATCACGGCTTCTTCGCAGGCTTAAGACCGATCCTCTGGGGATTCTCAGAAACGGTGAGCATATAAGGACAATTGATAAAATATATTCAGGGGATATAATTACCCTCAATATGCCCGAGGAAACAGCGGATATTCCCGAAAGCAGCTGTGAAAATCTTAAGGTCGTATATGAGGATGAGGATATCCTTGTTGTTGATAAGCCTTCGGGACTTGCCATGCATCCTACCCATAATCATCAGGGTGATACACTTGCCAACGAAATATCCGCTTATTTCAGTGAAAAAGGAAAAAATGTGGTTTTCCGTGCGGTAGGAAGGCTTGATAAGTGCACATCGGGGATAGTTATTATTGCCCTGAATGCACATACGGCAAATCTGCTTTCACAGAATTACGAAAAAACATATCTTGCAATAGTAAAAGGAGAGTTTCACGGTAAGGGGAGTATAGAAAAAAATATCTACCGTCCCGATCCGATGAAAACTTACCGCTGGGTTTCGTCTGACGGGGAAGGGGAGTATGCGCTCACCCATTGGGAAGCAATTAAGACTGGCAAAGAGAGAAGTCTTATGAGAGTCACCCTTGAAACAGGCAGAACGCATCAGATAAGAGTGCACTTTGCTTCCATCGGAAGTCCCCTGGCAGGTGACGATATGTACGGCTCAACGGATAAAGAAATTGACAGAGCCGCACTTCATTGTGCCGAAATTAAATTCATTCACCCTGTAACGAAGGAAGAAATGACCTTCAATGCTCCAATGCCGGAGGATATGCAGAAGCTGCTTCGCAACTTCTGCAAGTGATATTTTTTGCTTTGCAAAAAGTGATATTTATTCCTTCGGAATAAGTGATATACGGCTTTGCCGAGTGATATATTTTCCTGCGGAAAATGTGAAGGAAAACTTTGTTTTGTTCCGCTTCGCTTACGGCTCGCTCTATAAAGACCTTGCGAAGCACAATATAATGCGAACCGCAGGTTCCACAAATTATTGTTTAAGGAAACAAACAAAAATATATATAAAATTCAGTAGAAAAACAAATATTATCAGGGGAAATTGTAATCTGTAGAGAATTTCCCTGAAAAAAGGCAAAAAAATAAACTCCTGTGACATCTTGGCGTGTTACGGGAGATTTTAATTGTTCTGTGTATTTGGTTTCTGAAATTCTGAGGTTTCTGTCCGACCTGTAATATAATCGAGGCTTACTTCATAATAATCTGCAAGTTTAATTATCAATTCAAGTGGTATGCTTCTTTCCCCACGCTCATATTTTGAATAAAGCGACTGGTCGCACATGAGAAGAGCCGATATCTGCTTCTGGGTAAGGTCGTTGTCTTCCCGTAAATCTTTAATCCTGAGTTTCATTCTATCACCGACATAAATTATACTATGCAAAGTTAAAACTTGTTGACAAATAGGACAATATGTCCTATTATTAAATCAGCAGATTTTAATAATAATAAATTATAAGGGTGATTTGATGAAAAACAAGCTTAAAAAACTGATTTCAGTGCTGTTGGTGGCATTAATGCTCCTTTCAGCCGCCCCCCTTTCCGGATTTACAGCAATTGAATTTCCGGATTTCAATTTAAGTAAATTCCTTACCCCCTCCGCCAACGCCGTTACCCCCGGAAATGTTACCTCAGGAAACATTACCCCCGGCAACATCGAAATTGTTAATTCCGGCACCTGCGGAGAAAACCTCACATGGACACTCGACATAAACGGCACCCTCACCATTTCCGGTACAGGTGCTATGACGGATTATTCTCATGGTGGTGCACCTTGGTACAGTAACAGCAGTTCAATCAAAAAGGTTGTTGTTGAAGAAGGCGTAACTACGATTGGTGATAGGGCATTCTATTATTGCAGATCCCTTACAAGCATAGACCTTCCCGAAGGCATAACCACGATTGGTAATTCTGCTTTCTCTTATTGCAGATCCCTTACAAGCATAGACCTTCCCGAAGGAATAACCACAATCGGTAATTCTGCATTCTCTAATTGCGACTCCCTCACAAGCATAGACCTTCCCGAAGGAATAACCACAATCGGTGATGGGGCATTTATGTGGTGTTATTCACTTGCAAGAGTAGATATTTCAGATTTAGATGCATGGTTAAATATTGATTTTGGTAATTCTTATGCCAATCCTCTTTGCTGGGCAAATAAGCTTTATCTTAACGGAGAAGAAGTAACAGAGGTAGTTTTCTCTGAAGGAACAACCAAAATTAAGCCTTATGTGCTTTGTGGTGGAAGTAATATCACATCTGTAGAAATTCCTGATACTGTAACCACAATTGGTGATTGTGCATTCAATGATTGCGATTCACTTACAAGCATAGACCTACCCGAAGGAATAACCTCAATCGGTAATTCTGCATTCGAAGATTGCAGTTCCCTTACAAGAATAGACCTTCCCGAAGGAATAACCACAATCGGTAATTCTGCATTCAATGGTTGCAGTTCCCTTACAAGCATAGACCTTCCCGAAGGACTAACCACGATTGGTGTTTGGGCATTCGCATATTGCAGTGCACTTACAAGCATAGACCTTCCCGAAGGAATAACATCAATCGGTAATTCTGCATTCGAAGATTGCAGTTCCCTTACAGCAATAAATGTAGCAGAAGGAAATGAGAATTATTCCTCTGAAAACGGAATTTTATTCAATAAAAATAAAACAACTCTTATTTGCTATCCTGTAGGTAAAAATTCAGCATCATATACAGTTCCTTCAACAGTCAGTACAATCGGTGATGAAGCATTCAGAGATTGCAGTGCACTTACAAGCATAGATCTTCCCGAAGGAATAACCACAATCGGTAGAGAGGCATTCAGAGGTTGCAGTGCACTTACAAGAGTTGATATAACAGACTTAGATGCATGGTTAAATATTGATTTTAGTGATTATTGTGCCAATCCTCTTCGCTATGCCAATAAACTCTATCTTAACGGAGAAGAAGTAACAGAAGTGGTGTTCCCTGAAGGTGCAACAGAAGTAAAACCCTATGTTCTCTATCGTGGAAGTAATATTACATCTGTAGAAATTCCTGATACTGTAACCACAATCGGTGATGATGCATTCTATTATTGCAGTTCACTTGCAAACATAGAGCTTCCCGATGGAGTAACAACAATCGGTCAGAGTGCATTCGAGTATTGCACTTCCCTTACAAGTATAGACCTTCCCGAAGGAATAACCACAATCGGTTATGGTGCATTCCATGGTTGCTCTGCACTTACAGACGTATATTATGCCGGAAGTGAAGTGCAGTGGAATGAAATCAGTATAGGCAGCAATAACGACCCTCTCCTCAATGCCACAATACATTTTCTTGGCGGTTCTTCAGAATACGACTGTGATATTGACGGTCATAAGTATGTTGACGGAGTATGCTCTGAATGCGGTGATGTTAAGTTTGTTGACTCAGGTAAGATTAATGATGATATCACATGGGGTATCACGGAAGACGGAGAGCTTATAATCAGCGGTAACGGTACTCTTCCTGAATACAAGGAAGGGGAGTCACCCTTCAGCGGTAACACTACTATTAAGAAGGTAATTATTGAAGAGGGTGTAACCATAATCAATAACTACACCTTCTATAACTGTATCAACCTTACGGAAATTGTTATTGCAGGAACTGTTACGGTTATCGGCAGTCACGCATTTGACGGCTGTATCAAGCTTAATAACGTTGTTATCCCCGACAGTGTAACCGAAATCGGTGAATATGCATTCGCAAACTGTACCGCACTCATTAACATCACAATCGGTAAGAACGTTACAATTATCAATAACTACGCTTTCTATAACTGTATTTCACTTACAGTAATAGTTATTCCCGATAGCGTAACTCAGCTTGGTGTGGGTGCATTCTACGGCTGTACCGCACTTATAAATGTAACAATCAGCAAAAATATCACAATCATCAATAACTACACCTTCTATAACTGTACTTCACTTACAGTGATAGTAATTCCCGGTAAGGTAACAGAAATCGGTGAGTATGCATTTGCAGGCTGTATCAAGCTTATTGAAATCACCATAGGCGAAAACGTAACGATAATTAATAACTACGCTTTCTATAACTGTACTTCACTTACAATTATAGTTATCCCCGATAAAGTTACCACACTCGGTCAGTACGTATTCTACGGCTGTACCGCACTTGTGAATGTGACAATAGGCAAGAACGTTACAATTATCAATAACTACGCTTTCTATAACTGTAGCTCACTTACAGTGATAGTAATTCCCGACAGTGTAACCCAGCTTGGTGAAGGTGCATTCTACGGCTGTACCGCACTTATAAATGTAACAATCAGCAAAAATATCACAATCATCAATAACTACACCTTCTATAACTGTACCTCACTTACAGTGATAGTTATCCCCGACAGCGTAACGGAAATCGGCGAGGGTGCATTCTACGGCTGTATTCTTCTTGTTGATGTTACAATTGGAAAGAACGTAACTATTATCAATAATTATGCATTCTATAACTGTACCTCACTTACAGTGATAGTAATTCCTGACAGCGTAACCCAGCTTGGTGTGGGTGCATTCTACGGCTGTACTGCACTTGTGAATGTAACAATCAGCAAGAACATCACAATCATCAATAACTGCACCTTCTATAACTGTAGCTCACTTACAGTGATAGTTATCCCCGACAGTGTAACGGAAATCGGAGAATATGCATTTGCTGAATGTATTAAGCTTGTTGAGGTTACAATAGGAAAGAACGTAACGATCATCAATAATTACGCTTTCTATAACTGCATTTCTATTGTGAAGTTCATTGTTCACGGAGAAAATCAGCACTTCAGCTCCGACTCCCACGGTGTTCTCTTTGACAAGGGAATGACAATAATTATTTACTATCCTGCAGGAAATACTGCTGTTACATATAAGGTTCCTGCAAGTGTTACAGTGATTAACAATTACGCCTTCTATAACTGTGTTCATATTAAAGTGATTTACCTTACAACAAATCTTGTAAAGATCTCTAAGGGTGCATTCAAGGCTTGTGAAAATATCACAGACGTATATTATGACGGCTGGCAGAAGCTCTGGGATAAGATTGAAATTGAGGAAGAAAATGAATGTCTTATAAATGCAACTCTTCACTTCACTCATGTTCATTCTTATGAGGAAACTGTAGTTCAGGCTCTTTCATGCACAAAGGACGGTATTATTACATATACATGTATCTGTGAAGACACATATACAGATACAACAAAGGCTGAAGGCCATAAGATGAGTGAGTATTATGTAGATACTTATCCCACATGCACAGAAAAGGGCAGAGAATTTGCGATATGTACAAGCTGTAAGCAGGAACAGTACCGTGATATTGCCGCAACAGGTCACAATTATGACTCTGACGGCATCTGCACAGAATGCGGACACAATAGCAATCCCTCTGCAAACTGCTCACACATGTGTCACAAGGACGGATTTATGGGCTTTATCTGGAAGATAATCAGATTCTTCTCTAAGCTCTTCGGAGCAAATCCCGTATGTGAATGCGGTGTAGCACACTATTAAAAAAAACGGAGATTACAGCCTCGGCTGTGATCTCCATTTTTTAGTGATATTTTTTGCTTCGCAAAAAGTGATATACATTCCTTTCGGAATGAATGATATACGACTTACGTCGTATGATATATTTGCCGATGGCAAATATGAAGGAATCTGTGGCACAATGTCCGAATTTGCGAAGAAAATTCTGACTTAATACATTCCGCCCTGTGCGCCTGCCATTGCGGCGGCTGCAGCAGCATCAGCTGCGGGATCGGGCTTATCTGTTACGAGAGATTCTGTTGTGAGAACCATTGAAGCAACTGAAGCGGCATTCTGAAGAGCAGAACGGGTTACCTTAGTGGGATCAAGGATACCTGCTTCAGACATATCAACATATTCTTCTGTTGCGAAGTTGTAGCCGTAGCCTGTTTTGCCTGAACGGTTGATAGCGTCAATGATTACAGAGCCTTCAAGTCCTGCATTAGCGGCAATCTGACGGATGGGAGCTTCAATAGCCTTGAGAACTATCTTGATACCCGTAATTTCGTCGGTATTGTCTGTTTCCTCAAGAAGCTTAGCAACTGCGGGGATAGCGTTGAGAAGAGCAACACCGCCGCCTGCAACATAGCCTTCTTCAACAGCAGCCTTTGTTGCGGCAAGAGCGTCTTCAATACGAAGCTTCATTTCCTTCATTTCAACCTCTGTTGCGGCACCGACATGGATAACAGCAACACCGCCTGCAAGCTTTGCAAGTCTTTCCTGAAGCTTTTCCTTGTCGAATTCGCTTGTTGTGGTTTCAATCTGTGACTTGATCTGATTTACTCTTGCGGCAATAGCGTTCTTGTCGCCTGCACCGTCAACAATGATTGTATTTTCCTTTGTAACCTTAACCTGCTTTGCACGGCCGAGCTGTGTTACCTGAGTATCCTTAAGCTCAAGACCGAGGTCGGAGGTGATAACCTCACCGCCTGTAAGAATAGCGATATCCTGAAGCATTTCCTTTCTTCTGTCGCCGAAGCCGGGAGCCTTTACGCATACACAGGTGAATGTGCCTCTGAGACGGTTTACGAGGATAGTAGCAAGAGCTTCACCCTCAACGTCTTCAGCAACGATAACAAGCTTCTTGCCTGCCTGAAGAATTTGTTCAAGAAGGGGAAGAATTTCCTGAATGTTTGTGATCTTCTTATCAGTAATAAGAATGAAAGCATCGTCAATAACAGCTTCCATCTTGTCTGTATCTGTTACCATATAGGGAGAAATGTAACCGCGGTCAAACTGCATGCCTTCAACAACGTCGCAGGATGTTTCAGCAGTTTTTGATTCTTCAACAGTGATAACACCGTCAGCGGAAACCTTTTCCATAGCCTCTGCAATAAGAGTACCTACGTTTTCATCAGCAGATGAAACAGTAGCAATTCTTGCGATATCAGATGAGCTCTGAACAGGCTTTGCATTTTCCTTAAGAGAAGCAACAGCGGCATTTACAGCCTTCTGAATACCTTTCTTAACAGTCATAGGATTAGCACCTGCGGCAACGTTCTTCATGCCTTCGTTTACGAGAGCCTGAGCAAGAAGGGTAGCAGTTGTTGTACCGTCACCTGCGATATCGTTTGTCTTTGTGGAAACCTCTTTAACGAGCTGTGCACCCATGTTTTCGAATGCATCCTCAAGCTCGATTTCCTTTGCGATTGTAACACCGTCGTTGGTGATAAGGGGAGCGCCGTATTTCTTGTCAAGAACAACGTTTCTGCCCTTGGGGCCCAGTGTGATTTTAACTGTATTGCTGAGCTTATCTATACCTGCCTGAAGAGCCTTTCTTGCATCTTCACCGTAAAGTAACTGTTTTGCCATTATGAATTTCCTCCTGAAAATCTATATTATTCAACGACAGCCAAAATGTCGCTCTGCTTTACAACAACAAATTCGTCGTTGCCGAGCTTAACTTCTGTTCCTGCATATTTGCTGAGAATAACCTTATCTCCGCACTTAACCTGCATAACAACCTCTTTACCGTCAACAACGCCGCCGGGGCCTACTGCGATTACTTCAGCAATCTGGGGCTTTTCCTGAGCAGAAGCGGCAAGAATGATACCGCCCTTTGAAGTTTCTTCTGTTTCCGTGAATTTGAGAACAACTCTGTCACCTAAAGGTCTGAGTGCCATAATAAAAATCCCTCCTGAGATATTATATACAAAATTTGTTGTTTTAGCACTCTTGTACTTTGAGTGCTAAAATATATTTTACCCATATTTCAGAAAATTGCAATACCTTTTAATAAAAAAATTGAAAAATTTGCCTTTTATTTTATTATTATATTCTCTTTCATTAAAATATATAAGCACCGTGTGAAATATATCCGAAAATTATTCTCTTTGCTGAAAAATTCCCGATAAGTAAAATCTTGTGGAAATCCTTCAATATATGATGTATAATAAATATATAAATTTATTTCGGAAGTAGATTATGGATAAAAGAGAGTATAAATATGAGCTTCACTGCCACACGTCTGACGTAAGCCGTTGTGCCTCAAGCAGTGCAGAGGAAGCCGTAAAATTCTATAAAGAAAGAGGCTATGACGGGGTAGTTATAACCGACCATTATTCACCCCAGACCTTTCTGTTTTTCAGCGCACTTTTTCCTCATAAATATATCGACAGATACGTTAAGGGATATAAAAGGGCAAGGGAGCTTGCAGGGGAGGACTTCACCGTGCTTCTCGGCTGTGAGGTAAGATTTTTCTTCACTATAGATGATTTTCTCATTTACGGTGTTACGGAGGAGTTTCTGAGAAACAGTGGAAACCTTATGATTTACTATCTCAAACGCCTTTTTAAGCTGTGTGAGAAGAATTCTCTCATTCTTCTTGAGGCGCATCCCTTCAGAGAACTTCGTTTCAGTCATAATCCCCGATATCTCCACGGATGCGAGGTTTTTAACGGCAAGGATAAAGGTAAGCCCGCAAACCGAAAAGCTCGTAAATGGGCAGAAAAGAACGGCTTTGGAGTAGTCACTTCAGGTGGTGATTTTCATAATAAGAAAGCCACCAACCCCGGCGGAATAATAACCGACGAGCCCATAAAAACAAATGAGGATCTACTTAGAATTCTGAGAAGCGGAAACTATACGCTTATTGAATGATATTTTTTTTTCGCAAAAAGTGATATCGCCTACGGCGGCGCAAAGTCCTTAGGACAATGATATTTTTTGCTTCGCAAAAAGTGATATCGCCTACGGCGGTGATATACGGCTTCGCCGTGTGATATATTTGCCGTTGGCAAATGTGAAGGAAGGCTGCCGCCTTGTTCCGCATCGGCTTCGCCTTGTTCCGCTTCGGCTTCGCCTTGTTCCGCTTCGGCTTCGCCTCGCTCTGTTTTATGAGAAAACATATTATCTTATAGGAGAGTTTTGTGCTGTAGAATATTTCTCTTGAAGATAAATATTTACCGCAGGTAACTTCATTTACCGAAGGCAACTTCATCCCTTATAGAATATAATCTTTTCTTTTCTGTGCCGAAGGGAGTTGAAAAAATGTGTTTTGCGTATGGTTTGGCTGATGAAATGCGTTTTTACGGCAGACGTATAAATCAGACGTTATGTGTGATATATTGTCAAACCGTGAACGGCTGAAAGCCTTTATTTATCAAGCTGTTTCACTGTGACGGGTTTGACAAAAGGGCAGATATAAGGACAGATGTTAAAACAAATGTAAATGAAAATTTTCCGTTTTTTACGTCAGAAGCTTTGTCCTTCGTACATACAATTATATATAAGAAGGATATAAGAAGGACTAATAAAGTATGTGTAATAAAGGGAAAAGCCCGATTTGTGATAAATCGGACTTTTTTAGGGTGATTAATAGTTTTCAACACTTATTAACAAAGTTATCAACATTCTCCCCGAAAAAAGATTAAAAAACACACTGTTCAGGGGAGAAAACTAATTTTTTTTATGGTATAATATGTTTTGTCAGCAAAACCGAATATCTGAAACGAAAACACGGTGTGCTCACGGTGTTTTATTTTTTGCCCTTAATCTTATCATAAATGAGCTTTGCCGTGGGAATGCCTACTGCTGCCCCAGCGATAATGCCCACTGCCGCAATTCTTTTTACCTGCTCCATGCTTGTCGGAATATGAGTCAGCACGAATTCCTTCAGCGGTGCGGAAAGCTTGTCATCGGTAAGCTGTTCATAAGTTACGGTATAATTATTGAATTCATTGAGGTTGTTTTTATCCAGTTCAAAAATTCTTACACCTCTTTTCAGCTTAGGCCCATAGACGTTGAAGCCTGCACACTGGGTATAAATAAGCTTCATTCCCTTGAAATCGGCAACAAAGGAGTTGATGTGGTCGTGACCTACTGCAAGAGCAAGAACGTTTCCCGCTTCTGAGAGAACGTCGAATTCACCTGAATTACGGTCGGGTGTTGCAGGGGATTCGTGCATAAAACCGCCGTTGTTTTTGATTTCATCGGGAAGAACATAGAATTCACCCTTATGTGTTCTGAAGGCTTCTACGGCCCATTTTGTGCCGAAACGAACCTTTTTCAGAACGTTAAAAAACTCAGGTACGGGAATATGCTGAAAAACAATCGCTTTTGTGTATTCGCCGTTTTCCTTTGCTTTTTCTCTTTCTTCCTTATACCAATTAAGCTGTTCCTCGCTTACGGGCAGATATTCGCCGCTTAATGACTGTCCGTTGGAGTCAATGAGGAAAACGTCGAAAATGTGGTTTTCTCCGTCATAAAGCGGAATTCTGAACGTACCCTTATCCTCTTCGCTTCTGTATTCCCCCGAAACAGAGAATTCGTGGGAATTATAAATATCAGCCTGCTCACTGTTGGATAGTCCCACCTGACAGTCGTGATTTCCGAAGGTAACTGCGAAGGGAATTCCCATTTCATTCATAGGTTTTACGATTTCTCTTATGGTTTTTTCAGCCTTGATTTTACGGTCAGCATTATAAAACGAGGGATGAATTCCGTAAATCTGATCTCCGGTAAGCACACAAAGGTCAGGCTTTTCGGCTTGGAGAGCCTTTGTTATAAGCTTTATTGTATCAGGAGAAACGTCTGCCCCCTCCTGAATATCGGCTATCTGCATAATTTTGAATTTTCCGTTTTCGTTAAAGGTAAGCTTTTCTTTATACATTATTTACACCTCTTTATGATCAGGGATTTTTCAAAAAATGCGGTCTGTCGGGAGAGGCAGACCGCAAAAATGCTTAGTTTTCTGTTTTCTCAATTGTAAGACCGAGAAGCTTCAGCTGCTCATCGTCAACTCTTGAAGGACATTCTGTCATAGCTTCCGTAGCATCCTTGAGCTTGGGATAAGCAATAACGTCACGAAGGCTTTCTGCGCCTATCATCTGCATTACAAGTCTGTCAAGTCCGATACCCATACCGCCGTGGGGAGGAGGACCGAAACGGAATGCATCAAGAAGATAGCCGAACTTGTTGTGTGCTTCCTCTTCGGAAAGACCGAGAAGCTCGAATATCTTACCCTGAAGCTCAGGATTTGTAATTCTTATTGAACCGCTGGAAAGCTCAATGCCGTTGAGAACAAGGTCATAAGCCTTTGCTCTTACTGCACCCTTGTCTGTATCAAGATAGGGGATACATTCATCAAGGGGAGAAGTGAAGGGATGGTGCATAGCAACCCATGTTCCTGTTTCCTCATCCCAATCGAAGAAGGGGAATTCAACAATCCACAGGAAGTTGTAGCCTTCACCGATAATGTCAAGCTTCTTTGCGGCTTCGTTTCTGAGAGCACCGAGGATTGAGAGAACAAGGTTCTTCTTTGTGTCACCGATGATGAAAACAACGTCGCCCTTTTGAGCCCCTGCTTTACTGAGAATTTCAGCCATCTTTTCTTCTGAAATGAATTTGCCGAAGGATGAAGCGATACCGTCGTCTGTGTATCTCACCCAAGCCATACCCTTTGCTCCGATGCCCTTTGCAAATTCTGTCAGCTTGTCAATTTCTTTTCTTGTGTATGTATTTACAGCGTTCTTTGCTGTGATACCTCTTACCGTACCGCCTGCTGCAACCGTGCTTTCAAATACGCTGAAGCCGCATTCTTTTACGGTGTCTGAAAGGTCGAAAAGCTCCATTCCGAAGCGTGTGTCGGGCTTATCTGAGCCGTAACGCTCCATAGCGTCCTTGAACTTGAGTCTGGGAAGGGGAGTGGGGATATCAACGTTTATTGCTTCCTTGAAAAGCTTTACGAGATAGCCTTCAATCATATCAAGTACGTCGTCAACGTCAACGAAGGACATTTCAAGGTCGATCTGAGTGAATTCAGGCTGTCTGTCTGCTCTTAAATCTTCGTCACGGAAGCAACGTGCTATCTGCATATATCTGTCAAAGCCTGCAACCATTGAAAGCTGCTTATAAAGCTGAGGTGACTGGGGAAGAGCATAGAATTCTCCGTTATGAAGACGTGAGGGAACAAGGAAATCTCTTGCGCCTTCGGGCGTTGACTTCATAAGAATGGGAGTTTCTATTTCAACGAAGCCGTTATCGTAGAAATAATCTCTTGTAATCTTTGTAACCTTGTTACGAAGAAGAATATTATTCTGAAGGTCAGGACGGCGAAGGTCAAGATAACGGTATTTAAGTCTTGTTGTTTCTGCTGTCTGACAGTTGGGAACAATTTCAAAGGGCGTGGTTTCACTCTTTGAGAGAATTCTTAATTCCTCAACGAAAACCTCAATATCTCCTGTGGGAATTTTATCTGTCTTTGCGCTTCTTTCTCTTACAGTACCTCTTGCGGCAAGAACGTATTCGCTCTTTGCTGAAGCCGCCTTTTCAAAAACGTCCTTTGCGGTTGTTTCATCGAAGCTGAGCTGAATGATGCCTGTTCTGTCACGAAGGTCAATAAAGATAAGACCGCCGAGATTTCTTGCACGCTGAACCCAACCGAAAACGGTTACTTCCTTACCGACGTCGGAAATTCTGAAATTTCCGCAATAATCGGTTCTTTTCATACCTGAAACAAATTCCATTATTGTTTTCCTCCGCTTAAAAGAGTAAAGTCTTGTAATACATCTGTTGCTATGCCGCCTAAAGCAGCGTTTATTGATACGTGCATAAAGTCCTCTGTGAAAGTATCAAGGGAAATTTCTGTGACCTCGCCGTTATCCATATTTTTTACACTTGCCTTGTGTGAATTGATTTCATCTTCACCGAGAACAAGAGTAAACATAGCATTTTTCTTGTTTGCATATTTCATCTGAGCCTTGAGTGAGCGTTCACCAAGGTCTGTGAGAGCACTTATACCCTCATATCTCAGGTCGTTTACTATTCTCATAGCCTCATAAGAATACTCGGGAGAAGCGGGTGCTATATAAAGCTGAGGTCTTTGCTCCTCAAAAAGCCCCTTTCTCTGAGCATCAAGAATCATAAGAAGTCTTTCCACACCCATACCGAAACCGCATGCAGGAAGAGCGTTTCCGCCTAATTCCTTGATAAGTCCGTCATATCTTCCGCCGCCGCAGACAGTACCCTGAGTGCCTACTGAAGAGGAGATAAATTCAAATACGGTTTTTGTATAGTAATCAAGGCCTCTTACTATTCTGGGATTAATCTTATAATCAATATCCATAGCATCAAGATGCTTCTGAACCTTTTTGAAATGCACGTCACATTCCTCGCAGAGATAATCGAGCACTACGGGAGCAGATGAAGCAATTTCAGAGCAGATGGGGGATTTGCAGTCGAGAATTCTCATAGGATTTCTCTCAAGTCTTGAAAGACAGGTTTCGCAGAGCTTATCTTCATTTGTTCTGAAGTAGGAAAGCAGAGCTGCATGGTAATTCTTTCTGCATTCGGGACAGCCGATTGAGTTTATTTCAAGTGAAATATCATCAAGCTCAAAAAAGTCGAATATCTGTCTTGCCAATGCAATAATCTCAGCATCAGCTGCAGGAGAGCCTGTTCCCAGACTTTCAACGCCGAACTGATGGAATTCTCTGAGTCTTCCCGCCTGAGGCTTTTCATATCTGTAGCAGGAGGTGAGGTAGAAATACTTCTGAGGAAGGGGCTCGTTAAAAAGTCCGTGCTCAAGGAAAGCTCTTACCGTACCTGCCGTTCCTTCGGGGCGAAGGGAGATTGAACGGTTGCCGTTGTCGTTAAAGGTGTACATTTCCTTCTGAACAACGTCTGTAGTGTCACCCATACCTCTCATAAAAAGCTCTGTATGCTCAAATACGGGAGTTCTTATTTCTCTGAAGCCGAAATTCTCCGCTGTTTCGGCAAGTGCATTTTCAATGTGTCTTAATCGGTAACTCTCTGAAGGAAGAACGTCAGCAGTTCCTCTGGGAGCCTTTGTCAAAAGTGCCATTTTTATCATCCTTAAAAACAGTCATAGTATCCCGCCTTAAAAAACGGGATACCAAGCTGTAAATTATATTGTTTTTTTGTTTATCTTACAAGCTCACGCCAGTCAAGGTCGCCTCTTTCAAGACCTCTTACAAGGGATTCTGCAGTTGCAATATTTGTTGCAACGGGAATGTTGTGAACGTCACAAAGACGAAGAAGGTCATTGTCGTCAGGCTCGTAGGGCTTTCTTGTGAGAGGATCCCTGAAAAGAAGAAGAAGGTCGATTTCATTACAGGAGATAAGAGAGCCTATCTGCTGTGCGCCGCCCTGAGAGCCGGCAAGAAACTTTTTTATGGGTATGCCTGTTGCATCCTCGATTAATTTACCTGTTGTTGATGTTGCACATAATTTATGATGGCTTAAAATTCCGCAGTATGCTATGCAAAACTGTGTCATAAGCTCCTTCTTTGAATCGTGCGCTATCAGTGCGATGTTCATGAGTCCACCATCCTTAGTAATTTTATTTCAGTTTATAAATTTATCAACAATTAATAATAACATAAAAATATCAGTATTTCAACAATTATTTCAGCTGTGACAGCTGAAGCTCAACATTTTCACCGTTAATTCTTCCTGTAATTCTTGAAAATGCATTGTCGCTCTTTTTTGTTTTAAGCTTTTTATCGCTGACAGTAGTATATTGAAGCATTTTATCTTCAGGAATTATGCCGATAAGCTGAACAAGAGTTTTATCAATTATTTCATCTACAGTGAGAAGTCTGCCCTTTTTTGCGGCTTTTATTTCATAACGGTTAATAATTAATCTTGACTGTGTTACACCAAGCTCTCTGAGCTTTTTATCAACGGCGGCGGCACCCTTAACGGAGATTTCATCGCCTGTTGCAATAATAAGTGCTTTATCAGAGGCTTTTGCCGCACGGGTAAGACCTCTGCCAAGTCCTGCGGGAGCATCGGTAATAATATAATCGTAATTTTCACCGAGAAGGCTTACCGCATTTATGACATCATCGGCAAAATCTTCGGTAAGAGGATTTCTCGGAGAAGGGAGAAGAGCAAGATTTTCATTTATGTTAATTACTGCATCCTGTGCTTCACAATTGTTTTCTGCGATATCGTGCCAACTGAAAACCACCTTATCTTCAACACATAAGAGAGCATCGAGAGAAGCAAGTCCTGCATCACAGTCTATTAAAAGTGTTCTGAAGCCTTTTTCGGAAAGAGCTGTTCCTATACCCTTACAGACAGTGGATTTGCCCACACCGCCTTTTCCGGAGGCTATTACTATTTTTGTTGCCATAAAAATTCCTCCCTTTTTACCAGATGATGCTGTTTTCGGGCTGAACCGTATTTACCGCATCGAGAGTTGAGAAATAATATTCAAATATGTCAGCGGCAACCTGAGCCGTTGAAGAACCGCTGCCGGCATTTTCAATTACGACGGTAATTGCAATCTGAGCATCCTCGTAAGGACCGAATGCAATAAGAAAACCGTCGGTGCCTTCAACAATTCTTCCGTCAACAATAAGAGTTTTTTCCGCCGTACCTGTTTTACAGGCAACCTTGTGGGATAAATCACCGAGATAGTATCGGCAGGAGCCTTCATTTGCAACAAGGTACATACCTCTTTTGACAGTTTCAAGAGTGGAGGCGGAAATGTTCGTTTCAACTGCAACCTCAGGAGTATGAGAGAAAACAGTTTCGCTCTTATTCGTATCAATTACCTTTTCGATGAGATACGGAACATATCTTGTTCCGCCGTTTGCGATTGTTGCACAGTAATTTGTAAGCTGAAGGGGAGAGAAGGAGTTATCGGACTGACCGATAGCCGCAAGGAGAGTTTCACCGGCCTTCCAGCCAAGACCTAAGGAATCTCTGTATGCAATACCTGCAAGAATACCTGCGCTCTCGGAAATTTCAATTCCCGTTTTCTGTCCGAGACCGAAAAGTGAGGAATATGTGTTCATTTTTTCAATGCCCAGCTGTCTTGCAAGCTCAAAGAAAAAGATATTGCAGGAATGCTGAAGTGCAAGCTCAACATTTATTCCGCCGTGAGCTACCTTGTTGAAGCAGGCGAATACCTGGTCTATATATTCATACTGACCTGAACAATAGACAATATCCTGAGAGCTGATTATACCTTCCTCAAGAGCCGCTATTGCAATTACAGGCTTCATAGTTGAACCCGGTGAATACGTGCTCTGAAATGCTCTGTTCCATAATGGCTTACCGGCATCTGCGGCAAGGGTTGAGTAATCCTCATAATAGGTGGAAAGAGAGTAATTCGGATATGATGAAGAAGCAAGAATTGCGCCCGTATTCACATCCTGAACAACCACTGCACCTGCCGGAGTAAGACCGCTTGCAATTGCCTCTTCAGAGGTTACTGCCTTAATCTGCTTTTCAAGAGATTTGTCTGCAATTTCCTGAAGGTTTCTGTCAAGTGTAAGAAAAACCGTATTTCCCGAATTCGGAAGGCGGGTGTATTTTTCAAGAATAATGCTGCCGGAGGAAACAGAAAGAGTTTTTATTCCCGATGTTCCTCTGAGATAGCCTTCCATTACGCTTTCTATGCCGCTTTTGCCGATAGTATCATTAAAGGCATATCGCTTGCTTTCAATAAGAAGCTTCTGATTTTCGTCATCGCCTGCGGCAACAAGAGCTTCTTCCGAGAGAGCCTTCTGAGTGTTATATTCCTCTGCATCGAGAGCACCCACAACGCCTAAAATATGTGAAGCTAATTTTCCGTCACCGGTGTATTTTCTTTCAGAAGAAACACCTGCATCAACACCGGGGAAAATATCACTGTTTTCTTTTATGTAAGCTATTGTTGTGACGGAGATATTCTGAGCGAAGGTGTATGGAATTGAAGCGGAAAAATACTGCTTTTCCATATTGGCTCTGACAGAGGCTATATTTCTTGCCACAACATTTCCGTAGTTTTCAAGTGAATATCTTTCAATAAGAACATCAAGGCAGTCCTTTGCCGTTGCATAAGGATTTACTGCACACATTTCTTTTGATTTAAGCCACTTTATATCGCTTTCTGCATCTTCCTTATACTGAATTTTTCCTTCTTCATCGAAAACGAGAGGAAGAAAATCCGTCCATTCCTCAGAATTGTTTCTGAGCAGCTTTATAAGCTCATAGATAACCCTGTTGATTTCCTCATCTTCATCGGGGAATTTAAGGGCATTGAAGGTAAGTGTTTTTATCTGTTCGTTATAGACCAATGCGTTGCCGTTTACATCAAGGATTTCCCCTCTTTGCGCCAACACCTTGACCGAATAATCGGAAACTGTTGATGATGCAATATATTCGTCAGCATTTGCAATCTGCACATAAAAGAGCAATGCAAAAAAACCTGCGAAGCAAATGCCGAACAGGGTGAATATTGCTATAACTCTTTTGGTTGTTGCCGATTTTTGCATAGGTTACCTCATAATTGCTGTTCTTTTTCCTTGAATTTGCGGGAAAGGTATCTTCCCGAAAGATAATACGGAATACTTAAAGCAGCCGTAAAAATTATTGCGGGGAGATAGTTTTTTATGAAAATATCCCTGAGAAATTCAAATGAAAAGCTGTCTGTATGTAAGAGAAGTGCCGAAACGGAATAGATGAAGCTGAAAATAAGGTTCAGTAAAATTCCGTTGAGAAGTGTATTTCTCAGAATATATTTTACGAGAAATGATGTTATGAATGCACCGACTGTAAAGGTAAGTGCCATAAGTCCGTCTGTGGCAGGGGAGGTAATATCCCAGAGAATACCTGACAGCAGACCGAAGAATATTCCGGCGGCTTCCTTTTCGTGCATTGTTATGCCGATTACGGCAGGAATAAGCAAATACACGGGAAAGGGCAGAGAAAAAGCAAGCAGCTTGAACTGTAACGTAAAACTCAGGAAAATAATGAGCGTGAATATTAATCTCTTTATGATACAAAGCAGAGAATTTTTATTATTGGTTATAAATTTTTTCATCAGGATTTTCCTTCAAAATCGGTGATTATGAAAACATCTGTAAGCTGTTTTATGTCTGCTGTGGGTTCAATTACCGCATAAGAAGAAAGTGCAGGTTCATCGGTTTTTAATTCTTTTACCGTACCTATTATCAAATCCTTAGGGTAAAGACCGCCCAGACCTGATGTGCATACAAGACCGCCCGATACGATAGCCGTGGTTTTTGAAAGACCGCAAAGCTTGATAAGTCCTTCTTCTGAAAGAGAGAGTTCCGCTTCAGTGTAGCAGTCCTCACGTGTTCTTATCTCGTAAGCACTGACACTTACTTCTGGATTATATACTGTAAGCACGGTACAGCTCTTCAGGCTTACCTCTTTAATAATACCGATAAGGACATCACCGGAAATTACGGGACAGTTTACTCTTATTCCGTCAAGTGAGCCCTTGTTGAGTGTAAATGAACCGCAGATATCGGAAGTGTCCATAAGAATGATTTCTGCAGGAATAAATGAAAAGTCAGGGTTTTCCTCCTTAACATCAAGGAAATTTTCATAAGCCTCAAGCTTATGCAGAGTTTTATGATAATCAACAAGCTGAGAACGAAGCTCGTCAGCTTCGCTTTCCAGTTCTTCAATTCTTTCGGCATATTTCTTCGATGAAACAAAATGAGCGTTAAAGTCCTCTAAGCCTTCTGCAATAGACGAAGAAAAGCTTTGAAGCGGGGAAACTATTACGCTTACGGCAGAGGAAAGGGGAGAGGAGCCGCTGTCAGAAACAGCAGCTGTAAAAACTCCCATAAGCAATGCAACTAAGAGAGAAAGGAGTACTTTTATTTTCTTGTCTGAAAAGAGATTTCGCATTCTGATTTCTCCGTGAATTATATATTAAGGGTATCCTTCTGAAGACAGATGGCAATACCCGTGATGACGCTTTCAAGGGGATTTTCTGCAATACGGACCTTCATGCCCGTTTCTTTTTCTATAAGCTTATCAAGACCTCTTAAAAGAGCTGAGCCGCCTGTAAGCACTATTCCTGAGGAAATAATATCGGCAGAAAGCTCGGGAGGTGTTTTTTCCAATGTGGTTTTAATTGAATCTATAATTTGATTTACAGAATCTGAAATTGCCTGTCTTACATCCTCTGATGTGATTTCAACAGTGCCGGGAAGACCGTCTGTAAGATTTCTTCCCTTTACGGATACTGCGCCCTCGCCTTCATAGGGGGCGGCAGAGCCGATGCTGATTTTTATATCTTCTGCGGTTCTCTCACCGATGAGAAGATTGAAATTTTTCTTTATGTACTGAACTATAGCATTATCAAAGGCATCGCCTGCGGTTTTAACGGAACGTGAAGCTACAATATCACCGAGAGAAATTACCGCAACCTCTGCCGTGCCTGAGCCGATGTCAACTACCATACTGCCCGAAGGCTCAGCAACGGGAAGATGTGCACCGATAGCCGCCGCCATAGGTGCTTCAATAAGGCTTACGTATCTTGCGCCGGCGGATTTTGCCGCATCGTGAACAGCCTTTCTTTCAACCTCAGTAACACTTGAAGGAATACAGATTAGCACTCTTGCTCTTGAAAAAAGCGAACCGCTTGTGGCTTTCTTAACAAATTGGCGGAGCATTTCGGCAGTAATATCATAATCGGCAATAACGGAGTCCTTGAGAGGCTTTACGGCAGTTATTGAGCCGGGAGTTCTGCCCAGCATCTTTTTTGCCTCCTCACCGACAGCTACAGCCTTCTGAGGTGTAAGTGTAACGTCAACGGCAACAACTGAGGGTTCTCTTATGATAACTCCTTTGTTCTTAGCGCAAACGAGGGTATTTCCTGTTCCGAGATCTATTCCGATATCCTGTGAAAATAACATAATTAGGGTTCGTCCTTTCAAGTAAATGAAGCAAAAGCAGGAAATCCGCATAAAACGGATTTCCTCTTTAACGTGATATCCTTATCAGAATGTGCTTTCCATATCAGACTCAATCTGAGCTACAACTGTTTTCTGTTTTGTTGAGTTCTTGATCTTATCCTGAAGCATACTGTAGTAGAGGTCCTCATCTATGGGAAGCTCTACTGTCTTATCAAGCCAGGATGAAAGGAAAGCTGCGTTTGAAATAGTAAGTCCGTTGATACCTTCCTTGCCTTCTGCAACAAGGTCCTCGCCTCTTAAAATGTGTGCGGCAAAGGCATTCATTACACCAACGTGCTGTTCGTTAAGACCGTCTGTTTCAACAGTTTCCCAGGCACCCTCAATCTTACCAAAGCCCTTGTCGGAATTCTGGGTGAATTCAGAGGTAAGCATATTGAGCTTATACATCTTAATTTCATCATTCTCGCAGACGATCTTTGCCTTGTCGAGAGTGATTTCAAGTCTGTTTGTTCCGGGATAGTCACCTGTTGTTGTGATGAATGTACCTGTAGCACCGCCCGGATATTCAACGTAGATTGAAACGTCGTCCTCAACCTCGATATCGTGCCATTTGCCTTCGTGACAGATAGCCTTTACCTTTGAGGGCATACCGCAGATCCACTGCCATAAGTCAAGCTGGTGGGGGCACTGATTAAGCATAACGCCGCCGCCTTCGCCTTCCCAGGTAGCACGCCATCCGCCTGAATTGTAATAAGCCTGAGTACGGTACCAGTCAGTGATGATCCAGCTTACTCTCTTGAATTCACCGTATTCACCGCTTGAAACCATTTCCTTTACCTTACGGTAGATGCAGTTTGTTCTCTGATTGAACATAATTGCATAGGTCTTATCGGATTTGTCGGCAACCTCGATAAGCTCACGGACCTGCTTTGTATATACACCTGCAGGCTTTTCGCTCATTACGTGAATACCTGCATTGAGAGCTTCAATAGCAATAGGGGGATGTGAATAGTGGGGAGTTGCGATAATAATTGCATCTGCAAGACCGCTTTCAATAAGCTCTGTTGCTGTGTTGAAGCATACAGCTTCAGGCACCTTTTCCTTTGCAAATGCAAATCTTTCGGGATCAATATCTGCAACACAGGTAATTTCAATTTCAGGCATTCTTCCTGCAACGTAATTGTTGATATGGCTTGAACCCATATTACCGATACCGATGATACCGAGTCTGACTTTAGCTGACATAAGGACATCTCCTTCTTATTTATAATAATACAGAGTAAGTATAACAAACAGATATTATAAAATCAATAGAAAACTTTCAAATACCGACAAAAAAATAAAGACTGTACCGGAACTTTTTACAGTCGCCTCAGATACAGTCTTAATTTTTTATGCCATAAGTCTTCTTATTACGGCTTCGCAGTCCTTCTTATCCATAATCTTAGGTACGGGATAAAGGGGATTTGCTTCCTTGAGTGCTCTTTCAACGATTACTGGGATATCCTCTTCCTTTATCTGCTCAAACTTTGAGGGAATACCCATTCTTTCGTTCATAGCTCTGATTTCTGCAATAAAGAGCTTTGCCTTCTGCTCCTTATTCATTCCCTTTGTGGGAAGTCCTGCAATATCGGCAAGCTTTGCAAGCTTCTTATAAGCAGATGAACCGTAGTAGTCAAGCACATAGGGGAGAATTACGGCGTTTGCAAGGCCGTGAGGAATTCCGTAATGACCGCCGAGATTATGAGCAATTGCGTGAACGTAGCCAACGTAAGCTCTTGTGAAAGCCACACCTGCAAGGAATGAAGCTTCAAGCATATTCATTCTTGCATCAATATCCTTACCTGTTTCGTAAGCGGTGTAGAGATTGTCGAAAATAAGCTTCGTTGCTTTTTCGGCAGCCTTCTTTGTGCCTCTTGTGTTGCTCTTTCCGATATAAGCTTCAACAGCGTGAGTAAGTGCATCCATACCTGTTGTTGCCGTAGCGTGTGAGTAGTCAAACCTTATAAGCCTTAGCGTGGGAGTAGTCGAACCCTATAAGCCTTAATCTTGATAAATTTGTCCCTTTTGAGCTTGTCGTCTTTGATAGGCGTCAGCCTATCTTCATCCTCCGCACTTAAAATGAACTAAATTTCTCGGCGATTAAGGTCGAAGAGTTTTAAAACTACAAATTTTGATGTAAGACAAAGAAAA
>JAZNSP010000002.1:0-139187 GCA_045591285.1 Acutalibacteraceae bacterium
CCCTTGTTACGGGATATGACATTATTTTCTTCTGGGTCGCCAGAATGATATTCTCCGGTGTGGAACACATGGGCAAAGTCCCCTTTGATACCGTTCTTTTCCACGGCATTATTCGTGACTCCCAAGGTAGAAAAATGACAAAGTCTCTCGGTAACGGCATTGATCCCCTTGAGGAAATTGACAAATACGGCACCGATGCTCTCCGCTTTACCCTTGCCACCGGTAACAGTCCCGGAAACGATATGCGTTATCTTCCTGAAAAGGCTGAAGCATCCCGTAATTTTGCCAACAAATTGTGGAACGCCGCTCGTTTCGTTCTTATGAATCTTGATGAGAATGAACCTGCACCTCATCTTCCTAAAGATTTGGCTCTTGAAGATAAATGGGTACTGACCCTCTTTAACAACCTTGTAAAAGAGGTTACCGAAAATCTTTACGGTTTTGAACTTGGTATTGCGGTTCAAAAATTGTACGATTTCATTTGGGATATTCTTTGTGACTGGTATATTGAAATATGCAAGATCCGTCTTTCCTCAGATGATGCAGAGCTTAAGAAGAACGCAAGAGCAGTTCTCGTTTATGTTATGAGCAACACTCTCAAGCTTCTTCATCCCTTTATGCCCTTTATTACAGAAGAAATCTGGCAGACACTTCCTCATGAAGGCGAGTCAATCATGGTTTCTCCCTGGCCCGTATATGACGAGAATTACATATTTACGTCAGATGAAGAGAATATGGAGCATATTATGACTGCAGTAAGAGCAATAAGAAACCGCCGTGCAGAAATGAATGTTCCCCCTTCAAAGAAGGCAAGACTTGATATTGTTACCAAGGATGTAGAGCTTTTTGCTGACAGTGCAAAGTATTTCCAAAGACTTGCTTCTGCTTCTGAAATAAGAACCTCTGATGATGAAAGCGTGTTTGATCTTGACGGCAGTGTAAGTGTTGTTACGGATATTGCAACAATTTATCTTCCTATGGCAGAGCTTGTTGATTTTGAGGCTGAAAGAAAGCGTCTTAATAAGGAGCTTGAAGAGGTTGAAAAGAAGCTCAGTCAGATAAACGGAAAACTTAACAATCAGGGCTTCCTTGCAAAAGCCCCTGCGAATGTTATTGAAGAGCAGAAGGCAAATCAGATAAAGCTTAATGAAAAAGCGGCTCTTCTCAAAGCAAGTATTGCAAAACTCGGCTGAGTCGGAGGAGAATAAAATGACACTGAATGAAGCCGTAGGTTTTTATCATTCTCTTGAAAAATTCGGGATTATGCCCGGACTTGAAAGAATAGAAAAGCTGTGTGAGAAACTGGGCTTCCCTCAGAGAAAGCTGAAATTTGTTCATATTGCGGGAACAAACGGAAAGGGAAGTACCTCTACTGCTCTTGCCGGAGTTCTTACAGAAGCAGGATATAAAACAGGGCTTTATACTTCACCTTACGTAATTGATTTCAGGGAGAGAATTCAGCTCAATATGAAGATGATCTCTCCCGATGAGCTCATAAGCGTTACTAAAAAGGTGAAAGCTGCTATAGAAAGTCTTATTCCGGAAGGAGTGAAGATTACCGAGTTTGAAGCAGTAACTGCGGCGGCTTTTACATATTACGCTGAAAAGAACTGTGATTATGTGGTACTTGAAACGGGACTTGGCGGAAGATTTGATGCTACTAATATAATTGAATTTCCCGAAGTCAGTGTAATAACGTCTGTTTCTCTTGACCATATAAATATTCTCGGAGATACTCTTTCTGAAATTGCCTTTGAAAAATGCGGAATTATTAAGGAAGGCTGCCCTGTTGTCACAAGCTTCAGACAGCCTCAAGAGGTTTTAAGTGTAATCAATGAACAAGCGGATATAAAAAATACGGAACTTCACATTGCCGATGACAGAAAGCTTTTTTCTGTGGCTTCAGAAACAGTTTTCGGAACAGAGGTCTGTTTTTCTGGAGGTGATCTGCTTATCTCTTTAGGCGGAAGACATCAGCTTGAAAATATGTCACTTGTTATTGAGGCAGTTCGTTTATTACGCTCAGGCGGAGCAAAAATTTCAACTGAAGCAGTAAGGAAGGGAATTGCAGGAGTGAAAATTCCTGCAAGAACAGAAATAATTTCTGAAAAGCCTCTTGTTATTCTTGACGGTTCTCATAATGACGGATCAACAAAAGCTCTTGCAGATTTTATAAATAAACATCTTTCAGATAAAAGGCTTCTTGGTGTTATGGGAATGATGGCTGATAAAGACTGCAAAAAGGCTCTTGGAAATCTGATGCCCTGTTTTTCTGAAATTATAGCAGTAAAGCCGTCAAATCCGAGAAGTATGGATTGTGTTGAGCTATCCGCTATAGCAGAAGGTTTCGGCGTAAAAAGCTCCTATGAAGAGCTTCCCGTTGAGGGAATAAAAAAAGCATTTGAAAAAATCAAAAATTTTGATGCGCTTATTGTCTGCGGATCTTTGTATCTTGCAGGTGATGTGCGTGAAAAACTTATGGAATTAAGCGGTAAATAACCGCATGAAAATATTAGGAGGGAATTTTAGTATGCCTATGAAAGTTGAAGCCGCTATTGTTACCCAAAAGCGTCCTTCTGCCGAGTATAATACTGACAGTGTCAATATTAACGGTAAGGTTTTTTCCCGTGATGTTATAAAAAACGGCTATAAGGGTTCAGGGGTTATAAGCGGTAACGTTTATTTTGCTCTTACTTCCTCAGGTGTTGACGGCTTTGCCGATGCGGCAGTTGCAGCCTTCAATGAGAGAGCTGAAATGTTCGGTGTTTCAAGAGATGTGAGAAATGTTTTCAGCGGTTTTTACGAAGATTGCCGTGCGGCATTATTGAAAATTGACCGTGAGCCTGAAGAGCTTGTCTGCTCATGTCTGTATGCAGGCGGCAGAAAAGCTGTCCTTGCACATAACTGTAACGCGGCACTTTTTTTTGTCCGTGCAGGAAAGTGCAGTCTTATTGAAACAATCAAGGTTTCTGATACTGTTGCTGATTATTCAAGCAGTATTTATCCTGATGTTGCTGCAGAAGACATCTTTATTCTTGCAAGTCCCGGAATTTCAGAGGTTCTTGCACAGAAGGATATTGAAGACATCTGTAAGGTTTCAGACGGCTCTGTCAAGAGAATTGTAAATCTTATTTCAAAGGTAGCTCTTGCAAGACAGGGAGATAAGGCTGTTAGTATTATTGCTGTTAAAATCCTTGAAACTGATGCTAAAGAGGAACAACTTGAAGGCGGATTTGTTGCAGATTTTTCTGATGTTGCAGCTACACAGACTTCAGAAGACTCTGTTACTGAAAAAAATGAAGCTGCCGAAGAAAAAATCATTGTTGAAATTGAAGATAATGCTCCTGTTCAGGAAGAGGTTGCTGTTGTAACAGAAGAAGCTGCCGAAGAAACTGAAGAAACTGACGGGGCTGAAGAAAATGCGGTTGATGCTGAGGAGCCGATTGCAGAAGAAAACACAGCGGAAACAACAGAAGAAGCGGCTTCAGAAGAAAAAACTGAAAATAATGAAGAGAATACTTCTGTTGATGACGTGCAGGAAAATGCTTCTGATGAAGAAGTAAATGAAAGCACTGACGGTGAACAGGTTGAAGTTAATGAAAACGGCGAAAACAAGTCCGATGAAATAGTAAGCTCATTTGAAAAAAGCTTTGCGGAGAAATTCAATGAAATGCTTATTGTAGAAGAAAACGGTGCTGACAGTGAAGAGAATACGGAAAATGAAGAAATTTCCGCAGAAGCTTCCGCTGATGAAATTAACGGTAAAAAAGCATCAAAATCAAGAGCAAAGCTCATTGTAGCTACAGTATTCCTTTTCATTTTTGCGGCGCTTCTTCTTGTTGTGATTTTTTTCTTAAAGTCTATTGATTCAGCTGAAATACCTGTAAATGAAACAACTACGTTAAGTGCTGAAGAAACAACACTTGCCGAAGAAACTACCGATGAAGTTGCAGCTGACGACGAAACCACAGAAGAGGGAGAAACAGCTTCAGAGGAAACCACAAAGGCTGAAGAGAAGACCACCAAGGCTGAAGAAAAGACCACTAAGGCCGAAGAGAAGACCACTAAGGCCGAAGAGAAGACCACCAAGCCTGATGAAGAACCTTCTACTTTTGTAGTCGGATAAAAAAAACTTGCAAATTTAAATTTTGTGTGATATAATTTATTCGGATTGAAATTTATTATTAAAGAAAGGCGGCATTTTTGCTGACGGTGAATAATATGGACGGTTTATCATTAGACGGAATTATGGAGGTGATTCGCCCCTTCCTGCCCACAATTTCTTATTATCTTAACTTTGCAATGAAGGCTTTTGATACCATTCTTTCATATCTTGGTATTGAGCTTGAAATTCCTGAAGAGGAGCCTACTGTTGAAGGCGAAGGAACTCTTATCTGAAAAATTTGATTTCTTTATGTCGGAGGTATGCTGTGCATATCTCCGATGTCTTTTTTTTTGTGATAAAAATCAAAATACTGTGTTACTATGAGCAATAAAAGGTTGCTCTTTTTTTTATTATATGATATAATACTTTGAATAATAATAAGATAAAGCGGTGAACGGATGATTATTCTCGGAATTGACCCCGGCTATGCTATAGTCGGCTTCGGAATAATAAAGTACGAAAACAACAGATTTACTGTTCTTGATTTCGGAGCAATAACCACACCTGCGGGTATGGAGTTTTCTGAAAGATTAAAAGCTGTCTATGAGGATCTTTCCTATCTGCTTCAAAAATATAAGCCTGATGCTATGGCTATTGAAAAGCTGTTTTTTAATACAAACAAAAAAACAGCAGTAGATGTTGCACAGGCAAGAGGAGTAATTCTTCTTGCCGCAAAAATGCACGGGGCAGATTGCTTTGAATATACACCGCTTCAGGTCAAGCAGAGTGTTGTAGGCTACGGCAGAGCAGAAAAGAAGCAGGTACAGGAAATGACAAGACATCTGCTCGGTTTAAGTGCTGTGCCAAAGCCAGATGATACGGCAGATGCACTCGCTATGGCAATTTGCCATGCTCATTCAAGCGGTTCAGCCTTTCTCAGAAGATAAGAGGAGAAAATTATGTTTTACAGCCTAAGAGGAAAAATAGTTTACAGTGACATAAACAGTGTAGCAATAGAGTGTTCAGGGATTGCCTTCAGCGTTACTACATCTGTCAATACACTCAGAAAACTGGGAAATATCGGAGATGAGGCAACAGTTTATACTTATCTTGCCGTAAGAGAAGATGGTGTGGAGCTTTTTGGCTTTTATGACAATGAAGAGCTTCAGTATTTCAAAATGCTCATTTCTGTTTCAGGTGTAGGTCCCAAGGCTGCAGTAGCAATTTTATCAGTGCTTACCCCTGAAATGCTGGCTTTAAGTATAACGGCAGGCGATGTAAAAAGTATAACAAAAGCACAGGGCGTCGGTCCGAAGATTGCACAGAGAATTGTAATTGAGCTTAAAGATAAGGTGTCAAAGTTTGTACCTTCAAAAATCAGTGCAGAAAAAATCAATGGAAGTGCGGCGGTTCTTATTCCGGATGCAAATACCGATGAAGCTGTCAGTGCACTTATGGCGTTGGGTTATACTCAGTCTGAGGCTGCTCACGCTGTAGCACCTCTTGATAAGACAATGACAGTTGAAGAGCTTATTAAACACGGATTAAGAAATCTTGCAAGGAGATAAAGTATTATGGCTATCAGTTCATTTGATGATGATACATTAAGACTTGCATCCCCCGAATTTGGTGCTCAGGAATGTGATTATGAGATTAATTTAAGACCAAAGTCACTTGATGAGTATATCGGACAGGATAAAGTAAAAGATAATTTAAGTGTATATATGGAAGCGGCTCTGAAAAGAAATGAGGCTCTTGATCACGTTCTTTTATACGGCCCGCCCGGTTTAGGTAAAACCACTCTTGCAGGAATAATTGCAAATACCATGGGCTCTCAGATAAGAATTACATCAGGTCCTGCAATTGAAAAGCCGGGAGATTTAGCGGCGCTTCTGACTAACCTTAACGAAGGCGATATTTTATTTATAGATGAAATTCACAGACTTTCAAGAAGTGTTGAAGAGGTTTTATATCCTGCTATGGAAGATAATGCCATTGATATAATTATCGGCAAAGGACCTTCTGCAAGGAGTATAAGACTTGATTTACAGAAATTCACACTTGTTGCGGCTACAACAAGAGCAGGAAGTCTGTCAGCACCTCTCAGAGACCGTTTCGGTGTTGTTTTAAGACTTGAGTTGTATTCGCCCGAACAGCTTGCCCTTATTGTTTCAAGAAGTGCAAGGATACTCGGTATAGAAATTGAAGATGAAGCAGCTATAGAAATTGCCTCCCGTTCAAGAGGCACACCGAGAATTGCAAACAGATACTTAAAGCGAGTCAGAGATTTTGCCGAGGTTCTCGGAAGCGGACGTATAACCCTTTCAGATGCTAAAACAGCACTTGAAAAAATGGAAATTGATGAGCTCGGTTTAGATAATATTGACAGGCTCATTCTTACAACAATGATTAACAATTACAACGGCGGACCTGTAGGTCTTGAAACTCTTTCTGCTGCAATAGGTGAAGAGGCGGTAACCATTGAAGACGTATATGAGCCCTATCTTATGCAGGCAGGTTTTCTTGCAAGAACGCCAAGAGGAAGAATTGTTACTTCTTCTGCATATATTCATTTAGGGCTTCCTTTGCCCCAAAATAATTGACAGGAGTTTTTGTTATGGGAAGACTTTTCGGTACAGACGGTGCCAGAGGAATTGCAAACACAGAAATCAGCTGTGAGCTTGCCATGAAAATAGGCAGAGCAACTGCTATGGTTCTTGCTGAAAAAAACGAAAACAAAAAGTTAAGGGTGCTTATCGGTACGGATACAAGAAAATCTGCAGATATGCTTTCAAGTGCAATTGCCGCAGGCTTTTGTTCTGTGGGCTGTGACGTGCTTTTTCTCGGTGTCGTACCCACACCCGCTGTTGCTTTTCTTGTAAAAGAGTATTCTTATGATGCAGGCGTGATGATATCTGCTTCTCATAACTCTTGCGAATATAACGGAATTAAAATATTTCAATCAAACGGCTATAAGCTTCCTGATGAAATTGAAGAAAAAATAGAGGCAATTATTCTTGACGAAATAAAGCCTGTGCCGCTTAAAGTAGGCGGTGCGGTAGGCTGCATAACAACAGGTAAAAATGCTGTAAAAGATTATATCCGTCATATAGAAAAAACAGCAGTTGCTCATTTTTACGGAATGAGAATTGCAATTGACTGTGCTAACGGTTCTGCATCTGAAACAGCCAATGAACTTTTCAGACGGCTCGGTGCAGAATGTACCGTAATCAACTGTAAGCCTGACGGAGAAAATATAAACGCTTCCTGCGGTTCAACTCATATTGAAGGATTGCAGAAATTTGTCAGAGAAAACGGCTTTGATTTAGGTTTTGCTTTTGACGGTGATGCAGACAGACTGTTATGTGTTGACTGTGACGGAGAATTGGTTGACGGTGATAAAATAATTGCAGTCTGTGCTAAATCTATGAAGCAACAGGGAAAACTTAATGCAAACACAGCCGTTGTTACCGTAATGAGTAATATGGGACTTTTCAAGTTCTTTGAGGAAAATTCCATTAACTGTGAAAAGACAAATGTCGGTGACAGATATGTTCTTGAAAAGATGCTTGAAAAAGGATATCATATCGGCGGTGAACAGTCCGGTCATACGATTTTTCTTGATTATGCAACAACAGGTGACGGACAGCTGACAGCGGTACAGCTTCTGAACGTTATAAGAACAACAGGTAAAACTCTGAAGGAGCTTGCAGGTGAAATAGAGATTTATCCTCAGGTGCTTAAAAATGTCAAGGTATCGTTATTGGGTAAATTAAGACTTTTTGAAGATGAAGATATAAAGATAGCTATCAGTGAAGCAGAAAAAGAATTAGGTGAAAACGGGAGAGTACTTGTACGTGCTTCAGGAACCGAGCCTCTTGTCCGTGTAATGCTGGAAGGAAAGGATTTCGGACAGATAGACAGACTTGCACAGCAGATAGCTGAGGTAGTAAAGGAAAGATTGATCTGATGAGAACAGCGGAAAATTGGAAAGATTACGAGTTGATAGATTGCTCCGACGGAGAGCGGCTTGAAAGATGGGGAAAATATATTCTTATAAGACCTGATCCTCAGGTTATATGGAGTACCCCTAAGACAAATAAGTTATGGTACAATGCTGATGCAAGATATCTTCGTTCCAATACAGGTGGAGGAAGATGGGAGGTTTATAAAAATCTTCCTGACTCTTGGGCAATTAACTTTAATGAACTGAAATTCAATATTAAGACAATGGGCTTTAAGCACACGGGAATTTTCCCCGAACAGGCAGTGAACTGGGAGCTTACAGCAGATGTGATTAAGAAATCGGATAAGCCTGTAAGAGTGCTTAATTTGTTTGCATACACAGGCGGTGCAACCGTAAGTGCCCTGAGTGCAGGTGCATCTGTAACTCACGTTGATGCGTCAAAGGGTATGGTGCAGTGGGCAAAGGAAAACTCCGTTATTTCAGGTGTATCCGACAGAAGTGTAAGATGGCTTGTTGATGACTGTAAAAAATTTGCCGAAAGAGAGATAAGAAGAGGAAATAAGTATGAAATTATCATAATGGATCCCCCTTCTTACGGCAGAGGACCGGGAGGAGAAGTGTGGAAGCTTGAAAATGAAGTGTTTTCACTCTGCTCTCTTTGTGCTGAGCTTCTCAGTGAGGATGCACTTTTATATATGATAAATTCTTACACAACGGGGCTTTCCCCTTCAGTAATGAGTTATATTTTAGGCTCAGTTGTTCCGAAAAATCTTCGCGGAAGTGTAAGTGCTGATGAAATCGGTCTTCCCGTAAGCGAAAGAGGACTTGTATTACCCTGCGGAGCAACGGCTATCTGGAAAAGAGATTAATGATATGAATGATAAACATCTGATTGTTTTTGACAATGTTTCATATACATACGACGAAGAGGAAATAGATGTTCCCGCTGTCAGAAATATAAGCTTTACCGTTGATAAAGGAGAGTTTGTTGTAATTCTCGGTCATAACGGTTCAGGTAAATCAACAATTGCAAAGCTCAGCAATTCAATATATATTCCCACTGAAGGTAAAGTGTATGTTGACGGTATGGATACTTCCGATGAAAAATACGAATTTGCCGTAAGAGAAAAGGTCGGCGTCGTATTCCAAAATCCCGATAATCAGATCGTTGCCTCTATTATTGAAGAGGACGTAGCATTCGGTCCGGAAAATCTCGGTCTTGATCCAAAGGAGATAAGACAGCGTGTTGACAATGCTCTTAAAGCTGTAGGAATGTATGAGCTTCGGCTTCATGAAACCCACAGACTTTCAGGCGGTCAGAAGCAGAGAGTTGCAATTGCAGGAATGATTGCTATGCTTCCCGATTGTATTGTTTTTGATGAATCGACTGCTATGCTCGATCCCAAGGGAAGAAAAGAAGTTATGAATACCGTTATGAAGCTCAATAAAGAGCAGAATATGTCAATAGTGTTCATAACACATTTTATGGATGAAGCCGTAAACGCAGATAAGGTTATCGTCGTAAACGGTGGAGAGAAGGTCGCTGAGGGAAGTCCCGAGGAAATATTTTCTCAGAGAGAAATGCTTGAAGCTTGCGGACTTGATGTTCCCGACAGTGTGAAGCTTGCCGATATGCTTCGCCGTGAAGGTGTTAAATTAAAAGATGTTATAATCAGTGAGGAAGAGCTGATATCAGAGTTTCTGAAGGCTGTCGGAAAGTGACATAAGAGGTTATTATGAATATATTGGAAGTTAAAAATGTATCATTCGGTTATTCTCACGGCACACCTTTTGAAATAGCCGCATTGGATGATATAAATTTTACAGTTGAAAAAGGCGAATTCGTCGGTATTATAGGACATACAGGCTCAGGCAAAAGCACACTTATAAAGATGCTCAACTCGCTATTAAAGCCCGAAAAGGGACAGGTGCTTCTGTATGGCAAGGATATAAATGCCGATAAGGCTTCTGTCAAGGAAGCAAGAACAAAGGTAGGACTTTGTTTTCAGTATCCTGAGTATCAGCTTTTTGAAGAAACCTGTGAAAAGGATATTGCATTCGGACCTAAAAATATGAAGCTTAGCCCGGAAGAAATAGCAGAAAGAGTAAAAAAAGCAGCAGTTCTTGCCGGATTTCCATTGGAGCTGCTGAGTAAATCTCCCTTTGATCTTTCAGGCGGTCAGAAGCGCCGTTGTGCAATAGCAGGTGTGATGGCTATGTATCCCGAAATTTTAGTGCTTGATGAGCCTACAGCAGGTCTTGATCCTATAGGCAGAAAGCAGCTTCTTGATATGCTGGAAAACTATCGCAGAAATACGGGTGCTACCGTAATTATCGTATCTCATTCAATGGATGATGTTGCAAGAATTGCAGATAAAATTCTTGTTATGAATAAAGGAAAGCTGGCAATTCAGGGAAAAGTTCAGGAAGTTTTCAGCAATTCCGATAAACTGATAGAGATGGGACTTGATGTTCCCTTTGCTACAGATATCGTATCTGAAATAAAAAAGTATTTACCTGACATTTCTGATGATGTTTATGATCTCGAAAGTGCGGCAAAGGTGCTTTCAGATTATTATAAAAGGAGGGAAAATCAGTGCTGAGAGATATTTCAATCGGACAGTTTTTCCCTGGAAATTCTGTAATTCATAAGCTGGACCCGAGAGCTAAAATTTTAATTACTCTGATTTTTATCGTTGCGCTGTTTATGTGCAAAAATTTCTTTTCTCTGGGCCTTATGTTTATCTGTGCCATTGTTGCAATCGCTTTGTCAAAGATTTCATTCAGAATTGTTTTTAAGGGACTTAAAATGATAATGTTCCTTGTGATTTTTACGGGAATTCTTCAGATTATATATAATGACAACGGAACAGTGCTTTTTAAACCCTTTGAACAGTTTGATTTTGCAATTACATCAGGCGGTGTTTTCAGCAGTATTTTTATTATAGTCAGAATTGTTTCTCTTATTCTGTTCAGTTCACTTCTTACATACACCACATCACCTACAATGCTTACTGATGCGATAGAAAGACTTTTATCTCCCTTGAAGCTTTTTAAGGTGAATGTAAATTCACTTGCAATGATGATGACAATTGCTCTCAGATTTATCCCCACTCTTATTGAGGAAATAGATGTTATAATGAGTGCACAGAAGGCAAGGGGTGCTGATCTTGAAACAGGCTCACTTATGGAACGTGCAAAGGCTCTTGTTCCTGTATTTATTCCTTTGATAGTAAGCTCCTTCAGAAGAGCCTATGAGCTTGCTTTTGCAATGGAATGCAGATGCTATACCGGTGATAACAAGCGTACAAGAATGAAGAAAATGAGTTTTTGTGCAAGAGATTATATTTCCTTTTCAGCGGTAATTCTGCTTGTGGCAGTAGTAGTTGTGACTTCATTTTTTGATGTTTCTTCTCTTTTTATTTTTGAAAGCGTGATATAATGAACTATCTTCTTACATTAAAATATGACGGCAGTAGGTATCACGGCTGGCAAAGACAGGAGAATGCAGTTACCGTACAAGGCAGAGTGGAAGAAGCCGTAAAAAAGCTTTTTTGTGAAGAAATAAGTGTTACAGGTTGCAGCAGAACCGATACGGGAGTTCATGCAAATTGTTTTAAGTGTAACTTCCGTACGGATAAGATAATCCCGCATGAAAAGGTTGTTTCGGGAATGAATTTTTTTCTTCCCGAAGATATTGCTGTATATAAATGCGAAACTGTAAATGATGAATTCAATGCCCGTTTCGATTGCCGTTCAAAAGAATACATCTATAAAATATATAATTCAAATATCAGAGATCCTTTTTATGTTGACAGAGCTTTGTTTTATAAGTATCCTTTAGATGCCGGAATGCTTGATAGGGAGGCAAAGGATTTTATCGGAACATACGATTTTTCCTCCTTTAAGGCGGCGGGAGCAACAACAAAAACCTCTGTGAGAACTGTATTCAGTGCAGGGGTTGAGCGACAAGGTGATATTGTTATTTTCCGTGTGGAAGCAGACGGCTTTCTTTACAACATGGTAAGGATAATGGTCGGAACTCTTCTTAACATTGCCGAGGGTAAAATTGCCTGTGGGACAATAAAAGAAATAATAGAGTCAAAAGACAGACTCAGAGCAGGAAAAACACAGGCCCCTGAGGGATTATATCTTAATAAAGTAAATTATGAAGGAAGTGAGATGTGTGAGTGAAAACGGTATCAGAAAAAACAATAAAGAGAATACAAATCCCATAAATTCAAAAATTATCGGAATATGCGTTCTTATTCTTATATTCGTTATGGCGTTAAGTGCTTTTGTTGCAAAGCTTTCAGGTGTTTCTCTTGCACAGACCGTAGCCTCAGGTGCAGACGGCTCGCTGATTTATGATATATTACCTGACAGTATTGAGAATATAAATGAATATTCATCAGGGCTTGTACTTCTTACGGACACAGCTGTAGATTATATAGACTCATCGGGAAAGAAGATTTCTACAAATTCCCACATGTATGCTCAGCCTGTAATTGATACCAACGGTTCTACGGTCCTTTTGTATGACAAAGGCGGAACGAATTTCAGAATTGAAAAAAATACTGCTATCTATAATACATATACAGTATCAGGTACAATTACAACAGCGGTTCTGGGTGCTAAGGATAATTATCTTTATGTTCTCAATGACGACGGAGGATATCAGTCACACATTTTTGTTTATTCCTATAAAGGACAAAAGCAGTTTGAATGGGGAAGTGCTTCGGATTATTGTGCCACGGCGGCGTTGTCTGATAACGGAAAAAGTGCAGTTTTTTCAATGCTGACAGTTGAAGACGGAAAATATGTATCAAAAGTAATATTTGTTGATTTCAATTCTTCTGAGCCGGTTTATTCCGTATCCTTTAACGACTGTACGGTTTTTAGATTAATATTTACTGACAATAAAAATGTTGTTGCTTTGACCGATAACGGAATATTTACCATTAATAAAAACGGAGAAACAGAAGAAAAAGCATCGTATTCAGCATCTGAAATAAGACATTCATACAGCGAAAGAAAAACGCTTAATGCTATTGCTGCAGAGGCGCACGGTAATTCAAGAGAGTCTTACGTTAAGGTTTTTTCGTCTAAATTCAAGGAATTATATACTCTTGATTTTTCTTCTGAGATATACGGTGTAAGAGCTTCGGAAAATTATCTTGCAGTTCTGCTTGGAAATACAGTAAAAATTTATGACAGCAGAAATCTGCAGATAGGTAATATCGTTATCGGTGAAAAGTGTATTGATGCTGTTTTTTCAGGAAGAACCTTGTATGTTCTGACATTAAGCGGAATTTATAGCTTTAATGCCGATTGCGATTTTGATTTCAGCGAAATCAAGGCTTCGGCCGAAGCAGACGTTGCTACTCAAAATGATTATTCGGAAGAAACAACATCTTTTAAGAAGGAAGAAGAAATAACGGCAGTTAATGCCGAAGAAACAACAATTGCAACTGATGCCGAAGAGAAAACAACTGCGGCAACAGTATCATCCTTCGGTTAAAGGAAAGGATTTGTTATGAACGTAATTGATTTGATTGTTATAGTGCTTATTGCCGTTATTGCGGTGGCAAGTGCCAAAAAAGGATTTCTTATGTCACTTTTCAATATTGTGGCGTATGTGATATCAGGATTTTTCTCAAAGCTTTTCTGTAATCCCGTAACCGATTATATTTATACATATTATATGCAGGAAAAGGTTCTTATGAAGCTTAATGAGCTGCTTCCCTCAGGAAGTGTTGACGGAGAAATAAGTACGGTTATTGATAATGTTCTTCAGTCACTGCCGGTATTTTTTACGGGAATGGCAGAGCTTTTCGGAATATACGATATAGCAGGTACATCTTCCGTAACAACAGATGCGGCGCTGACCGTAGAGGTAATTGAAAGCGATTATCTCGGTCCTATTGTTGCAAATATTATTTCAGTAGTTGTGCTTGTTTTATTGTTTATGTTCTTCTCAATGCTCTTCAGGTTTATTCTTTCTTTTATAAACCGTTCTCTTACAAAGAAGAAGCATAAGATAATCCGAGGAACCAATATGTTCCTCGGAGCCGCCCTCGGCGTTATCAAGGGAATTATTCCTGCGGGAATACTGTGTGCATTGGTAAATATTGCTGCACCTGTACTTAATAATGAGCTTTTGTTTGAATATGCAAACGGCTCATATTTCTGTAATCTGGTAGCAGATTTATTAAAATAAAAGGGGTAAAATAAAATGGCAAAAAAAACTGCATATCTTTTTGAAAATGTCTGGACAATACCGAACATAATATCTTTTATAAGAATTCTTCTTATTCCCGTGTTCGGCGTACTTTTTTACAGAGGTGAACTTTTATGGGCACTTCTCATTCTCGCTCTTTCCGGCCTTACTGATTTCTTTGACGGAAAGCTTGCAAGAAAGCTTAATCAGGTCAGTGAACTTGGAAAAATGCTTGATCCCATAGCTGATAAGCTTACTCAGGCTACTATAGCTATTGTGTATTTCTTCTGCTTCAGAAATGCAGAAAATGAAACACTCAAGCTCTTTTCATGGGTATTTCTGTTGTTTATCCTGAAAGAAGTGGTTATGCTTGTGGGCGGTGCAATTATGATAGCTGTAGGAATTCGTCCCGGTGCTGCTGAAATCTACGGAAAAGCCGCTACTCTGATTTTCTATGTTGTTATGGTAATTATTATGGCATTCGGTCCCGAAATCGGTGCTTTCAGAGCAGGAGAAGGTGCAATTGTCAGCCTGTTTACTATTCCCGATGCCGTTATGATGGTTTTGGTTGTTATTTCTCTTATTGCTACATTTATTGCCTTTGCAAGCTATATGCCCGGTACTTATTCTCAGGTAAAAGAAAGATTCAGTGAAGAGGGAAAAAGAAAGGCGAAGGAAGAAAGCGCCAAATAAAATGCTCCTGACGAAAGGAAAAAATTATGAATATGAAATTATGCTCAAGATGCAAAAAGCGTCCTGCAGTGCTTTTTATATCCAAGATAGAAGGAGATAAAACAACTCAGGAAGGACTTTGCATAAAGTGTGCGATGGATATGAACATCGGACCTATAAAGGATATGATGTCCAAAATGGGAATAACCGAAGAAGATATGGATGCACTCAATGAACAGTTCAGTGCACTTGAAGAGGACGGCGTCTTTGAAAACGGCGGAGCTTCCACTCTTCCTTTTTTACAGGGACTTTTCGGTGACTCGCCTACCGCTAAAAAAGATGATGACAGTGATGTTGATTTACCTGCAGAGCTTGTTGATGATGCATCAAAGGACGGCAAGAAAAAGAAAAAGGAGAAGAATAAGAACAGTCAGAGAAAATTCCTTAATCTTTATTGCACCGACCTTACAAAAAAAGCAAAGGACGGAAAAATTGACCGAATAATCGGAAGACAGGATGAAATTGCAAGAGTAACTCAGATTTTATGCAGAAGAACAAAGAATAATCCCTGTCTTATCGGTGAACCGGGTGTAGGTAAAACTGCTATTGCAGAAGGTCTTGCACTTGCTATATCAGAGGGCAGAGTACCTGCAAAGCTTATGAGAAAAGAAATTCATCTTCTTGACCTTACAGCTCTTGTTGCGGGAACTCAGTTCAGAGGTCAGTTTGAAAGCAGAATTAAAGGTCTTGTTGATGAGGTTAAGGCTCAGGGAAATATAATCCTTTTTATTGATGAGGTTCATAATCTTGTGGGAACAGGCGATGCTGAAGGCTCAATGAATGCTGCGAATATCCTCAAGCCTGCACTTTCAAGAGGTGAAATTCAGGTTATCGGTGCTACCACCTTTAACGAGTACAGAAAGCATATTGAAAAAGATGCGGCACTTGAAAGACGTTTTCAGCCTGTAAAGGTTGAAGAGCCTTCAATTGAAAATGCCTATGAAATGCTTCTCGGAATTAAGGAATATTACGAAAATTTCCACAGAGTAAGAATTTCCGACAATCTTATTTATAAGACGGTAACTCTTTCCGAAAGATATATAAATGACAGATTTTTGCCCGATAAGGCTATTGACCTTCTTGATGAAGCGTGTACCTGTGCAAATCTCAGAAATAAGGCTATAAGCGATTTTGAAGAAGCAGAGCTCAGACTTGCTGAATTAAGAGCAGAAGAAAGTGAGCTTTTAGGGGAAAATGAAAATCCGGATTATGAGGCTATCGCAAAAGTCCGTGCCGAGATTATGCAGTGTGAACAGAATTATGAAGAGCTTAAAGTTAAGGCTGAAGATAATTTTGTTACAGAAGATGATCTTGCAAAGGTAATAAGCCTTTCAACAGGTATTCCCGTAAATAAGATTATTGATACCGATATGAAAAAGCTTTCAAATATGGAAGATAATCTTAAATCAAGAATTATCGGTCAGGATGAAGCAGTTGAGGCAGTTTCGGCTGCTATAAGAAGAAGCAGAGTAAGACTTTCTCCCGTAAAACGCCCTGCATCATTCATTTTTGTCGGTCCTACGGGTGTCGGCAAAACAGAGCTTGTAAAGCAGCTTGCAAATGAGCTTTTCGATACACCTGAAACATTAATAAGACTTGATATGTCCGAGTTTATGGAGAAGCACTCTGTATCACGTCTTATCGGTTCTCCTCCCGGATATGTAGGCTATGATGAAGCAGGACAGCTTACCGAAAAGGTAAGAAGAAAGCCATATTCCGTTGTTTTGTTTGATGAAATAGAAAAGGCTCATCCTGATGTAATGAATATTCTTCTTCAGATTCTTGATGAAGGAAAGACAAATGATGCTCAGGGCAGAACCGTAAGCTTTGAAAATGCTGTTATTATTATGACATCAAATGCGGGAAGCGAGAACAGAGAAACTCTTCTCGGCTTCGGTAAAGATAAGGGTACAGCCGCTAAGGATAAGGCGATGAAATCTCTCAGAGAATTTTTAAGACCTGAGTTTTTAGGCAGAGTTGATGAAATTATTGTGTTTAATCAGCTTACAAAGGAAGACTATGAGAAGATAGCAAAGCTTCTTATTGATGAATTTGTTCCTTCTCTTCGTGATAAGGGAATTAAGCTTATTGTTGACGAAGATGTTCCTATGTGTGTTGCTGCAGATGCTGACGGCGGTGTAAGAGGCGCAAGAGATATAAGACACACCATAAGAAAAGCAATTGAAGATCCTATTGCAAATATTCTTGTATCAAATTACGATAAGGTGATTGATGAAATCAGAGTCAGTGTTCACGAAGGAAAAATTGTTGTAATCTGATAAAAAAATCTGAAAAATGTCTTGACAATACAGAGATTATAAGCTATAATAATCTCTGTTATGCGGGTGTAGTTCAGCGGTAGAATCCCAGCCTTCCAAGCTGGTCGTGTGGGTTCGACTCCCATCACCCGCTCCATAGAGAGCACTTCTTAACGAGGTGCTCTTTTTTCTTTATGTATTTTTGAGTGCGGTGAAATATTATGACTGAACAATTAGTTATCAGACTCGCATTATGTCTTATTTATTATCACATCGGCGGACTTGCTACAACGAACATTTTAAGACTTACAAAGGGTAATTCCTTGCCTGTAAGAAGTTCAGTGTGTGTATGTGATAATTGCGGTGAAAAAATTTCTCCTTTTTTACAGCTTCCTATAATTTCATATATAATCTGCAAAGGAAAATGCAAAAATTGCGGCGTGAAAATTCCGATGTTTCCCTTGCTTCTTGAAATTGCAGTGTTCGTTGGAATGAGTGCAGTTTCCTTGTTATTTGAGCTTTCATATTCAGGAGTTCTTATGAGTTTTTTATATTATGAAGCAGTGCGGGTTTTTGTTATTGCATATCTCGGAAAAAGAGAAAATGATTTTTGCAGACAGTATGTGATTGCGGTTATATCTATGCTCATATTTTTACTTCTTGCTGAGGTTGTTGCCCTTATAAACAGTGCTGTGTAATATAGGTAAGAATTATTTAAAAATATTTATAAATAAATATTGACAAATGAGGTCTTTTGGATTATAATACCTTATGCACTCGAAAGAGAACAATAATGCGCTTCTAGCTCAGCTGGATAGAGCAACTGCCTTCTAAGCAGTAGGTCAGGGGTTCGAGTCCCTTGAAGCGCGCCAAACAAAAAAGGACTTGCTTATGCGAGTCCTTTTTTGTTTTATGTGTTGTGATTATAATGCGGAATATGCTTAAATGAGTATTGATCAAATCTTTCCTGTGATGAGATATAAATGCTTATCATTGATTTTTTTGTTATTTTATGTATAATAGTTTTAGTTTCGTAAATGAAGGAAGTGATTTAATGGCATACAGATTTATGCGTTTTCCCGGCGGAAAGCCTAAGGCTGTTACATTCAGTTATGATGACGGTTGCAAAGAGGATAAAAAGCTTGTTGAAATTCTTAACAGCTTTAATATGAAATGTACCTTTAATCTGAACAGTTCAAGACTTATCAGGGGAAATGACCTTACCGTTGATGATGCCAAGAGTTTTATTGCCGACGGGCATGAGATTGCTGTTCACGGTGAAAATCACTGTGCCAATGGAATTTCATCAACCTCTGTTGGAATAAAAGATGTTCTGTTATGCCGTGAATATCTTGAAAAATCATTCGGGTGCATTATAAGGGGTATGGCTTATCCTGACACCGGAATTACTGCGTTTACAAACGGCACGGATTATGAAGCAGTCAGAAATTATTTATCTTATCTCGGAATTGTTTATTCAAGAACATTGGGAAAGGATAATGTAAGCTTTTCACTGCCTGAAGACTGGTATGCATGGATGCCGACTTCTCATCATAAAAATCCCGATATTTTTCATCTTATTGATAAATTCAATGAATATGATGCAGATAACAGATATTGTGCAGACAGACATTCTAAACTGTTTTATATCTGGGGACATACCTTTGAATTTACTGCTGATAATAACTGGGACGGGCTTTACGGTATTTGTGAAAAGCTTGGAAACAGGGAAGATATATGGTATGCCACAAATATAGAGATATATGATTATGTAAACGCATATAACAGCCTTATATGGAGCTGTGATGAAAAAAGAGTATATAATCCCACGCTATACAAAATTTATTTTGTTATCGGTGATAAAGAATATTCTGTTGCTTCGGGGGAAACTATTGTAATAGAAAATGAGGCGTAAATATGAAAATTAAAGAAAAGATAAAGCTTGATTATGACGGACTTGTTGAACACGGGCCAATTACAATTGTTGCTTTTGGGGACAGCGTAACTCACGGTGCGGTAGGACCAGATGAAATTGATTATGACACTGTTTATTGGAACAGGCTCAGAAAAAAGATAAATGAAGTGAGAAATTATGTTCCTGTAAATGTTATAAATGCGGGTATCGGCGGAATAACCGCCGCAGGCTCTATTGACAGAATGAATGCTCACGTGTTCAGCCACAATCCCGATCTTGTCATTGTTTGCTTCGGGCTCAATGACGTAAACGGTGAGCTTGACAGTTATCTTGATTCTCTTGAAAAGATTTTTTTTGCTTGTAAGGATAAAGCTGTTGATGCTGTGTTTATGACGCCTAATATGCTCAATACTTATGTTGCTTGTGACACTGAGGAAAAGTTCAGGGAATATGCCGCAGTTACCGCAGAAATGCAGAATTCAGGCAGAATGGATAAGTATATGAAGGAAGCGGTAAAACTGGCTGAAGCTATGGGAATTCCTGTATGCGACTGTTACGGCAAATGGAAAGAATTAAGTCAGACAGAGGATATTACAATGCTTCTTGCAAACAGAATAAATCATCCTGTAAGAGAAATGCACGAGCTTTTTGCTCAGGAGCTTTTTGATACAATATTTAACTGAAAAAAGAAACGGTACACTTTCGCTGTGTACCGTTTTACGTTTTATGCTGTAAGATCTGAAAGCTTTTCAAGGAGAACGCCTGTAAGAGTTTTTGCTATGGTTGTAAGTCCTTCCTTACTTTGTCCTATCGCAGCAACGATTGTTGCTCCTTCGGGAGTGTTTTTAAGAGGAGTAAGGTTGATTACGCTCTCAATGATTTTTTCATTTACTATATATTCAATAAGGAAATCAACTGTCTGCTGTGAATTTGCAACATAATATGTATTTCCGTTGGGAAGGGTAGTTGCGGCCGCACAGCCACGGAGTCTGTTCATATCCATATCAGGCATATCAGCCGCATCGGATTTTGAAATCAGTTTAAGAAGACCGTCAAGAAGATTGTTGAAAGAGCCAGAAATATCTATGCCCATTTCCCCTATAATCTCAATAAGAGAATCACCGAGATTATATATTTCACCGTCTTCAAATCCCATAACCGCTGTTGCAAGCTCGTGGAAGTCGCCGTCCATTTTTAGATCTCTCATACTTGCACAGAGCTTTCCCGTTTCAATGATATCCGCAAAGTTTATAAGCATACTTGTAAGCTTGTTTACGGGATCGCCTGCCGCTTTTTCAACAGCAAAAAGTACAGGTTCAAGAATTGCTTTCCATATATCGCCGAGATTTGTATAAGCACATACCTCTTCTGACGTGGGATATTCACCGTCTGTAAGGCCGAGGGCGTTGAAAAGTGTTACAAGACAGGACTGATATCCGCTTACCTCTGAAGAATTATAAATTGTTGCCGCATCAAGATTAATAGGTACTGCATCTGTATTAAGCAGGAATTCAACAACGTTGATGTTTACTATTCTTGATTTGCTCTGAACACATATTTCAAGAACACCTCTGAGTCCTTCCGACATATCAGCCATTACCTTATAAAAGCTTTCCTTGTCTGTAACGCCCCATTTTATTGAGTTCCAGAGAGTAGTGGTTTTTGCTGTTCCGTCGTCATCATACCACGTTACAGTCTGATCCATATAAGCCCAGTTATCGCCAACATTATTAAGTACATCTGTAAGCGGCTTCTTTGTGCCGTCAGCATCATAGCAGGTGTATGATGAACCTGCTATTTTTGCGGCATAAGCAGGGCCTGTCGGATAAAGGTCGATATTTGCGGCAAAGTCCATCATTTCAAGATTGGTAAGAACCTGAAAGAGCAGGGGATATGCCATTGACATTATTGTGTTCACAATAGCATCTGAATAAACAACATCTTTTACAAGGCTTGTTATTGACTGAGGGGTAATTCCGTTTTCAGAAAATGTATCCACAATACCTGAAACTGCTGAGCCGATTTCACTTCCCACTGCATCAAGGCTGAGGTTTAATGTAATACTGCTTTGCTCTGAGTGGGTAGTGTCAGTCTTTTTCATTACGGAAATTGCAGAAAATGCTACTGTTTCAACAACAATTATTGCCGCCAGAACAATTATCGCAATGTTTTTCAGTCGGTTAATCTGCATCGGACGAAGTTTTAGTTTTTTCATACAATTCTCTCCCAAAATGTGTTATTTTATTCCATTGACTTTATTTTAGCATTATTTTATATCTTGTCAATATTTGCAGAATTATTGCAACATTATGAAAAAATATGTCGGAATATTTATACTAAAAAAGAATATCCACACAGGAGTGAAAAAATGTATAATTTGTTAAAAAGATTTGACTAACTTATTATTATGTGGTATATTTAATTTGAAAGAAACTCCGAAAGGGTGTTGTTTTATGATAAAAAATATGAAAAAATTGCTTGCGTTAGTTTTAGCATTTATTATGCTTTTCGGTTTTTGTGTTGTCGCATTTGCTAATGCATCTGTAGAAAGATCGACAAGTGTTCCGACTGTCTATGTCCAAGGTTACGGTGCATGGATTCGTGCAGATGCAAATGACAAAAACTCAGAGGTAATCGTTGGCGGTGAGGTGCCTTTTCTCAGAGACGGTGTTCTCGGCGGAATGATTGATAATATTATGACTCCTCTTATGAATGGTATCACAACGGGTGATTATACTGAGTATAATGATCTTGTAGCGGGAACACTTGTCGAGGAGCTCGGCAGATTTGGTCTTGATGAAAACGGAGAACCTTCTGACGGTTCAGGTAATTATGCTGATCGGGATAACTGGGTTACAAAGAGGAACTGGTATGGCGGAAAGTATGATTTATATGCATACTCCCTTATATACGACTGGAGAGTGGATCCTTTTGTTACAGCTGCAGAGCTGGATGCTTATATCCAGAAGGTAAAGGCTGCTACAGGCAGTGAAAAGGTTAATCTTGTCGGCAGATGTCTTGGCGGTAATATTGTTCTTGCTTATCTCAGTGAATACGGTTATGACGATATTAATTCCGTAAACTTCTATGTTACGGGTATGGACGGATTTGAGCTTGTCGGTGCTCTTTTCTCCGGCAGAGTAGTTGTAGATTCTGATGCTCTCAACAATTTCCTTCAGAGCTCTCTTGTTGAAGACGATGATGGACTTATTTCATTTGCTAAATCATTCCTGTCTATTCTCAACTTTATAAAAGGACTTAATGTTCCCATTGATGTTATTTTCAGTATTTATGAGCAGGTTTATACTGAAATAATACCGAGGGTTCTCATAGAAAGCTTTGGTTCAATGCCTGCTTTCTGGTCAATGGTAGGTCCTGAATATTATGAGGATGCTATGGCTCTCAATTTCCCTGATGAAGAAGCACAGACAAAGTATGCCAAGCTTATAGAAAAAATCGAGAGATATCATAATGAGGTTTCTCTCAGAACAGAAGAAATAATCACTGATGCAGTAGATGCCGGTGTAAAGGTTTATTATACAGCAAAATACGGCTCTCCCAATATTCCTCTTTCTGAAGAGGCAAGCTACCACGGCGACTCAACTGTTACTGTTTCAAGTCAGACTTTAGGTGCAACCTCAGTGCTCGTAGGTGACACTTTCAGTAGTAAATATCTCAAGAATGCTGAAAAGAACGGTACTGCAAAGTATATTTCTCCCGATAAGTGTATAGATGCATCTACTGCTATTCTTCCTGATCATACATGGTTCATAAAGGGAAGCAGTCATGCAAATATGCCTATCTGTATTGATATTCTTATGGCAAATGTATTTGAAGCAAGCGGAATTGGAGAAAGCTCTCATTATGTTACAGTTGATGATTTAGCTGATTATCCCCAGTATATGCTTGTTGAATCAGATGATATAGATGCTCCCATTTATATTTTGACAGAAGAGAATGCAGATGTTGGAACCTTCTGGGACGTAAATATTTTTGACGATCTTTCTAATTTCCTTTCACGGCTTCTTAACTTCCTTTCACAGCTTCTTAACCAGATAATGTATTACATTTATAATACGGAGATTTGATATTCAACTAACAAAATAACGAAGACCGGAGTTTTGATGTGTTCCGGTCTTTTGTTGTTTATAGAAAATATCTACAGTTCTAAAATTGAGCAAAATGTGATTAATCGTAAGCTTTTTGGCTTATAGTTGTATAAGAGAAAAGTGCTTCTCTGCAAAAGCAGAAAAGCACTTTTTGAATTATTTTTCCTGTTTTTCGGCAAATTGCTTTGCTCTCACTGCTTCACAAAGCTTTTCAGGACAATTTGTAAGATAAAACCTTGAAAGGTATTCAGCACACTGAGCACTTGTAATGCTCATTGTGTCCATAAACCAATGAAGAAGAATACTTCTGAATCCGCCTAAAGTGTAGTACATGTGGCAGATATATTCTTTTGCTTCTTCTTCAGGGAAAAGATTTGAGATTTCATGTGCAAATTTTTCCTCTGCAAGTGAAATAATTCTTTTGATAAGAGTTTCACCGTGAGAAGATGTGAGGAAAAGTTTATAATAGGTTTTATTCTTATCAAGGAAGCTTATTCCGAAGTTTATGGCTTCTGTGGGATCAAGGATGATATTTGCAGGACCGATTGAATCAATTGCATCATCAATTGCCTCGACTATATTTGACTGAATGGCGGCATAAAGGTCATATACATCAAGATAATGAGCATAAAATGTTCCTCTTGATATATTTGCTCTTTCAACGATGTCGGTAACTGTGATCTTTGACATATCCTTTTCGTTTAAGAGCTCAGCGAAAGCCTGTTTGATGAGATGTCTTGACCGTGCAGCATTCTTGTGAGTAGATTTCTTTCCGACTGCCATCAGTTTTTCCTCCTTTTAAGATTATTTTTTCTTTGAGTACTTTGTTTTATAGATAACACGCATCAGTGTGCACTCAAGGGGATTTATGTACTTATCTTCCTTACCGTAAGAGGACGCAGCAACAAATGCCTTGCAACCCTTTTCGGCAACGAGCTTTACAGCATTTGCTTCATCCATTGATGAGCCTACACAAATTGCACCGTTGTGTTTTAACATAACTGCATCGCGGTATTTCATTTTCTTTACTGCCTTCTTTGCAGAACGAAGACGGTTATTTGTGTTGTATTCTGCATTTTTAAGAGAAATACCGACAATCTGAGCAAAGTCATCAAGGAAAGGCTTTACTGTAAGACCTGTTTTTGAAAGCTCAAGTGTGGCTTCTTCCTTTGAATGAGTAATTGCATTTACGTCTTTTCTCTTTTTGTAGATCATAGCGTGAAGCTCTGCAGTTTCAGGATACTGTGCTTCCTTGTCAAGAGGCTTACCGGTGTTGAGATCGATCATAATTGCATCGCCGCCCTCAACGGGAGTCATTTCAAGGACTCCGTAATATCTTTCCGAATTGTATGCGGGAATTTCTTCACCTACAGCATCGCTCATAAGAGTTCCTGAAATGTATTCACAAAGAGAACCGAAGGTTTCAATTGTGCGGCCTGTAAGCTCTCTGTATCTTTCAAGAAAAACATCTTTACAAGCATCTTCAAGTGCGGAAGCAACCTCAAAAGCATTGTCAAGAGATGTTCCCATACATAATGCACCGTGATGCTTCATAAGGATAGCTTTTGATGAAGAACGCTTGATAGCAGCCGTAACCCCTTCTCTGAGCGTACCTGTGCCGGGAAGACCGTATGCGGCAAGAGGAACGTGTTTGCCGATAATTTCTGCATACTTTCCTTCAAGGTGGTTTATATCATAGCCTGAAAGACCTGCAACAGAAGCCATTGTCTGATGTGTGTGTATAACAAAATTACAATCGCTTCTGAGCTTATAGCAAGCGGCATGAATACCTTTCTCAGATGAAGGCTTGATATCGCCTTCATAAGAAAGATCATGAACGCTTACGAGAACTATATCATCAGCGGTAAGTGACATATAATCTCTTCCGCTGGGAGTTATTACAAAAAAGTTTTCGTCTATACGGCAGCTGACATTACCCCATGTCCTCTGAATAAGACCTTTTTCGCAAAGCAGTTTACCTGCCTTTACTACTTCAAGCTTTGCCTGTAATATTTCCATAGTAATTTTACCTCTTAAAAATTATAAGAAAATCAGTCGTTTTCTTTTACTGTGATGTTCTGGAATACACGGTCGAAACGTGCAAGAGCATCGTCAATATCAGCTTCTGTATATGCAGCACTTGTGTAAAGACGGCTGCCTGCAAGAGTAACAAGACCTTCAGCCATATAAGCTGCACCCATGTGAGTCATTTCTTTCTTTCTGATGTCTGTCTGCTTGAGAACTGAGGGTATAGTCCAGGGCTTAGACCAGTTGATTGAGAACTGAAGAGTACCTACAGTTTCAAGATGGCAGATTGAACCCTGATTGAAAGCTACGAAGGGAAGGTGACGTCTTTCGATGATTTCCTGAAGTCCCTTTGTAATTCTGTCGCCAAGCTCACCGGCTCTCTGACAGGCATTTGTTTTGTCCATTTCTTCAAGTGTGAAGTAACCTGCTGCACAGGAAAGAGGATTAGCTGAAAGTGTACCGCCGCAGAATGCCTTCTTGATTTTAACAGCACCGTCAAGACCTGCACCGAGATATTTCATATATTCTCTCTTACCGCCGACACCGCCTGCACCGGGATATCCGCCTGCGATTACCTTACCGAAGATTGTGAGGTCAGGTGAAACACCGAAGTAACCCTGAGCACCTGCCATACCTACACGGAAGCCTGTAACAACTTCATCAAATACGAGAAGAGCACCGTACTTACGGCAAAGTCTTTCTACACCCTTGCAGAAATCCTTGTCAACGGGACGGGAGCCGCTTTCGGGACCGAGGGGTTCAAGATAAACTGCAGCTGTGCCGCCTCTGAGCATATTCTTTCTGAGAACCTTTTCAAGTGAATCGAGATCACCGGGGAAGAATTCCTGAGTATCTCTCATAAGTCTTGCAGGAACACCGTTTGCCTGAGTTGACTTTGTTCCGGGAATACGGATACCGTAACCCAGCTGATCTGACCAGCCGTGGTATGCACCGCCCATCTTTACGATGTTCTTGTTCTTTGTAGCAAGACGTGCAATACGGGCAGCAACCATACAAGCTTCTGTACCTGACTGAAGCATACGGAACATTTCTACTGTTTCCATTGAGTCAGAGATTTTCTTTGCAAGTTTATATTCAAATTCGTGGAAAAGACCTGTTGAAGGACCGCAGGTATTAAGAAGGTCAATAACCTGCTCGCGAACTACGGGAGGATTTGAACCGAGAACTGTAGGACCGCCTGCCTGAAGGAAGTCATAATATTCATTTCCGTCAATGTCATAGAGCTTGCAGCCTGAAGCAGCAGTGAAAACGAGAGGGAAGGGATAGTTGAAAGCAAGGTTGTGCTGAACGCCGCCGGGAATGATTTTCTTTGCTTCGTCAATCATTTCCTTTGATTTTGCACATTTCTTTTCAAAGTATTCTGCTTCGTATGTAGCAAGAGCATCGGGAGCAATAGTGTAAACGGGTTTTTTGATAAGTTCATCCAACTGCTTATTTACAGCAGCAGCATCGGGATATTGGGAAATTGAAAAACGGGTATCCATGTTGTTTCAGATCCTTTCATTTATTTATTCTTTGTAGTAAATAATAACACAATAAAAAAAAGAAAACAAGTACAATAAAAATAAATTATGTACTATATTTGCAAAAAGGGAAGTTTTACTTTACGGTTAGTCATTGAGATTTTTCAAAGTGAGTTTGATTTTGCCTGAGGAAGTTTCCATTATTCCGTATCTTCCGTTCATCACACTGCCGGGGTTGAAAAATTCAATGCCGTCTTCTTTTTCGTGAAATGCTATATGTGTGTGCCCGTAAAAAGCCACAGCGCAGTCATATTCCTTTGCGGCATAATAAAGAGATGTAAGAGAGCTTTTTACCTGATATTCATGTCCGTGACAGGCTATGAATTTTATGTCGCCTATAAATGAGATGAGCTTTGGCGGAAAATCATAAAATGAGCTGTCACAGTTGCCTTTTACCTGATATACAATTTTTCCGTATGTAAACCCGGTCATTCCCATAAGATCTTTTCCGCCGTCGCCGAGATGCAGTATTATATCAAAATTTTTTTCCTTTGCCAGAATTTCTTCAAGCACAGATGTCATTCCGTGTGAATCTGAAAGTATCAGTACCTTCATTAATAAACCTTCTTTCATTTGCATATTATTTAACCACAAAAGTTATTTTGTGATATTTATAGGGAGGTCAGCGTTTTGAAACAGAACGATATGGACAGACTTTTCAGTGCTGCAAAAAGCGGAAATAAAGATGAGATAGAAAAATTGGGAAGTGAGTTAAAAACAGGACTGAGTAAGGAACAGCTGGATACGGTGGAAAAGGCCTTATCCGATCAGGAGTTTCTCAGAAATATCCTTTCTTCACCTAAGGCACAGAAAATACTGAATAAGCTTCAGGAAGGAGATATTTAATGGATATTTCATCACTTCTTTCAAATTTATCAGAAGAGGATATTGAAAAACTCAAATCGACGGCTCAGCAGTTTTTCGGAAAAAAGGAAGAAGAAAAGAAGACTGAAAGCAATTCTGCGGTAATGGACCTGAACTTACCCTTTGATCCGAAAATGCTCACGGGGGTAGCAAAATTTTCAAAAATGATGAACGAGCACGATGAAAAAAGTGATTTCATTCTTGCATTGAAGCCTCTTCTCAGCGATAAGCGTCAGAAAAAAGCCGATGATGCAGTGATGATGCTCAAATTTATGCGAATGATAAATTCACTTCAGGAGAACGGACAATGAGTGGATATAATTACAATGATATGCTGAAAATGCAGAGTGAAGCGAAAAAAAGAGTTCTTGAAATGCAGAAGCGTTCTAAATATGCAGCAGAAGATTTTAATTCAAAGAAGCGTCAGGAGAAGACTCAGGAGGAATTGCAGGTCAGGGAGGAGGAGCTTCCCAGAGTTCCGAAAAGTATAAGTCTTCCTGCGGGGCTTCCGACGCAGAATATCCGTCAGAGTTCTAATAAAAGCAGAAGGAGAGAACGTGGTGATATAAGAGAGCTGCTTAAAAATGTTTTCGGAAACATAAGTGAAGATGACGGCGAGAAAATGCTGATTCTTGCACTTTGTCTTTTGTTTACAATGGAAAAGGGTGATGACTCACTTGTTTTTGCGCTTATGTATCTGCTTACCTGAATTATATACTTCTTACTGTTGAGTTGCAATGTAGTTGCACAAAAATAAAACGAAATATTAAAATTTTGCAGACTTGTTAGAGTTGCATAAAAAATTGTTAAAAGATTGTTGAATATAAAGACAAGAAAGTCGCTGTTATTTTGTAAAAGTTCACAGAAAGTTAATATTTGTATGGTAATATTATAACAAAAAACTACGTTGAAAGTGAGTGTGGTAAAATGTTTGAAGTTATTATTGGATTTTTCTCACAGTTTGCAGGAATACTCAAAGGTGTTATCTCTGCAGTAACAGGGCTTCTTGATTAATATTTGCTTTTTTGTTATTGGTTTTCAGCACTTTCGGTTTTTTTCCGAAGGTGCTGAATTTACTTTTATTTCAGTACATTTTACATAAATAAAAGTTGACTTTACCGTTTTCTTTTGTTAAAATGTATTGTGAATAAATATACGGACACAATTTTGTCCGGCAGAAAACGGAGGAATGAGTTTTGACGGATGCAAGAACATTAGCATACATAAATATGTACGGTATTCTCGGAACACTCGAAAATCTTTGTGAGCTTGATGAAAATGCAAGAGCACTTCTTACCAATAAAAAGCCTGTTTCTATCGGCTTTGAGGTAAAGGACGGCCCTGCCGCCACAATTACATTCAAGAACGGCTATTGCCGTATGGAAGACGGATGCCGTGCAGATTGTACCATAAAGCTTCCTTTTTCTTCATGCGAAAAGTTCAACGGAATGATAGACGGTACTGTTACACCGATTCCCAGTAAGGGATTTACCCATATAGGATTTTTACTTAAATCATTTGTCGGGCTTACCGACCTTCTTACAAAATATATGCGTCCCGATCCCGAAGATCTCAAGGATGAAAAGTTCTTTGAAATCAGCACCTGTCTTATGTTCTATACGATTACGGTTGCCTTGGCTCAGATAGGTAATCAGGATGCCATCGGTAAATTCAGTGCAAAGCATATAGTTGACGGCGATATTCTGATGAGTATTGCAGGCGGCCCCAAGGCTACACTCAGAGTTAAAAATCATCATATTGTTACAATCAAGAAGGATATGGGTAATCCCCGTGCTCTTATGGAGTTTCAGGGGATAAAGCTTGCCCGTGACCTTTTCGACGGTAATGTGAATTCCATAGCCTGTATCGGCGAAGGAAAAATTACCATGGGCGGTATGATTTCAATGATTGATAATGTAAACAGAATTCTTGACAGAGTTGCGCTCTATCTTGCTTAAAGGAGGAAAGAATAATGGCAAAGAAAATCAATACATACACCAAAAGCCGTGAGTGGTTTGACAGAGCTACCAAGGTAGTTCCCTCAGGCGTTTACGGACATCTCGGCCCTGCAGAAGGAAACTTTATGCCTGTTTCTTCATTCCCCCTTATGGGTGACAGAGCACAGGGCTCATATTTCTGGGATGTTGACGGAAACAGATTTATTGACTATATGTGTGCATACGGCCCCAATGTTCTCGGCTACAATGATCCCGATGTAGATGCGGCTGCTATGGAACAGCTCAAGAAGGGTAACTGTATGACTTCACCCTCATATAAGATGGTAGAGTTTGCAGAGCTTCTCGTTGATACCGTAAACTGTGCAGACTGGGCATTCTTCGCAAAGAACGGCAACGACGTTACCACTGCCGCAATTATGACCGCACGTGCAGCTACACACCGTAAGAAGATAGTGTTCGTAAACGGTTACTATCACGGTGTTTCACCCTGGACTCAGAAGATTGACTATCCCGGTATTATTCCTGAGGACGTTGCAAATAACCTTTATATTGATTGGAACGATTTTGATCAGCTTCAGAAGGTTTTTGACGATAACAAAGGCGAAATAGCCGCATTTATCTCAACTCCCTATATGCACGGAAACTATCTTGATAATTCTCTTCCTGCAGACGGTTACTGGAAGAAGGTAAGAGAGCTTTGTACTGCTAACGGTACAGTGCTTATTGTTGATGACGTTCGTTGCGGTTTCAGACTTGACCTTGCAGGCAGTGATCATTATTACGGATTTGAAGCAGACCTTATCTGCTTCTGTAAGGCACTTGCCAACGGATATAATGTATCTGCTCTTTGCGGTAAGGATTCACTTAAAAACGCAGTAAGCTCACTTTCATATACAGGCTCATACTGGCTCAGTGCAATGCCCTTTGCCGCAGGTATTGCCTGTATCAATAAGCTCAAAGAGCTTGATGCACCGAAGATGTTCCGTGAACTCGGACTTAAGCTCACAGACGGACTCAAAGAGGTTGCTACAGCAAACGGCTTCAATCTTGTGGTTTCCGGTGAGCCTTCACTCTTCTATTTAAGACTTGCTGATGACGATTCATTATTTATCCATCAGGATTGGATTCAGGAATGTATGAAGAGAGGAATATTCTTCGCTGGGCATCATAATCATTTCATAAATGCATCTCTTACCGAGGATGACATTAAATATACCCTTGAAGTTGCTGATGAGGCATTCAAGGCAATTCGCCCCAAGTATTAAAAAGCGGGAAAACCCGAAATCATAGATTCAGGAGGAAAAAAACTATGCCTTTAACAAAACAAGAATGGCTCGATCTTGAAAAAAAGGCCAATGAGCTTCGTAATCTTACTCTCGATACAACGTATTGGGCAGGCTCAGCTCATATCGGCGGCGGTCTCAGCGTACTTGATATTATGACTGTTCTTTATCACAAGTATATGAATATCAAGGTTGATGATCCCAATTGGGCAGACAGAGACAGATTTATTCTTTCAAAGGGACATGCAGGTGTTTCTTATGCTGCTACTCTTTGTGATTACGGTTTTAATGATGTTGAACAGCTTAAAACATTTAATCTTTACGGTTCAAAAATGGGTATGCATCTTGACTCAAATAAGGTTATCGGTGTTGATGCTTCAACAGGCTCACTCGGTCACGGTATGTCAATTGCAGTAGGCACCGCACTTGCAGCTCGTCTTCAGGGGAAGGATTTTAAGACCTTCGTAGTTCTCGGTGACGGTGAATGTGATGAAGGCTCAAACTGGGAAGCAGCTATGAGTGCCGTTCATTACAAGACCACAAATATGATAAGCTTCGTTGACCGTAATAAGTGTATGATCGACGGAAGAACAGAAGACGTTATGAATCTTGAACCCTTCTGTGCAAAGTGGGAAGCATTCGGCTTTATCGTAAAGGAAATTGACGGTAATAACATTAAAGAGCTTTGTGAAGCTATTGATTTTGCTTATGAAAACAAGACCGATAAGCCTGTTATGATTGTTGCAAATACTCTCAAGGGCTGCGGTATTGACTTTATCGAAGATGACTATACCTGGCATTACGGTGCATTTGATGATGAAAAGTATGAAAAGGCTAAGAAGGCACTTGAAAAATCTTATGCTGCACGTGTTGCAAGAGTAGAAAAGGAGGCAAAATAAGATGGCAGGCGGATTATCATATACAGCACTCGACTCAACATCACTTTCAACTGCTGAAATATACGGTAAGGCTCTGGTAGAGCTCGGAAGAGAGCATCCTGAGGTTGTTGCTCTTACTGCTGACCTTGCAAAGTCAACAAAAATCGGTGAATTCCAGAAGGAGTTCCCTGACAGATTTTTTAATGTAGGTATTGCAGAACAGAATATGTTCGGTGTTGCCGCAGGTATGGCTAAGGCAGGTCTTGTACCCTTCCTTTCAACATTTTCACAGTTTGCATCATTAAGATCTGCAGATCAGCTTTCTACAGACCTTTGCTATCAGAATATAAACGCTAAGGTTATTGCTACTCATTCAGGTACATCCTTCGGTCAGGCAGGCTCAACTCATCACGCTATTTCTGACCTTGCAGTAACCCGTTCGTTCCCCAATCTTACAGTTATCTGTCCCGCTGACGGTGTTGAAACATATAATGCTGTTATGGCGGCTTACGAAACTCCCGGTCCCTTCTATATCAGAATTAACCGCGGTTTTGACCGTGTTCTTTATAAAGATTCAGATTACGGCTTTGAAATCGGCAAGGCTGTAACCGTAAATGAAGGAACAGACCTTACAATTATTGCTTGCGGTTCTTGCGTATTCCAGGCTGTTCAGGCTGCTGACTTCCTTGAAAAAGCAGACGGACTTAAAATCAGAGTTCTTGATATGCATACTATCAAGCCTATTGACAGAGATGCTATCATTAAGGCTGTTATGGATACCCGCCGTATTATCACTGTTGAAGACCATAACGTTGTAGGCGGTCTCGGTTCTGCCGTTGCTGAAGTCGTTGTTGAATCAGGTAAGGGCTGTGCATTCAAGAAGCTCGGTGTTCAGGATAAGTTTGCTCCCATCGGTCTTCATGAAGATATTATGGCTGACCTCGGTATTGATGCAAACGGCATTATTGCAGCCGTACGTGAAGTAATGAAGGCAGACTTCGAGCTTGATGACGACTGGGATGACGAGGTTTAATTCAGAAAGGGTTGAAAATAATGGCTTCTGTTGCTATTTATACAAATAAAATTTTCCTTTGCGGTGCTCTTCCTCTTCTGAAAACAATTGTAGCAGACGTTCCGTCATTAAACTCAAAGTTCAAGAAGGTGCACTGTGTATATCAGGTAAGCTGTCTTGATCCTGAAGCACCTGACGGAAAATGGGCAACTCACTTTGTTGTAAACGGTGATGAGTGGCTTGTTCATGCTAATAAGGTTGCTCACAGAGTCGGAAAGCAGAAGTATGTAGAGCTTGAATTCAAGAGTGTTGATGCTATGAATGCTTTCTTTAAGGGCAAAATCGGTCCCGCAACACTTCCTAAAATGAAGGGCGTAAACTTCATTTATGAGTTCGGTGTATTTATGATGGCTCTTCTTAAAATGGCAGATCTTCTCGGTCTTGAAACACCTCCTGAGGATGAAGATACAAAGCGACTTCTCGTTAAGTGCTATTTCTATCTTCTTTCTGTTGGTATTTCTACTCTTAATAAGCTCGGTCACGAAAAAATTCACGACTGGACCTCTAAGAGCCCTGACCGTGTTTATGCATGGAAGGTTGACGGAGAAGACAGTGTTTCTGCTTATATCCGCATAAAAGCCGGTAAATCAAAGGCAGGTAAGGGCGAATATAAGAGAGCTATGCCTTTCTTTACAATGCGTTTTAATAATCTTGATTCCGCACTTGGTATTCTTATGTCCACAGATGATATGCTTGAATCTGTAAGAAGCGGAAAGCTTATTATGGACGGAGCTCCCGAATTCGGTGCTCAGATAGGTGAATATATGGTTCTTATCGGAGAACTTGCAAAATAATCAAAATTAATGTGCCGCCGATCGCCTTATTTACGGTCGGCGGTTATTGTGATGTATATGAAAGAATTGAAAAATACAAAAAAAGGCTTCTGGTTAAAGCTTGATAATGCCGCAAAGATATTTCCGGCACAGAATTCAAATAACTGGTCAAGTTCATTCAGAATGTGTTATGAACTTAAAGAAACTGTAGATCCCGAAATTCTTCAGCAGGCATTGATAGATATAATGCCTCGTTTTTCCTGCTATGACGTGCAGATACGGCATGGCTTCTTTTGGTTTTATCTTGAAAAAAATGAAAACGTTCCTCTTGTTCAGCCTGATATTAAAAACCCGCTTTACAGGGTTAAATTTAAAGAAAACAGAAAATTCTTATTCAAGGTGTTTTATCACGGCAACCGCATTTCCGTTGATATGTATCACGTTCTCAGTGACGGACACGGTTGTGCAATTTTTTTATCTACGCTTGTTGCACAGTATCTTCGTCTTAAAGGAATTGAAATTCCCACAGGGGGATTTGTGTTAGATATAAATGAAAGAGTTTCCGAGAGGGAGCTTGAAGACTCTTTTGTTAAAAATGCCACGTCTAAGGCTAAATATAAAAGAACCGATAAATTTATGTATCACGCAAAGGGAACCAGGCTTCCCGATCATACGGTCAATATAACCTGCGGAATTCTTCCTTTTGATAAGCTGCACGCGCTTGCAAAGGAAAAAGGTGTTACGATAACAGAGTTTCTTGTTGCGGTAATGCTTGATGTGCTTTGTAAAAAACAACTCAGGGAAGAAAGAAAACAAAAAGAAGTTTGTATTCAGGTTCCTATTGACCTCAGAAAAACCTTCGGCTCTGAAACGCTCAGAAACTTCAGTATATGCCTGAGAGTAAAGGTTGATCCTAACAAGGGCGAATATACATTTGATGAACTTTTGGAGCAGACAAAATATCAGTTAAGGCTTCAGCGTAACAAAAAGGATCTTAATATGATGATTACCGCAAATATGGGAATAGAACGGAATATGCTTGTCCGTGCATTACCTCTGGTTGTGAAAAATTTAGGTGTCGGCATTTCTTTTGCCATAACGGCAGAGCAGACAAATTCCTGTTTGTTCACAAACGTGGGGGCTGTGGTTATTCCCGAAGAAATGAAGGCGCATACTGAAAAGTTTTTCCTGTTGCCTCCGCCGGGTAAGGTAAATGCGGCAAGACTTGGTGTTGCCACACTCAATAATAATCTTTGTATTGCTTTCGCCAATTCATATATTGAAAGTGACGTTGAAAGAGATTTTTTTACCACGTTCGTAAAAATGGGTATTCACGTAAAAATTGAAAGTAACAGAGAATGAGAAAGGGGTTTTTAGTTTGTCGTACTGTGTAAATTGCGGTGTTGAGCTTGACCAGAGTGCAAAAAAGTGCGCTTTATGTTCAACACCTGTCATAAATCCGAATATCAAAGAAGAAATTTCTCAGCAGACACCATTTGCCGAAAATCTTCAGATTCCCAAAAGCATAAAAAAGGAATTTGTTGCTTTCGTCATAACTATGACAATGCTTATTCCCAATATTGTAATGCTTTTTCTCAATATCTTTTTTATCAGGGGAAGCTTCTGGTCTTTTTATGTAGCTGTAGTAAGCCTTCTTTTGTGGGTGCTTTTTGTTTTTCCCTGGTGCTCAAGAAAATCACATCCGTATCTTATGTGGGGCTTTGATACTCTTGCCGTAGGCGGTTTTTTCTATGCGCTTTACGCACTTCAGGAATTGAAAATAAGCACACTCAAAAGCTCGCTGAGTATTGTAATTCTTGTTTCTGTAGCAATTCTATCTATGATTATATGGGGCAGAAGAAGAAAACATCATTGGACGGCCGTTATAGTGGTGTTGCTGTTTAATTCCACGGTAGTATCTCTGCTTTCAGGCGTTTTTACCGCATATTTCTCAGGAAACTATAATTTCTTTCTTGTAGGTACGGTTATCTGCATCTGCACACTTGTGCTTATGTGCTTTTTTATCTACTGTAACAGAAGTAAAAGTGTAAAGGCGTGGCTTAATAAGGTGTTTTACCTTTGATTAAGTATTCTTTTTTAGAAAAAAACAGTTTTTATGCATAAAATTTGTATATAGCTATTGATTATTGGTGAATTGTCGAGTATTATATCTGTGTATGTTTTTAGGAGGATTTTCAAAATGAACAATATAAAAAAGCTGTTAGCTGCCTTTCTCGTTGCAGTGTCCGTTTTTTCAATGGGCGGCTGCCTTAAATACACAAGCAATATCCTTGAAGTAACAACAAGACCTAATCAGGGTATTATAACTAATCCTCAGGAGCAGACTACAGTCGTTGCGGTTCCCGAACAGACAACTGTAAATACTCTTCCTCCTCAGAATGTTGAAACTCAGACAACTCTTCCTCAGCAGGGTGCTCAGACAACGTATCCTTCCGTAGAATACACAACTGCAGCTCCTCAGCCTACTGAAACAACAACTGCAGAACCTCAGCAGGTTGATCCTTCCACATGGAATGTTCAGCAAATACTTGATTTCACAACTGATGCCGTTACAAAGACCAAGGCATATACAGCTAAGGTAACAGTTGACCATAAGGAATCTTTCACTGCAAATATTACAAAGGCTCCCGGCGGTACTGCAGTCAAGAATATGGCTAACAGTATTGTTGAAAGCGTTGTTAAGCCCACAGACGAGGTTCTTACCTTCAACGGCGGAACAACAGTCAACGGAGAGGGTGAAACTGTTCCGCTTCTTCTTCCCAAGCGTGGTGCCTTTACGCTTACTGCAGACGGTGTTGCAAGTGCTTCCGCAAAGAAGGAAGGTGAAAATACCGTTATCAAGATTACTCTTGTTAAGGAAGTCGGTACTCTTACCGAGCATCCCAAGCATCAGGCTGCAAGTGTAGGCTATCTTGATGCCTCAGACGTTGATCTCGGTCCTGTTTCTCTTAACTATCTTAACATAACTTATACAGGCTCAACAATTGACCTTGTTGTAAATGCTGACGGTTACGTCGTATCCGCAGATTATAAAATTCCCATCAAGGTTGACTGTGAAGGCTCTGTGCTGGGTGCTACGGCTCAGGTTGAATGTGAAGGTCAGCAGAGTGAAACTTGGAAGATTAACTGGTAATTACAGTTTTACTTAAAAGGATTTTACCGCAATTCGTGTTGATGTGTCACTTGAATTGCGGTTTTTCTTATATATATACTATTGGAAGTGAAATTATGTTAAAAATAGAAAGACTTACGAAGAGCTACGGAAATAAAAAGGGTGTTGATGATTTATCCCTGTCTATACAAAAAGGTGAGATATACGGGTTTATAGGTCATAACGGTGCAGGGAAGACCACAACAATAAAATCATGCTGCGGAATTCTTGCCTTTGAACAGGGGGAAATATATATTGACGGAATATCCTTAAAGGAAAATCCTATTGAATGTAAAAAAAAGATTGCATATATACCTGATAATCCCGATTTATATGATTTTATGTCAGGAATTCAATATCTTAATTTTATAGCAGATATTTTTAGTGTAGAGGCAGAAGTCAGAAAAAGCAGAATTAAAGAATACTCAGATATGTTTGAATTGACCGATGAGCTTAATCAGCCGATTAAATCATATTCTCACGGTATGAAGCAAAAGCTTGCTATTATTTCAGCGCTTATTCATAAGCCGCAGCTTCTTATAATGGATGAGCCGTTTGTCGGGCTTGATCCTAAGGCAGCGCATATCGTGAAAGGGCTTATGCGAAAAATCTGTGATGACGGCGGAGCAATCTTTTTCTCAACTCACGTGCTTGAGGTTGCAGAAAAGCTCTGTGATAAGGTAGCAATAATTAAAAACGGAAGTCTTCTGGTTTCCGGAACCGTTGAAGAAGTAAAAGGAAATGCTTCTCTCGAAGAGGTTTTTCTTGAATTAGGTGAGTAAAATGCTGAAGGCTTTATTAAAAAAACAGCTTCTTGAATTTTTTTCAGGCTTTTTTATGAAAAATAACGGCAAAAAGCATACCGTAACATCAAAAACAGGTTTTATCGTTTTATTGATTGTTATGATAGCTGCTTTTTCCGGTATGTTTTTCTCTATGGCTTATATGCTGGCACCGGTGATTGAAAAAGGCTACGGTTGGATTTATCTGTCTGTTTTCGGTGTGGTATCATTTCTTTTCGGCCTTATGGGCAGTGTGTTTACTACATACAATACTTTATATGATGCAAAAGACAACGATTCTTTAATGTCAATGCCTATTCCTTCACATTATATATTGTTTGCAAGAATGACAGGGCTTTATATTACTTCCATGGCGTTTGGTGCAATAGTGCTGATACCTTCAATGACAGTTTATTTTATGATTGAAAAAATAAGTATGTTATCTCTTCTCTTTGCAATTATAAACATATTTATAATTCCCTTTGCTGTTCTTTCTGTGTCAGGAATTTTAGGCTTTTTTATAGCCTTATTTTTATCACGGCTCCGCAATAAAAGCGCAGTTACGGTAATTGCATCACTTGGATTTTTTGCTGTTTATTATTTCTTTTCTCTGAAGATAAGCACGATAATAGATATGATAATCAATAATGCTTATGAGGTAGGGGAGCTGTTAAAAAAATACTTGCATCTTTTCTACCGTATGGGACAGGGAATTTCAGGAAATACATTATCTTATCTGATATATCTGACTGTTGTTCTGTTGTTGTTTATGTGTGTTTATATCGCATTGTCAAAAAGCTTTCTGAAGCTTGCCTTAATAAAAAATGGGGTAAAGAAAACAGAATATAAAGAAAAAACACATAAAAAAAATTCAAAAAAGGTGGCTTTTTTCAAAAAGGAGCTTTTGTATTTCAAAAACACTCCTATTTACATTCTCAACTGCTCGCTGGGCTCTTTGATGATGATTATTGCTGCGGTTATTACTGTGGTTAAGGGCGAAGAACTCCTTATGACCTTGGCACTTGCCGGTTTTTCACCTGATAAACTTGCAGTGGTTTTTTGCTTAACGCTGTGTTTTATTGCAGGAACTAATAATATGACATCGGTTTCGGTTTCTCTTGATGCTAAAAATCTCTGGCTGTTAAAAAGCAGCCCTGCTGAAGTAACAGATATTTTCTTCGGTAAAATTATGCTTCATTTTTCTGTAACAGCCGTACCGTACATTATCAGCAGCACAATAATTTTTATTGCGTCAGGTTTCAGGTTTACAGAGTATCTGATGTCATTAATGTGCGGAATTCTGTTTATACTTCTTTGTGCCGTATTGGGGCTTATAATAAACATCATAGCACCTAAAACCGATTGGACAAATGAAGCCGTCGCAATAAAACAAAGTGCTTCGGGATTTGTCGGTATGTTTATCGGACTTGTATTTACATTAGCGTTCTTTTTAACGTTTGTGCTTATTACTGATTTTGTAACAAGTGAAATATATTTGCTTATTCTTTCCGGCATTCTTGCATTATTCGTTTTCATTTGCTACAGAAATCTCGGAAGTAAATATAAGGATAAATTTATGAGTATAGAATAAAACAAAAATATAGTGCTTCAGATGTTTGGTTTTACTGCTTTTATAGTTAAAAGTTACATTTTTTCTTCATAAAACAATAATATTTTTTGTAAAATGCAGAAGCAGGTTGTTTTTGATATATTTTTGTTTTTTTCGTTGACTTAAAATCTACTTTGTGATAAAATTGTTTCGATTTTTGTTTTTTGAATGTAGTAAAAAATCGCAAGAAAAACAGCTCAAAGAAAGGATTTGTAAAATGGGTTTTATGTTTGAACATTTGCAGTTTTTTGACTGGAAAATGGTTGTTATGTGGTTAATAGGCGGTACGCTTATCTTTCTTGCAATAAAGAAAGAAATGGAGCCTACTTTGCTTCTTCCGATGGGCTTCGGAACAATTATGGTAAACCTTCCTCTTTCGGGTGCGGTTGACCAGTTGATTGACAACGTATTGTCTGAAGGACCTCTCAGTACGCTGTACGGTATGGGTATTTCAAACGAGCTTTTTCCATTGATACTGTTTATAGGTATTGGTGCAATGATTGACTTTGGACCGATTTTGTCTAATCCGAAGCTGATGATTTTCGGTGCAGCAGCCCAGTTCGGTATTTTCTTCACGCTTTGTGTTGCATCTCTTTTCTTTGAACCTAAGGATGCCGCTTCAATTGCTATTATAGGTGCCGCAGACGGTCCTACCGCTATTGTTGTTGCTATGAAGCTGGCTTCAAATTATCTCGGACCGATAATGGTTGCCGCATATTCGTATATGGCTCTTGTTCCCATTATTCAGCCCCCTATCATCAAGCTTCTCACAACAAAAAAAGAACGTCTTATCCGTATGCCTTACCAGCCAAAGTCTGTTTCAAAGCTTACGAGAATTCTTTTCCCCATTATCATAACTGTTATTGCAGGACTTGTTGCTCCCTCTTCTCTTGCTCTTATCGGTTTCCTTATGTTCGGTAACCTTATCAGAGAATGCGGTGTTCTTGATTCACTTTCAGAAACTGCGCAGAAGGTTCTTGCAAATCTTATTACAATTTTCCTCGGTATTACAATTGCTTCACAGATGCAGGCAGAGCAGTTCCTTAAAAAAGAAACTCTTCTTATTCTCGGTCTTGGTCTTGTTGCATTTATATTCGATACCGCAGGTGGTGTTATCTTTGCAAAGGTGCTCAATCTCTTCCTTAAAACAAAGATTAATCCTATGATTGGTGCGGCAGGTATTTCTGCATTCCCCATGTCAGGCCGTATAGTTCACAAGATGGGACTTCAGGAGGATCCTCAGAATCATCTTCTTATGCAGTCCATAGGTGTTAATGTTTCAGGACAGATAGCTTCTGTTATTGCCGGCGGTGTTATTCTTAATATGTTCCAGTAAAGCTGATACACCCGAATTTTTTTTGGGTGTATTTATTTGTTTTAATGGTTTCTATTTGTTTTTTTAATGATATAAAACGAAAAAAAACTGTTGACTTTAGGTGATGTTAGGTGTATTATGCAGACATATCGATTTAAGTATTTAAAGCGATAAAGAAACTTAAAATTCGAAGGAGAATGTACAATGAAAAACTCTATTAAAAAAATTCTCTGTATCGTTGTTGCACTCGTTACAATGACTATGGTTTTTGCTTCCTGCGGACAGGGTGGCACAGAAACCACAACAGCAGCCGATGATACTACAGCTGCAGACGGCAAAGTATATACAGTAGGTATATGTCAGCTTGTTCAGCATGATGCTCTTGATGCTGCTACAGAAGGTTTTAAGAAGGCTCTTACCGATAAGCTCGGTGAAAACGTAAAGTTTGATGAACAGAATGCTTCAAATGAAGCTACTAACTGTACAACAATCTGCGGAACATTCGTTTCAAATAAGGTTGATCTTATTATGGCAAATGCAACGCCTGCTCTTACAGCTGCTGCAACTGCTACTGCAGATATCCCGATTGTTGCAACTTCAGTTACTGACTTTGCTACAGCACTTGATATTGCTGATTGGACAGGTGTTACAGGTATGAATGTAACAGGTACAGCAGACCTTGCTCCTCTTGATCAGCAGGCTCAGATGATTAAGGAGCTTTGTCCTGATGCTAAGACAGTAGGTATTCTTTACTGCTCAGGCGAACCCAATTCAAAGTATCAGTCTGATGTTATCACAGAAGATCTCAAGGCTCTCGGCTTTGAAGTTAAGGAATATACATTTACTGACTCAAACGATATCGCTTCCGTAGCAACAACAGCTGCTGAAAACAGTGATGTTCTCTTTGCTCCCACTGATAACACTGTTGCAAACAATGCAGAAGCAATTGCAAACGTTATTGAGCCTGCAGGTGTTCCTCTTGTAGCGGGTGAATCCGGTATCTGCAAGGGCTGCGGTATTGCAACTCTTTCAATCAGCTACTATGATATCGGTTACAAGGCAGGCGAAATGGCTTACGAAATCCTTGTAAACGGTGCAGATCCTGCTACAATGGAAATTGAATATGCAAAGGATCTTACAAAGATGTACATGGCTGACCGTTGCACAGAACTTGGTATCACAGTTCCCGAAACATACGAAGCAATCGTTACAGAATAAAAAGAGTTTACAAAAAAGCGATAAGAAATGCTTATCGCTTTTTTGGTGTACTATGGCGAAAGGAAATGCAGACGGATTTTCTGCATAAATTAAGTTATTATGATAAATTTTCTCTCTTCTTTACCGACACCTGTAGCTCAGGGTATGATCTGGGGCGTTATGGCAATAGGTGTATATATTACGTATAAGGTTCTCGATTTATCAGACCTTACTGTTGACGGCTCTTTTGCTACAGGCGGTGCCGTTCTTGTTATGCTTACCACTGGCGGTATGAATATTTATCTTGCTATGGTAATTGCATTTATTTCAGGCTGTATAGCAGGACTTGCTACGGGCATACTTCATACTAAGTTCGGTATTCCCGCTATTCTTGCAGGTATCCTTACTCAGCTTGCTTTATATTCCGTTAATCTGAGAATAATGGGCGGTAAAGCAAATACTGCAATCAGCTGGAGAAATTTTGACCTTATTGTTTCTTCAAGAACTGACGTTATTTATGAAACAATTCTCGTTGCCGCAATTTTTGTTGCAGTTTTAATCGCAGTGCTCTATTGGTTCTTCGGCACCGAAATCGGTCACGCTGTCCGTTCAACAGGCTGTAACTCAGCGATGGCAAGAGCAAACGGCATTAATACAAATACCTGTAAGGTTATGGGCTGTATGCTTGCAAACGGTATTGTTGCACTTTCAGGTGCGCTTCTTTCACAGTTCCAGGGCTTTGCCGACGTAAATATGGGCAGAGGTGCAATTGTTATCGGTCTTGCCGCTGTTATTATAGGTGAAGTTATTTTCGGTAAGATATTCCGCAATTTTGCGTTAAGACTTGTTTCCGTTGTTGTCGGTGCAATTATTTACTATATTGTTATTACAATAGTTCTGAAGCTTGGTCTGAGAACCGATGACTTAAAGCTCTTCTCTGCAATCGTAGTTGCAATTTTCCTCGGTATTCCTCATTGGAAATCAAAGGTCCGTTTTACAAAGAAGTCAAAGAAGGAGGTTAAGGCTGATGCTTGAAATCAAAAATGTTCATAAAACCTTTAATGCAGGTACAATTAATGAAAAAAAGGCATTAAGCGGTGTAAACCTTACTCTCAATGACGGTGATTTTGTAACGGTTATCGGCGGTAACGGTGCAGGCAAGTCAACACTTCTCAATATGATTACAGGTGTTTATCCCGTAGATACAGGAAGTATTATCCTTGACGGAACTGATATTACAAAGCTTCCCGAACACAAAAGAGCAAAGCTTTTAGGCAGAGTATTTCAGGATCCGATGACAGGTACTTCAGCAGGTATGCAGATTGATGAAAATCTTGCAATTGCCGCAAGAAGAGGTAAATTCAGAAGTCTTTTACCTGGTGTCACAAAAAAAGAAAAAGAAGAATTCAAGGTTCTTCTGAAAAAGCTTGACCTTGGTCTTGAAAACCGTCTTTCTTCAAAAGTCGGACTCTTATCGGGCGGTCAGCGTCAGGCTGTAACACTTCTTATGGCATCAATGCAAAATCCCAAGCTTCTGCTGCTTGATGAACACACTGCGGCTCTTGATCCTCAGACTGCCGCAAAGGTTCTTTCTCTTACAGAAGAAATTGTCAGTGAAAATAATATTACTACACTTATGATTACTCATAATATGAAGGATGCCATAAGACTCGGCAACCGTCTTATTATGATGAATAACGGTCAGATTATATACGATATTTCGGGAGAGGATAAGAAAAAGCTTCAGGTTTCAGATCTTATGGAGCTTTTTGCAAAGGCAAGTTCAGGAGAATTTGCAAACGACAGAATGCTTCTCAGCTGACATTATAAAGCAAAAACACCTGATTGGCGTGATACTCTTAACGGAGTATCACGCCAGTTTTATTCGCCCGTGGCGAGTTCTATTGCTTGCTCAGTGGTATTCGGCTATTTCCGAGTGATATTCGCTGTGCGACTTATCCGGCGAGTAGAATATCACTGTGAGGCGAAGCCGAACAATATCACTGCCCGTAAAGGTAATATCACTCTTTGCGAAGCAAAGAATATCACTTGAGGAAACAGAAAAGAGAGAGTTTTACGGAATTGCACTTCCGCATTACTCTCTCTTCTGTTTTTTATTGCCAGTTTCGCATTTGTAATACAAATGTTGTCGGGCTATGTCCATACCCTTATTCAATTTTTCCGATAAGGACAACACTCATTCCGTGTAAGGTGTTTTTTAATTTACAGGATAAATTTTTGTGTTTCTTATGTCATCAGATGATTGACATTTTTTTAATTACAACGGGAGTAACAGGTCTGTCACCGTAGGTGGTAGGCGTGCAGGCAATTTCATCAACCGCATCAATTCCGCTTATAACCTTACCGAAAGCCGCATAACTGCCGTCAAGGTGAGGAGCATCCTCGTGCATAATGAAAAACTGTGAGCTTGCGGAATTGGGATCCATTGCTCTTGCCATTGAAATAACACCCTTTGTATGACGAAGGTCATTTGCAGTGAAACCGTTTGCCGCAAATTCACCGGGTATTTTGGTTTTAGCACCGCCCATACCTGTTCCTTCGGGATCTCCGCCCTGAATCATAAAGCCTCTTATAATTCTGTGGAATGTGAGTCCGTCATAAAAGCTTTCTGAAACTAATTTTTCAAAATTGGCAACTGTTTTGGGTGCCTTGTCGGGATAAAGCTCAATATCCATAATGGCACCGTTGTCCATTTCAATTCTTATCATAATAAAAGTTCCTTTCATAATTGTTTGCGGTTATTGTAACACATTTCATTTTTTTATTCAACCGAAAATAAAGAGTGAATCCAATAAAAATTGAAATATTTTATTTGTCCTTGCCATATAATTTACAAAGAAAAACTAAAAGGGGAATTCAGAATGGATGACAAAAAAGCAAAGCTGCCTCATACTCTTTATGTTGAAGAACGGAAAAAGCTTATTCTTTCAGGCATTACAGATATCGGAAATTTTGATGATGAAAATATAAGCGTATATTGCTCTTACGGTGAAATACTGATAAAAGGTGAAAATCTCAAGGTTATTGAGCTTGATGTTGAAACAGGACAGTTTTGTGCTGAAGGAAAAATTGTTTCACTGAGATATTCTGATAAAGCTGCCCGAAAAGGCGGATTTTTAGCGGGGCTTATGAAATGATACTTGGCTTTGAGCATACTGTTCAGTTATCTGTGTTTGTGAAATCCGTAGGTGCAGGGTATATTATAGGCTTAATATTTTTTATGTTGATGCTGATGAATTGTTTTTTCGGTAAGCATACATATTCTGTTTTTATCAGAGATGTATTATTTTTTCTGACTGCCGCTGTTTTTACGGTAATTTTTTTGCTCAAATATAATGCAGGAATAATCAGATTTTATATTCTCTGCGGTGAGCTTATGGGATTTATTCTGTTTTATATTTTTCCTGCATCGGTTATAACACCTAAGGTGCGTGTTTTTGCAGTTGCCTTAAAAGAAAAGATAAAAAGAAAGACTGAGGGATGCAGAAAAGTATATAATGAAAGTAAACTGAATATAAAAAAACGATTTGCTGACAAAACAGACAAAAGAAAAAGAAAAATTTCTTCGTTTAGTGCAAAAATTAAAAATAAAAGAGTTAATATGACGAAAAAAAATAAAAATAATTGATAAAATTTACAAAAAGTTTTATAAAATACTTGATATAAATATTCAGGTGGTATATAATTGTTTTGTTAATGAGAAGGTAATTTGAAAGTGGGTGTCAGTGTGACAAAAGCTTCAGGCAGACGCAGTTTTTTACTCGTATTTTTTGTTGTTGCAATTCTTTGCTTTTCACTGGGCCTTTTTGCTTGGTTAACGATAGATTCAAATGAAAAACAAATTCGCCTTGATTCTCTCAATGCTCAGCTTCAGCAGCTTCAGCAGGAAAATCAGGAGATAGATCATCTTATAAATAATGCAGACGAAGCGGAGCTTTACGAGCATCTTGCACGTGAAAGAGGCTATGCTTATCCTGATGAAAAGGTTTATTATGATGTAACTCCGGGCAATTGATTTTTTTGATAACCACCGAGTTTTTCTGCGGTTATATATATCTATTTTATTCAGGAGGCCCCGTCAATTTATGCAGTCACTGATTGGTGAAATTTATGAAGGTAAGGTCAGCGGTCTTACTTCATTCGGTGCATTTGTCAAAATGTCAAACGGCGAAACAGGTATGGTACATATATCTGAAGTAGCAGCTACTTATGTCAAAGACATAAACGAACATCTTTCCGAAGGACAGGATGTAAAGGTAAAGGTTCTTGCTATAAACGAAAATAACAAAATCAGTTTATCAATAAAGCAGGCATTACCCGCACAGCCTAAATCAACCGAAGGAAATCCGAGAAGAAGTCAGAACGGTTCTTATTCTCAGAAAAATTCTTCGAGAGGAGTTCAGCAGGGTAACTCTTCAAAAAGTTCAAATCAGGCACCGTCACCTATGTCTTTTGAAGATATGATGGCAAAGTTCAAGCAGGAAAGCGATGAAAAGATGTCTGTTCTTAAACGAAGCGGTGACTTCAAGACCGGTAACCGTAGAGGTTACGGTAATTCCGGAAGATAAAATTTTTTAATACGAATATTTCCGCTGAGTGTGAAAGCATTCAGCGGTATTTTTTTCAGAGGTAGTTATGCGAGAAATAAAATCAGAAAGAATAACCGAAGCTGTCAGAGATGCGGTTATAAAAGCAAATATATATCTTCCCGGAGAACTGAAGCAGAAAATCGAGTTTTTTGCTGCAAAAGAGCAGAATGAAACTGCAAAATCAGTTTTTTCGGATATGAAGGAAAATCTTATAGCAGCAGAGGATTTACAGATACCTATATGTCAGGATTGCGGTATGGCAGTTATTTTTGCTGAAATCGGACAGCAGGTTCATATAGCGGGTGATTTGTTTGAGGATGCAGTAAATAAGGGTGTTGCTCTCGGTTACAATGAGGGCTTTTTACGAAAATCTGTGGTTAAAGATCCGCTCATAAGAGAAAACACCGGTGATAATACCCCTGCAATAATTCATACCCGTATTGTAAGCGGAGATAAAATCCGGCTTATAGTTGCGCCTAAAGGATTTGGCAGTGAAAATATGAGTCAGATTAAAATGTTCAATCCCACTGCAACCAAGGAAGATATTGTCAATTTTGTTGTTGACTGTGTGGTAAAGGCTGATGCAAAGCCTTGTCCTCCGGTGGTTATCGGTGTAGGGATAGGCGGAGATTTTGAATACTGTGCTGTACTTTCAAAAAAAGCTCTTTGCAGAAGTGCTGACAGTAATAACGGTATCGGTTTTTATGATGACTTAGAGGAAGAGATATTAAGTGCTGTCAACAATACGGGTATCGGACCTCAGGGCTTCGGCGGTGACTGTACGGCGCTTAAATGCAATATAGAGGTTTATCCTACCCATATTGCAGGACTTCCCGTTGCAGTAAATATGGGGTGTCATGTAACACGTCACGTTGAAATTGAACTGTAAATTATTCTTGTGAAATCCTACAAAGTTTATAAAATTTTTTAGTTTATTTCAGAAAAAGTAGTGAATTTGTATAAAAGGTGTTTACAAAGTATTATTACAGTGGTATAATAAAGACGAAACAAAAGAGAAGGGCGGTGTTTGAAGAATATATTTCTTCTGCATACGTCCGTTTTTTTGTTAATTTATTCCAAAGGGGATGTAGTTATGAAAATTACAGTTATCGGCAGAAAATGTACTCCAAGAGACTCTTTCAAGGAACACGCAGAAAAGAAGCTTGCCAAAATTGACCGTTTCTTCGGAGATTCAGCCACAGCAAAAGTAACTGCAACCGTTGAGAAGAATTCTCAGACAGTGGAAATCACAGTTATGAACGAAGGTATGATTTTCAGAGCTCAGGCAAAGGCAGATAATATGAATGAAGCACTTGACGATTGTGTAGATCTTCTTATCCGCCAGATCCGTAAGAATAAAACCAAGCTTGAAAAACGTCTGCGTTCAGGTGCCTTTGATGACTACAGCGGTCTTGAGGTTGAAGAAGAACCCGAATTTGAACTTGTCAGAACAAAATCAATTCCCATTAAACCTCAGTCCGTTGATGAAGCAATTCTTCAGATGAATTTGCTCGGACATCAGTTTTATATGTTCAGAAATGCGGCAAATGAATCAGTTGCGGTAGTTTACAGAAGAGAAGATGGAGGCTACGGTCTTATCGAGCCTGAAGCTGAGGAATAATACTGCATTTTTAATAAAAACTATTGACAAAAATTGTTATATGATATAAAATACCCTCATCAGCAATGGGGCTGCAGATATCTGCGGCCTCATTATTTTTTGTGAGGTATTGTTATGGCAAAGGTAAGCGAATATTTCGGTCTTAATGTATTTAATGATAATGTTATGAAGGAAAAGCTTCCTCATGAAACATATAAGTTGCTTCAGCGTACAATTAAGCTTGGAAAGCACCTTGAACTCGGTCTTGCAAATGTTGTTGCAAATGCTATGAAGGACTGGGCTATTGAAAAGGGTGCAACCCATTATACACATTGGTTCCAGCCTATGACAGGTATTACAGCTGAAAAGCACGACAGCTTCATTTCTCCCGTTGACGGAAACAAGGTTATTATGGAATTTTCCGGTAAAGAGCTTATTCAGGGTGAGCCTGATGCTTCTTCTTTCCCTTCAGGCGGTCTCAGAGCTACCTTTGAAGCAAGAGGATATACTGCCTGGGATGCTACATCCTATGCATTTATAAAAGACGGTGTACTGTGTATTCCCACAGCCTTCTGTTCTTTCGGAGGTCACGCTCTTGATGCAAAAACGCCCCTTCTTCGTTCAATGGAAGCTATTAACAGACAGGCAATGAGAGTTATCAAATGCTTCGGTAATGAAAGCGTTACAAGAGTTCTCACAACTGTCGGTGCAGAGCAGGAATATTTCCTTGTTGATAAGGATGTGTTTGAAAAGAGAAAAGACCTCGTTTTTACCGGAAGAACACTTTTCGGTGCGAAGCCCCCTAAAGGTCAGGAGCTTGATGACCACTATTTCGGTGCTATAAAACCCAGAGTTCAGAGCTTTATGACAGAGCTTGATGAGGAATTATGGAAGCTCGGAATTTTTGCTAAGACAGAGCATAATGAAGCGGCTCCTGCTCAGCATGAGCTTGCTCCCGTGTTTACAACAACAAATATTGCCGCAGACCAGAATCAGCTTACTATGGAGCTTATGCAGAAAATTGCAAGAAGACACAATATGGTATGTCTGCTTCACGAAAAGCCCTTTGCAGGTGTGAACGGAAGCGGTAAACACAATAACTGGTCAATTTCAACTGATACAGGTGTGAACCTTCTTAACCCCGGTGATACCCCCGGTGAAAATGCTCAGTTCTTATTATTTCTTTGTGCAGTAATAAAAGCTGTTGACGATTATCAGGATCTTCTGAGAGTTTCTGTTGCGGCAGCAGGAAACGATCACCGACTCGGCGCAAATGAAGCACCTCCTGCAGTTGTATCTATGTTCCTCGGTGATGAGCTTACGGGAATTCTTGAAGCTATTGAGGCAGAAAAGCCCTACGGAACAAAGGAAAAAGAGCTTCTGAGAATCGGTGTGCACACTCTTCCCAAATTCCCTAAGGATTCAACAGACAGAAACAGAACATCGCCCTTCGCATTCACAGGCAATAAGTTTGAATTCAGAATGCTCGGTTCTTCAAGCTCTATTTCCAGCTGTAATGTTGTTCTCAATACTGCTGTAGCTGAAGTTCTCAGACAGTTTGCCGATGTGCTTGAAAATACAGAGGATTTTGAAGGCTCTCTTCACGAAATAATCAAAAATACAATAGCCTGTCATAAGAGAATTATCTTTAACGGTAACGGATATGATGATGCCTGGATATTTGAAGCTGAAAAGAGAGGACTTCTTAATATGAAGACCACTCCCGATGCTCTTCCCAGTCTTCTTGACGAAAAGAATATTGCTCTGTTTACTGCTCATAAGGTGTATTCTCTTGAAGAGCTTAAAGCAAGATATGAAATTCTTTCTGAAAATTACTGTAAGGTAGTAAATATCGAAGCACTTACAATGCTTGATATGGTGAATAAGGATATTCTTCCTGCAGTAAGCAGATACGTTCATGAGCTTGCAGATACGGCACTTTCAAAGAAGGCTCTTTGTGACTGTATTTCCTGTGATTATGAAACAGAACTTGTCAAGGATCTTTCATCTCTCAGCAGTGCAGTATTCGCAAAGAAAAAAGAGCTTGAAAAATATATGATTGAAGCTATGGAATGTGCAGATAATACTGTTCTTGCACAGTTCAGCAAGGATAAGCTTCTTTCCTGTATGACAGAAGTCAGAATTCTTGTTGATGAGCTTGAAACCAAGACAGACTCTTCTTTCTGGCCATATCCCTCTTACGGAGATATTCTTTTCAGCGTAAAATAAAAATTTTTTCGGATCGGATTTATCCGGTCCGAAATTTTATTTGCCAATTTATTCTTATTGTGCTAAAATTAAAATGAGGTGTTTTGTATGGAAAAGCTTGATTTTGAATTTTTCAAAAAAAGTGCGGATTACGTTAAGGATATAATAAAAGATGAGCCTGAAATCGGCATTATTCTCGGTTCGGGACTTAAAAAATTAGCTTCAAGAATAAAAAATCCCATTGTTATTGATTATAAGGATATTCCTAATTTTCTTCAGTCAACTGTTGAGTCACACGAAGGACGGCTTATTTTCGGGGAAATAGCCAATAAAAAGGTAATCTGTATGTCAGGCAGATTTCATTATTATGAAGGATATCCCTTTGAAATGCTGACGCTTCCCATAAGACTTTTCAAGCTTCTCGGCGTAAAAAAGACTATTGTTACAAATGCCGCAGGTGCTGTCAATACGTCTTACAACGTAGGGGATATAATGATAATAAAAGATCATATCAAGCTTAACGGCGCAAGTCCTCTTTGCGGTGACAATATAGAGGAATTCGGTCCCCGTTTCTTCGACACGACGGATATGTACACAAAAGAGCTCAGAGAAAAAGCACTTTTATGTGCTAAGGAAAATCCTCTTACCTTCCATGAGGGCGTCTATATGTATTTTACGGGACCTCAGTTTGAAACACCCGCTGAGATAAGAGCCGCAAGAATTTTAGGTGCAGATGCAGTCGGAATGTCAACAGTTACGGAGGCTCTCACAGCGGCACATTGTTCGATGCCGCTTTTAGGACTTTCAGTTATGACTAATATGGCTGCAGGTGTGCTCGACAGAAAGCTTACCGATGAAGAAGTCGGAGAAACTGCGAATGCCATAAGCGAGGATTTTTGTAATTTTGTTGAAAGCGTGACGGAAAGGTTATAATATATGAAAACTTTATTTAAGAATGCAGAAATTATCAATTTTATTGACGGAAAAATTAATGTTATTCATAACGGATATCTGAGTGTTGAAGGACAGTATATAGACTATGTAGGTAATAATCTGCCGCAAGGTGAATTTGATATCATCAAAGATATGAAGGGCAGTATTCTTATTCCCGGTATTTATAACTGCCATACACATTCGCCAATGGTTCTTTTAAGAGGTGTCGGCAGTGATTTAAGTCTTGATAAATGGCTTTTTGAAAAGGTTTTTCCTGTAGAAGACAGACTTACGGCAGAAGATATTGAAGCAGGAAGCTATCTTGCCTTAATGGAAATGGTTTCTTCAGGTACAGTGAGCTTTTCAGATATGTATTTTGAGCCTGAAAGAACAGTTGAAGCTGTAGGAAAAGCGGGACTTAAAGCAAATATTTCAAGACCTGTTCAGTGCTTTGAACAGGGTGAAAATCCTGTTGACTCATCAAGAATTAAGCAGTCCTTATCGCTTTATGACAGCTGTAACGGTGCTTTTGATGAAAGAATTCTCGTTGATTTCTGTGTTCACGCCGAATATACCTGTGATGAAAAAACCGTAAGATATTACAGTGAATTATGTAATGAACGAAAGGGAAATATGCATATTCACCTGTCTGAAACTGTTAAAGAGCATGAAGAGTGTATCAAAAAATACGGAAAAACACCTACTGAATGGTTTAGTTCTCTCGGAGCCTTTAATTCAAGAGCCTTTGCGGCTCACTGTGTAACCCTTACCGACAGTGATATGGATATACTGAAGGAACATAACGTCAGCGTGGTACATAATCCAACGAGTAATATGAAGCTCGGTTCAGGTTTTGCAAATGTAGAAAGGCTCTTTGAAAAAGGAATAAACGTTACTCTCGGCACAGACGGTGCGGCAAGTAATAATAATCTTGATATGCTTGAGGAAATGCATATTGCTTCAATTATTCATAACGGATTTTTGCAGGATGCCACCGTTATGAAGGCTGAAAAAATCATAAAAATGGCAACTCTCAACGGTGCTTTGTTACAGGGCAGAGAAAAATCGGGAAATCTTCTTCCCGGCTTTAAGGCTGATATTGTTGCAATTGCTACAGATAAGCCTAATATGATTCCTTGTCTTGATGCACCTGCGCTCGTTGTGTATTCAGCAGGCAGAAGTGATGTGTGTATGACAATGTGCGACGGTAAAATCCTGTATGAAAACGGTGAATATCTTACAATTGATAAGGAAAAAGTATATTTCAACGTAAAAAAAGCAGTTGAAAGACTTTATAACTGAGGTGGATATGATGGAAAGAGCAGACAAAGATTTAGCTTTTATGCTTCAGTATGAAAATATTGCTTGGTATGAAGAGGGAAGTGTAAAAATTCTTGACAGAAGAATTTATCCTTCAAAAATACAGTTCGTTACCTGTAAAAATCATATTGAGGTAACAAAAGCCCTGAAGGATATGGTTACACAAAGTGCAGGACCTTATACCGCAGCTGCGGCAGGTATGGCTCTTGCCGCTTATGAATGTAAGGATATGAATTTTTCCGAACAGAAGGAATATCTGAAAAAGGCGGCATTTACAATAGCTCACGCAAGACCTACTACGGCAAACAGAATGAGTCTTATTACAAGCGGTTGTCTTGAAGCGGCATATAAAGCATTGGATGAAGGAAAAAACACGTCTGATGCAATTATGGAATATACTGTAAAAGTAAATAATATGCGTTATAACAAGGTATATAAAATGGCAAAGTATCTTGTTGATATGATTCCTTCTCACGGCGCTGTTATGACTCAGTGCTTCGGTGAAACCATTGTAGGTCAGATGTGCCGTGTTATGAAAGAGCAGGGAAAGGGCGATGTCAGAATTTTTTGTCCCGAAACAAGACCTTATTTTCAGGGTGCAAGACTTACCGCAACCGTCTGCAGAGATATGGGAATGGATGTAACCGTTATTTCCGATAATATGCCTGCATTCGTTATGCAGAATGAAAAGATTGATGTGTTTACTTCCGCCGCAGATGCTATCTGTATGGACGGATACGTCGTAAACAAGGTAGGTACTTTCCAGATAGCTATTGCCGCAAAATATAATAAAATTCCTTATTTTGTAACAGGTGCACCTGATCACGTTCATCCCACTATTGATACCGTAAAAATAGAAATGCGTGATCCTGAATTCACTCTTCAGGCAATGGGTACAAGAACAGCGGCTGAAGGAGTTAAAGGGTATTATCCTGCTTTTGATATCACTCCTCCCGAGCTTGTAAGCGGTGTTGTAACGGATACGGGTATTTATGCTCCCTATGACCTTAAAAGATATTTTGAAAACGGTAATATGGGTGAATATGAAATGGTGATATAAGGAGAGTATTTATGCGACTTATTCCGATGCCTGAAAGTGTTGAGGTGTTCAGTAATGTTACAGGTCTCAATGAAATTACAGAGTACGAAAAGGTGGATAATTTATCCCAAGAAGAATATAAGCTTATAATTGAGAAGGATAAAATTGCAGTAAAATATACCTATGAAAACGGAAAATTTTATGCAGAAAAAACCTTTTCTCAGTTAAAAAATTTATACAGTGAAATCCCTTGTATGAATATTTCGGATAAGCCGAGATATTCCCATCGAGGCTTTATGATTGACTGTGCAAGACACATGTTCAGTATAGAGGAGCTTAAAAAAATTATTGATATTGCAAGTGCTGTAAAGCTCAATAAATTCCATTGGCATCTCAGTGACGATCAGGGCTTCAGAATAGAGCTTAAGTCTTTGCCTGAACTTACGGAAAAGGGAAGTGTAAGAAAGTGTGACACCTTCCTCAATTGTGCCTGTGATAAGGAATATTCAGGTTATTACACTAAAGCGGAAATCAGAGAGATTATAGCTTTCTGCAAGGAAAGATATATAGATGTTATCCCTGAATTTGATATGCCGGGACACCTCAGTGCCGTGCTTCACGTGTATCCTCAGCTTACCTGTTCGGGAAAGCCTGTGGAGGTCAAAACCCGACAGGGAATATTCAGCGATATAATCTGTGTTGGAAATCAGGACTCTTTTACGGTTATAGAAAAAATTCTTGATGAAATTATTGAGCTTTTCCCCTATGATGCAATACATATCGGCGGTGATGAGGTGCCTAAGGGTAACTGGCGCAGCTGTGAAAAATGCCGTAAAATTATGGATAAGTATAAGCTTCGTAATGCAAATGAGCTTCAGTGCTGGTTTACTAATAAAATGGTGGAATACATCAGAAATAAAGGCAAAAAATGTATTGTCTGGAACGACAGTCTGAAGGGAAGCAATCTTTCAGAAGAGGTTACAGTTCAGTATTGGATGCACACAGCTTCAGAAACTGCTCAAAGAGCAAACGAAGGACAGAAGATAGTTCTTTCACCCTTTAACCCTTATTACGTTGATTATCCTTACGGAATGCATACCTTAAAAAATGCATATACTTATGAGCCTGAAAATTTCCGAAACCTTGACGAAAACGGAAAAAGGAATATTGCGGGTATAGAATCACCGATATGGACAGAGTATGTAACAACGGATGAAAGACTTGAATATCAGTGCTTCCCCAGATGGTTTGCTATTGCGGAAACTGCATGGTGCAGTAAAAATAATAAGAATTTCAATGAGTTTATCAGTGCCTGCCGTTTATTGTGCAGCTATTATGAAAAAATCGGTCTGAATTTCGGAAGGGAAGAGGAATGGTATCCTTCACCCTTGGAAAGACTGACAAAGACAGTGGGATTTTTTATTCCTAAGAGAAAGAAATAATATATGTTTTCAGACGGAAAAGAGATGGAAGTTTTCTTTTCCGTCTTTTTCTTTTCAGTTTTTAATTCACAAGATTTGTCCTTCTGAATAATATGAAGCGAGGAGAAATCCTCAAATATTTGAAAGGAGAGTGCGATTTGAAAAAAGATTGCAGTAAAGAATTTGACAGCTTCAAGCCGCTTAGTGCCTTACCGGATGATACTGTCACAACAATGGCTTACGTGCCTTTTCAGACCGACAAATCAATGTTTGAAGCAGATATTGCTCTCTGTAAGGGAACTCTTTTTACGGACCTTTATAAACCTTTCCTGAGAGGTGCTCTCAAGTGAATAACCGTGAAAAGCTTCTGAGAAATTTATCTGCCGTACAGTTTTCCCTTTGGGAACTTCATTTATACCTGAACACCCATCCGAATGATATGGGTGCATTAGCTATGCACGAAAAGTATTCCCTCAAGTACCGTAAATTAAAAGAAGAATATGAAGAGAATTACGGTCCTCTTTCTCCGAAAACCGGAGAAGGAATTGAGTGGATCAAAAATCCGTGGCCATGGGATACAGGAGGCTGTGATGACTGATGTGGACTTATGAAAAGAAATTACAATATCCCGTTAAAATAACGAGATGCAACCCTAAACTTGCTCAGATTATCATTTCTCAATACGGCGGCCCCGACGGCGAAATCGGCGCCTCACTGAGATATTTATCCCAGCGCTATACAATGCCCTATCCTGAGCTTAAAGGCTTACTTACAGACGTGGGAACGGAAGAGCTTTCCCATTTTGAAATGATAGGTGCAATTGTATATCAGCTTACAAAAAATCTTTCCCGACAGGAAATTGAAGCCTCAGGCTTTGACAAGTATTTCGTTGACCATACTGCAGCAGTTTATCCTGTTGCCGCATCGGGTACTCCCTTTACAGCGGCATATCTGCAGTCTAAGGGCGATGTGATTACAGACCTTCACGAAGACCTTGCAGCAGAGCAGAAGGCAAGAACAACTTATGATAACATACTTCGTTTTGTAGATGATCCCGATGTGGCAGATCCTATAAAATTCCTCAGAGAAAGAGAAATTGTTCACTATCAACGCTTCGGTGAAGGATTGCGACTTGCTACTGACCGCCTTGACAGCAAAAACTTCTATCAGTGCAATCCCTCATTTGATAAAAACTGTAAATGACATTAAAATAAATATTTATAAAATCTGATATTGCTTTCCTCTGTTTATTGTCAAAATAAACAGGGGAAGCTTTTTTGATTACAGCTACTGTCAAATGTCATAAGTCGTAATTTGTTGTTTTGTCAATTTATTACAAATTGTCATAAATTGCTCGAAAAATTGAAATAAAGTTGACATATTTTTCGTGATAAGTTATACTTATTATAAATAATTGCGTCAATTTATAGGGATGAGGGTAATTGTTACAAAAACAAGTCGTTAATATTGTAAATAGTTGCCGAAATTCATTACTGTGGAATTTACGAATATAAAAAGATTGATTACTTAATATGCTTCTTCTTTTGAGAAAATGGTGTTTTTTTTTGAAAAAGCAGAGAGTATTTTACAGGAGAGAGATTCATGATGAAGGATAAACTTAACAAAACAAAAAAGCCTTATAGAAAAGCGGCAAGATTATTAGAGCATTGGCATATCGTCGCATTGTTCTTGGTTGTGTATGATCTGGCTGTTGTTGTGGGAGCTTATTTTGTTGCTCTTTGGCTTAGATTTGATTGCCGTTTTTCAGAAATTCCGGTCGAGTATTTTATGGCTTGGTTAAAGTTTTCTCCTATATATGCAGTTTTGAGTGTGCTTGTATTTTGGAAAACCCGTCTTTATCAGAGTATATGGAGATTTGCCAGCTTTCTTGAATTAGAGAAAATTGCAGTAAGCTCAGTGATTTTAGGCTTGCTTCATGCCGTAGGCATTTCTGTTTTCTTTGAAGTAATGCCTATTACATATCATATTGTTGGTATTGCTATTCAGTTCTTAATGATATTGTTTATCAGATTTGCATACAGATTTGTTTTGTTAGAACGAAGAAAAAGAACGCTTGCAATGCAAAAAACAATAGCAAGCCGTGTAATGCTCATTGGTGCAGGTTCTGCAGGTCAGATGATTTTAAGAGATTTGCACGGTGCAAAAGAGGTCAAGGAAAGAGTTTGCTGTATTATAGATGATAACCGAAATAAGTGGGGGCGCTTTATTGACGGTGTGCCTGTAGTCGGCGGCAGAGATGATATTTTACTCAATGTGGAAAAATATCGGATAGAAAAAATCTTTTTAGCTATACCGAGTGCATCGGCTGAGGAACGCCGTGATATTCTGGATATCTGCAAAGAAACAAAGTGCGAATTGAAAAATCTTCCCGGTGTGCATGAGTTAATAAAGGAAAATATAACTGCAAATTCCATGAGAGACGTTGCAGTTGAAGATTTACTTGGACGTGCTCCCATAAAAGTAAATATGGATGAAATTTATCAGTTTATCGCTGATAAGGTTATTCTTGTAACCGGTGGCGGCGGTTCTATAGGCAGTGAGCTTTGCCGACAGATTGCTAAACACAATCCTAAGCAGCTTATAGTGTTTGATATATACGAAAACAATGCTCATGCCATTGGTCTTGAACTGAAAGATAAATATCCCGAAGTTAATGTAGAGGTATTGATTGGTTCTGTGCGTGACAGTAAGCGTATCAATCAGGTTTTTGCGAAATATAAACCGGATGTCGTTTATCATGCTGCTGCTCACAAGCATGTTCCTCTTATGGAGGATAGCCCCTGCGAATCCATAAAGAATAATGCTATAGGTACATATAAGACAGCTTATGCTGCTATGATGAACGGCTGTAAGAGATTTGTGTTGATTTCTACAGACAAAGCAGTAAATCCCACTAACATTATGGGTGCATCAAAGCGTCTTTGTGAAATGATTATTCAGTCATTTGACAGGAAAATAAGAGAAGGAAAGTCAAGTGATTTGTTGCCTCTACACGTTCATGCTGAGGATAGTTACGGCAGTATGCTTGATGTTTCTTCAAAGCATGATAAGCCTCAGACTGATTTTGTTGCAGTTCGTTTCGGCAATGTGTTGGGAAGCAACGGTTCCGTTATTCCGAGATTTAAGGAACAGATTGCTAAAGGCGGTCCTGTTACCGTAACACATCCTGATATAATCAGATATTTTATGACAATACCGGAAGCCGCTTCTCTTGTGTTACAGGCGGGTACTTATGCAGACGGCGGTGAAATATTTGTTCTGGATATGGGTTCTCCCGTAAAAATTGATACACTTGCAAGAAATTTAATACGTCTTTCGGGATTACAGCCGGATGTTGATATTGAGATTTCATATACCGGACTTCGTGCAGGTGAAAAATTATATGAAGAAAAGCTTATGTCTGAAGAGGGTATGAGAACAACACCTAATCATTTAATACATATAGGCAGTCCCATTCCCTTTGATACTGATGAATTTCTTCAGCAATTGCAGATGCTTATGACAGCGGCTTATGACGGAAAAGAGGACTCTATCCGTCAGCTTGTTGCAGATGTTGTTCCTACGTTCCACCCTGCCGGTGCACATGGTTCAGAGGATAAGGGTGAAGCATACACTGAGCAGATGAAAATAGTTATGCAAAACAAAGAATGAGATGCTTTGAAAATGGTTTTTTGCAGATTAAGAGAAGGCTTAATGTAATTTAACAGGAGATATTGTGTTATGTATAAGAATATTATAAAAAGACTTATAGACCTTGCTTTGTCAGGTGTTGGAATTGTAGTATTGGCGCTTCCGATGCTGATTATTTCTATTGCGATAAAGATTGACGATCCGGGTCCTGTTTTATTCAAGCAGAAGCGTGTCGGTAAAAAGAAGAACGGTGAAATCACTTATTTTATGATCTGGAAATTCCGCAGCATGAAGATGTCAACCCCCCACGATACTCCCACACATCTTCTTGAAAATCCCGATCAGTATATCACACGTGTAGGACGTTTTATTCGTAAGACAAGCATTGATGAGCTTCCTCAGATTTATCAGGTGTTTACATCAAAGCTTTCTGCTGTCGGCCCCAGACCTGCATTATGGTCACAGGACGATCTTATTGCGGAACGTGAGAAATACGGTGCAAATGACATAAAGCCCGGTATTACCGGTTGGGCGCAGATCAACGGACGTGATGAGCTTGAAATTGATGTGAAAGCAAAGCTCGACGGTGAATATGCCGCCGCATTGAATGCAGGTTTTTTTAAGGGCTTAATGATGGATATAAAATGTCTTTTTGGTACAGTTATAAGCGTACTGAAGTCCGACGGCGTTGTTGAAGGCGGTACCGGTGAGATGAAAAAGCGTGCAGATGAAGAAGATAATACATAAGGGGCTTCAAAATGAAAAAAATACTTATAACAGGTGCAAATAGTTATATAGGTACGTCTTTTGAACGATATATCGAAGAAAATTTTGCTGATGAGTATGTTGTTGATACTGTTGATATGATTGACGGAACATGGCGTGAAAAGGATTTTTCAGAGTATGATACCGTGTTTCATGTTGCAGGAATTGCACATTCAGATAACGGAAAAATCAGTGAAGAAAAAGCGAAATTGTATTATGCTGTAAATACTGATCTTACGGTGGAAACTGCAAAGAAGGCCAAGACAGAAGGTGTGAAGCAGTTTATTTTCATGAGCAGTGCTATTGTATATGGTGACAGTGCGCCTATAGGGCAGGGAATGGTGATTACACGGGATACTCCTGTTCAGCCTGCAAACTGTTACGGTGACAGTAAAGTTCAGGCGGAAAACGGTATCAAACCGTTGAATGATGATAGCTTTAAGGTTGTTATTTTACGTCCGCCGATGATTTATGGTAATGGTAGTAAGGGAAATTATCCGCTGCTAGCAAAAATTGCAATGAAAACACCTGTTTTTCCGTATGTGAAAAATGAGCGCTCGATGCTTTATGTCGAAAATTTGTGCGAATTTGTTCGACTGATAATTAAGAACGAGGAATTTGGCACATTTTGGCCGCAAAATGCTGAGTACAGTAATACAAGTGAACTTGTTAAAATGATAGCCGAAGCTCACGGAAAAAAAGTTGTTCTGCTTAAAGGTTTTAGCTGGGTTCTGAGGCTTATGAGCCGTGTTACAGGGCTTGTGAATAAGGCATTTGGCAGCCTTAGTTATGACAATGATCTTAGCGAATATAAAGATAATTACAGATTATTTACATTGAATGAGTCTGTAATAAAAACGGAGGAATAACAGATGCTCGTTAGTTTGATTACGGTTTGTTTTAACAGTGCAAAAACCATCAGATGTACTATAGAATCCGTTCTGAAGCAGACTTATCCCAATGTCGAATATATTATTGTTGACGGATTATCAAAAGATGACACTCTTCAGATTGTTCATGAATATGATGAGAAGTTTAAAGAAAAAGGTTACACATACCGTGTTGTAAGTGAAAAAGATAATGGTATCTACGATGCAATGAATAAAGGTATTAGTCTTGCGACGGGGGAACTTGTCGGAATAATTAATTCAGATGACTGGTATGAGCCTATAGCCGTAGAAACAGCTGTGAATACATACAAAGAAGATCCTTATGATATGTTCTATGCTGACATAAATTTGATTAAGGCAAACGAAACTGTTATAATCAAGCATTCTAAATACGATAGATTTCCAACCAGCCGACATTGGAATCATCCCACAACTTTTGTATCAAAAAAGGTTTATAATGAACTTGGTGCTTTCCGTTGTGAAGGAATTCATGATGATTTCGATTTTATTCTTCGTGTCAGAAATGCAGGTAAGAAGATAGTTATAAAAAATATTGTGTTGGCTAATTTCCGTACCGGCGGTGCGAGTAATGACAAGACTTTGGCAAAGTGTGTTCGTCGCTGTATGGAGAGATATAAATGTTATAGAAATAATAATTATAGTCCTCTTTATTTCATCGAGTGTGTTGCAATTGAAGCGGCTAAATTTATTTTAAGCTAAAGCGACTAAGGAGAATTAGTACATATTATTACCAGCTTGAATTTTGGCGGCATAAGCACAAAGAAAAATCTTGAAGAAACAATGACGGATATAAATTTATCTTGCAGTATATAAGAAGCACGTAATATTCTGCTCTTATTGTTTACATCGCTTTGTTACCGAAATGGAAAATATTTATTGGGGTAAATTATGAAGGTTTTGTTTATAAATGCAGTTTGCGGCACGGGCAGTACAGGTAAAATCTGCGCTGAATTGGCTGAAAAATTTGAAGCAGAAGGACATGAGGCAAAAATTGCCTATGGCAGAGATGGCTTTGTGCCGGAAAAATATCAGAAGTATGCCGTGCGTATCGGAAATGATACAGGCGTGAAGCTTCATGCTATTTTAACCAGAATCACCGATAAACACGGTTTATATTCAAAAATGGCAACAAAAGAGTTTTTAAAATGGGCAGATGAATATTCTCCCGACCTTTTGTGGCTTCATAATATTCACGGTTACTTTATCAATTATGAAATGCTTTTTGATTGGATAAAGTCAAGACCTGATATGCAGGTTAAGTGGACTCTTCATGACTGTTGGACATTTACAGGGCACTGTCCGTATTTTACTATGGTTAATTGCGATAAATGGAAAACACAGTGTGAGAAATGTCCTCAGAAGACCTCATATCCGGCAAGTCAGGTGCTTGATAACAGTAGGCAGAATTATTTAAGAAAAAAAGAAGCCTTTACCGGAATTAAAAATATGACACTTATTACACCGTCAAAATGGCTTGCTGAGCTTACAAGACAAAGCTTTTTGAATGAGTATAATGTAGAGGTCATATATAATACTATTGATACAAGTGTTTTCAAGCCTACGGAAAGTGATTTTCGTGTTAAAAACAGCTTAGAAAACAAAAAAATAGTTCTCGGTGTGGCAAGCATCTGGGAAAAACGTAAGGGTTTATTTGATTTTTATAAATTGAGAGAATTATTAGACAGTAATTATTCAATAATTCTTGTAGGACTTAATGATAAGCAGCTTTCTGAGTTGCCTGAAGGAATAATAGGTATAAAGCGAACCAACAGCAGAGAAGAGCTTGCTGAAATTTATACGGCTGCAGATGTATTTGTTAACCCTACCTATGAGGATAATTACCCGACTGTTAATCTCGAATCTCAGGCCTGTGGCACTCCGGTAATTACATACCGTACAGGCGGAAGTCCTGAGAGTGTGCCTGCGGAAAATGTGGTTGAAGTTGGCGATGTAGGAGGCTTATTTAATAAGGTGATGTCGTTGACAATAATTAAGTAATTCTTATATTATGAGGAGCTTATGATGTATTTAATTTTATTCGCTTGTTTGATTGTTTTTACTTTTCTAAGTATATATAATGACAAAACAGGTATGAACAATGGACAAATAAGTATAAATATCGGTAAAATAAGCGTAAATATTGAGAAAAAAGACATAATGTATTATATCGCTATGCTGGTAATGACGGTTGTGCTTTGCATACGATACGGACAAGGCTCTGACTATTTCAGTTATAGTGACTTGTACTCTATGTATAGTTCTTTTGAACTGGCAACAACTAATCCGTCTAATCACTATATGGAAATGCTTTACAGACTTGTATGTGCATTTTTTAATACAATCGGATTCAGTTACAGCGGTTTTGTTGCAATAGTGTCTTTATTCAATATGCTTGCATTAAACCGTTTCCTGAAAAAATACAGCAAAAATCCAATGTTTTCGTTGCTTTTGTTTTATCCCACATTTTATCTGACATATTTCTTTTCAATGATTCGTCAGGCAATAGTGATATCTGTATTTCTTGGCTTCATGATAGATATGCTGATAAAAAAGAAGACGGTATGGTATTGGGTGACTTGTCTGTTATTGGCACTTATACATTCTTCAGCGGCGATACTTATTATTATTCCGATACTGTTGAAACTGAACTTAAAGAAAATTTACCTGATTTTGGTGTGTGCTGTTCCTGTAGGAGTAGCAATGTCTATACCTGCGGTATTTAAATTGCTTTCTTATATTCCGTTTGTAGGTGCTCAGATATCGAACTATACCACGCCATCTGTCAGTGTATTGGCATTGCTTGAGCGTTTGATTTCTTTCTGTCTGGTTTGGTGTTTGTATAAAATACATGATCGTGATGATGATCGTGATTATATAGATTCCTTTATGAAGATATATACATTCGGTTTGGCAATTTATTTGGTGTTTATGCCTTTCCCGCTTATCAGTTCAAGATTGATGGTATTCTTTAAAATACTTGAGGTAGTGCTTATACCTTGCTTATTTAATATCAGAATACCTATTCATATTGTGATAGGTACGGTTGTTTTAGGCATTACGGTTGTAATGTATTTCAAAAATATCGGCTCATATATTGCACAGGGCTTGTATTTTGATAGTGTCAATGTATTTAACTATCCTTATTTCACTATTTTTGATAAAGAAGAAATTTGGAATTTCAGACAGCATAAATGGTATTAAAGAAAGGATTTGAAATGGATAATTATCCGCTTATTTCGATAATAATTCCGGTTTATAATACGGAAAAATATATTTCAAAGTGTCTTGACAGTATTCTGGCGCAAACATATATGAATACTGAGATAATTCTTGTCGATGACGGCTCTACTGACGGTAGTGGGGCAATTTGTGATGCGTATGCTGCAAAATATTCAAATATAAAAGTAATTCATCAGAAAAACGGCGGTGTTTCAAAAGCGAGAAATGCTGCACTTGATGTGTTTACAGGTGAATATGTTGCATTTGCTGATAGTGATGATACAGTACATCCGGAAATGATAAAAAAACTGTATGATAATCTTATTGAAAACAATGTGGAAATTTCAGTTTGTGACTATTTGATGATTTATCCTGACAAAGAGGTGCATCCGAATCCGGACGGTATTTTATTGAAAGTCACCGCAAGTAAGGCTATAGAAACAATTTTGCTTGGTAAAGAGTTTCAGGGGCATCTCTGCAATAAACTGTTTAAAGCAGATGTGCTTGAGGGATTACGCTTAGATGAGGATATTTATGTTTATGAGGATATGCTATACGTAATTAAAGCTGTGCTTAAAAGCAAGAATGTTTTCTTTGATTCCACACCTCTTTGCAATTATTATATGCGAGAGGGAAGTGCAATGCATGCTGTATTCAATTACAAAAGGTATTCTGCTCATACATCATGTCTTCGTATTTTAGATGAAATTTCAAATAGCAATATAGAGAATAAGGAGTATCTGTGCCGGTGTGCGTATGCCGCAACCTTAATTTGTAATACAGTATTTTTGCAAAAACTTTATTTTGATAAATCATCCCGCAAGGAATTTTGCAAAACTGTTCGCGGAAATATAAAAAAGTATTTTAACTTCAAATATATAAAGCCGCTTGGTTTTGTTATGAAAACCGGCATTGTTATTGCCAGAATAAGCACAAGATTGTTTTTTATGTTTATGCCTGTTAAAAATCTTTTTTTGTAATATTGCATAGAAAAACAGTGTTATAGTTTTGATTGGAGAGAAAAAATGTCAGAGGTTAAATTCAGTATAATAATTCCTGTTTATAATGTTGAGGAATATCTTGAAAGATGTGTAAGCTCTGTTATAAATCAGACATACAAAAATATTGAAATTATTCTTGTAGATGACGGAAGTCCTGACGGAAGTCCTGCTATGTGCGATAAATTTGCAGCACAGGATGACAGAATTAAAGTCATACATAAAGAAAACGGCGGTCTTTCCGATGCCCGTAATTTTGGTATCAAGGCAGCAAACGGTGAATATATTATTTTCCTTGATTCAGATGACTCAATTGAACTTACAAGCTGTGAGGATATTTATAATTCGATAAAAGGTGCAGCATCTCCCGATGTGGTTATTTGTAATACGAACTGGATTGAAAATGGGAGCACTAAAGTTGTTAACAGATACGATAAATGTGAATTGTTTAACGGTGGAAAAGAGTTCTTGAATTATCTGTTTTCGATGCCGTTTACATTCTGTTTCCTTTCTCCGAACAATATTTATAAGAGAGAGCTTTTAATTGATAATAATTTGTTTTTTGAAAAAGGCTTACTTCATGAGGATGAAAGATGGACTCCCGAGGTATTGCTTGAAGCAAAAACTGTATTGAATACTAATATTGCATTTTACAATTATTTTATACGAATGGGTTCTATTACAACCGCTAAAAAGAAGACAAAAAATGCAAAGGATTTAATCAGTACGGTTCACTATCTTAATAATTTATACGAAAAAATAGAGGATAAGGTGCTTAGAAATAATCTGAAAAGTTATCTTTGCAATCTTTACCTTAATGCTGTATGTATGGGTGAATTGTATGATGAAAAAGAGTTTATCAATAAAAGACTGTGTGTGAGTCTGGCAAAAACATACAAGGCGAAGATCAAGGCAGCAGTTTTCTGTATCAGCCCTAAATTGTACTATCGTTTGAGAAAATAATCCTGCTGTTTGGGGTACAGTGTAATAAGGAGATTAATATGAAAATTTCAATAGTTACAGTTTGTTATAACGAAGAAAAGAATATAGCAAAAACAATTGAATCAGTGCTTAATCAGACAACCAATTCATTTGAGTATATTATTTGTGACGGCAAAAGTACTGATAAATCGGTTGAAATAGCAAAGTCTTATGAGAATAAATTCAAGGAAAAGGGTGTTGAATACCGAGTTTATTCTGAGAAGGATGGCGGCATTTATGGCGGTATGAATAACGGTATTGACAGATCAAACGGTGATTATGTCATATTTATAAATGGCGGCGACAAGCTTAATAACGACGATGCCTTAAAGAATATCATTGATGCCGTAGGTGAAAAACGTCCTGAGGTAATTTACGGTAATAGTCTTTATGTAGATATGTGTGTTTATACTGTATTTAAAACAGACCACACGAAGCTTGAAGGCGGAATGTCTTTAGCACATCCTGCCACGCTTGTCCGTTCTGATGTAATTAAAAATCATAAGTTTGATACGTCATTTAGAATAGCCGCAGATTACAATATGATGCTTTCTTTGTATCACGAAAATTGTACTTTTTTGAAGATTGATACAGTAATTTCCAATTTTTATGCAGACGGAGTCAGCTCTATAAACAGATGTGCTTCAATAAGTGAATCCTGCCGTGTAAGAAGACTTCACGGTGTTGAATGCGACGAGGAGCAGGAAATTTTAGCTGCAAAGAAGCTGGAGAAAAAATTAAAAATAAAAAGCTATGTTCCCAAGTTTATAAGAAAGTTTTGGAGTAAAACGATCAAAAAAAGAGCTTGGATGGAAGAATAATGTTGGCTACTAAGATTTTAGAATTGCTGTTTTAGGATAGAAAGTGAAAGCAATATGGCAAAAGATAAGAAATCGTTAAAATTAAATATGCTACTTAACGCAGTAAAGAATCTTATGGCAATAATCTTTCCCCTTATTTCGTTTCCGTATGTATCTAAGGCATTAGGGGTAGAGGCTCTTGGAAGGTATAATTTTGCGGTATCATTGATTACTTATATAACTCTTATTGCAGGCCTCGGAATTGAAACGTATGCAGTAAGAGAGGGTGCAAAATACAGAGAGGATAAAGAAAAAATGAGTAAATTTGCAAGTCAGATTTTCTCAATAAATATGAGTTCAACTGTTTTTGCATTTCTCATTTTGTTTGTACTTTTAATTGCTGTTCCGAAATTTCAGGGATACACGGTGTTGTTGCTGGTGTTGTCCTCTCAGGTTATTTTTACAACAGTAGGTGTAAACTGGATCTTCTCAATATATGAAGAATTTGCATATATAACCATAAGAAGCATTATTTTTCAGATATTTGCTATTATAGCAATGTTCGTATTTATCAAAACACCCGATGATGTTTTGAAATATGCCGTTATAACTGCAGGAGTAACTGTAGTTTCCGGTATAATCAACTTTTTTGTCGCAAGAAAGCATTGCAATATTAAAATAGTTTTCAACGTAGATTGGAAATCGCACATAAAGCCTATATTGATACTTTTTGCCAGTATTGCTTCGATTACAATTTACACAAGCTCTGACACAACAATTCTGGGCTTTATAAGCGGAGAGTATGCTGTTGGAATTTATACAGTTGCTCATAAGGTTTACTATATAGTAAAGAATTTGTTGTTTTCTGCAATAGTTGTAACCATTCCAAGAATGTCTTTGCTTTTAAGTCAAAAAAATAAGTCAGAGGCTAATGCAGTTGCATCAAGTACGCTTGGAACAACAGTTTCGCTTGTTGTACCTGCTATAGTAGGACTTATAGCATTAAGCAGAGAGGTTATTATTTTAATTTCTGATGAAATGTATATTTCAGCTATACCTGCGCAAATTATTTTAACTGTGGCTATTATATTCTCTATGGGCGGATATTTCTGGGGACATGCAGTTTTAATTCCTGCGAAGGAAGAAAATTATTACCTGAAGGTTACCATTATAAGTGCGATTACAAATGTAGTGCTCAATTTTGCTCTTATACCGTTTTTTGCTGAAGAGGCTGCTGCTGTTACAACATTGATTGCTGAAATAGTTGCTTTTTTAATGTGTTACTTAAAAGCCAAGAAATATGTAAAAACAAGCGGATTAACAAAAGTGTTTATAAAGAGTTTAATCGGTGCTTCTGCAATAATTCCTGTTGCGCTTCTCTTAAAGCTTGTAATTGATAATATGATTATATATGTTGGCGCAACGGTAGCTTTGTCCGTAATGTTATACTTAATTATTGAAATGATACTCAGAAATGAAGCAGTTACATCTATTACAAATGAAATAATAAAGAAGATAAAAGGAGCGCATAGTGATGTCTAACTACACTTCATTGTTTTTATCTCAGTCTTATATGGATACCTGGGACGACTATTGCCGTTCGTTGACAAGGGATAATTTTGCGTGTTGGGATTACGTAATACTTACTGCCTCCAATGCTCAACAGGCGCAGGGCTTTGAAACGCAGATAGCTGAGCGCCAAAAGGTTGGTTTTTTGCCTCGTAAAACACATTTTGCAGTTATTCCCGATAGGGACGGTAAGCGTGTAGGCAGTGGCGGTGCAACGCTTGGTGTTATTAAATATATAGCAGAGCATACCGGCAAAACCGATTTTTCAGGACTTCGCATACTTGTTATACACTCAGGCGGTGACTCTAAAAGAGTTCCTCAGTATTCAGCTCTCGGTAAGCTCTTTTCACCTGTTCCTCACAAGCTTCCCAATGGCAGAGCTGCCACACTCTTTGATGAGTTCATGATTGCCATGTCAAGTGTTCCTTCGAGAGTAAAAGAAGGTATGCTTCTTCTTTCAGGTGATGTGCTTCTCCTGTTTAATCCGTTGCAGATTGATTACAGCGGTGAAGGTGCAGCCGCTATTTCCTTCAAGGAAAATGTAGAAACAGGTAAGAATCACGGTGTTTTCCTGAACGGAAAGGATAATAATGTTGCAAAATTCCTGCATAAGCAGTCTGTAGAAACTCTTAAAGAATGCGGTGCTGTAAACGAGCGCGGAGCTGTAGATATTGATACGGGTGCAGTAATATTTTCAACAGATATGCTTAATTCACTGTATTCGCTCATTTCAACTGATGCGGATTATGATAAATATGTAAACGATAAGGTTCGTCTTTCGCTTTACGGAGATTTTCTGTATCCGTTAGCAACTGAGTCTTCTCTTGAGCAGTTCTATCTTGAAAAGCCTGAGGGCGAGTTTTGTGATGAACTGCATGAAGCACGTACAAGGGTATGGGATATTCTCAGACCGTACAACCTCAAGCTTCTCCGTCTTGCTCCTGCAAAGTTTATTCATTTCGGTACAACCAAAGAGATACAAAAGCTTATGGCAGGCGGTATAGACAGCTACCGTGAGCTTGGTTGGGATAAGCATATTAACAGTAGTATTAACAGTTCTACTGCCGGTTATAACAGTGTTCTTTCTTCGGGCGCTAAAATAGGCAAGGATTGCTATCTTGAGGTTTCTTATGTTCACGAGTCTGCCACGGTTGGCGACAATGTAGTTCTTTCATATATCGATATTCATAACGAGGTTATTCCGTCCGATGTGGTGCTGCACGGACTTAAACAGCGTGACGGTAAATTTGTTGCAAGAATATACGGAATAAATGATAATCCCAAGGAATGTGCTATTTTCGGAAAGCCTCTTTCTGATTTTATTGCAGATAACAAGCTTGATGTCGCTGATTTGGGTGTTGATTATAACGGTACACTCTGGACTGCAGATCTTTATCCGACTTGTGATACTATTGTTGAGGCTGTTTCCTCGGCGCTTAACATTTATGATATGGCTCACGGCAAGGGTGATAGTGAAAAATGGAAAAAAGCCACACGTAAATCTCTCTGTTCAGGCTTTAATGAAGCTGATCCTGATGCTATTATCGCTTGGGATAACAGAATGCAGGAGCTTGTTCGTATGGGTGATATTGCTAAACTCATTCTTGCAGGAAAGCCCGCAACTGAAGCAAAGAATATTTTACGTGCAGACAAGCTGACACCCATACAGAATGAATGGCTTGAAAAACGTCTGGAAAAATCAGATTTTCACGAAACTATAAGACTTTACTATTATATCGGCCGTGCTCTTGGAGGCGTTGATGGTGAAAAGCTTCTTGCAAAATGCTTTGAAACAATATCCTCAACCATAATGAAGGGCTCGATCGACAGCTTGCATTATAACGATAGCTGTAAGATTTCTTATGATACACATACAGTAAAGCTTCCTCTTCGAGTCAACTGGGGCGGAGGCTGGTCGGATACACCTCCGTACTGTAACGAACGCGGCGGTACAGTATTGAATTCTGCAATTCTCCTTAACGGAGAAAAGCCCGTTGAAGTTACTCTTGAAAAAATAAACGAACACAAGGTTGTGTTTGACAGCCGCGATATGGATGTTCACGGTGAATTTGATAAAATTGAACCTTTACAGGCAACAGGTGATCCGTACGATCCCTTTGCTCTTCAGAAGGCAGCGCTTCTTGCCTGTGGCATCATTCCCAAAGACGGCGGTAATCTTGATGAAATTCTTACAAGACTCGGCGGCGGCTTTGTTATGCATTCCGAGGTTACGAATGTTCCGAAGGGAAGCGGACTCGGTACAAGCTCTATACTTTCAGCTGCTTGTGTTAAGGCTATTTTTGAATTTATGGGCATCGCACACACGGAAGATGACCTCTATCAGCATGTACTTGTTATGGAACAGCTTATGTCCACAGGTGGCGGTTGGCAGGATCAGGTCGGCGGTGTAACTCCCGGTATTAAATACATTACTGCAATGCCCGGTATTTCTCAGAAAATAAAGGTTGCCCGTCTTGATATTTCTGAAGAAACGAAGAAAGAGCTTAATGAAAGATTTGTATTGATCTATACAGGTCAGCGCAGGCTTGCGAGAAATCTTCTCCGTGACGTTGTCGGCAGATATGTCGGTAATGAGCCTGATTCACTCTTTGCTCTCAACGAAATACAAAGAGTTGCCGTTCTTATGAGGTTTGAGCTTGAGAGAGGTAATGTTGACGAGTTTGCACGTCTTCTTGATTATCATTGGGAGCTTTCTCAAAAGGTTGATAAAGGTTCAACAAACACACTTATTGATCAGATATTCTCAAGTATCGATGAGTTTACTGCAGGTAAGCTTGTGTGCGGTGCAGGAGGAGGCGGCTTCTTGCAGGTCATTCTGAAGAAGGGTGTAGCTAAAGATACTGTCCGTGATCGTCTAAAAGAAGTGTTTGAGGATTCCTCTGTTGATGTTTGGGACAGTGAATTAGTATAAGAAGTTTTTGTTTGCTGTTCTTTCTTGTAAATTTAATTTAATTTTTGTTCCTTGTCGGTTTTATATTGATGCCGACAAGGATTTTTTTTGTCTATAATAAAAAATAGGGGATACCTTCTGATGAAGTATCCCCCTGACTGTTTATTATACTTATTACTGTACCTTTTCTGCAAGAAGCTCTGCGATATCTCCCACGGTTTTTACTTTTTTGAGAGAATTATTAGTTACGGAAAGATTGAACTTTTCTTCTATTGCTCCTGCGATATTCATAAGGTCAAATGAGGTTGCTCCGAGGTCATACCGTAAAGAAGAGTCCTCTTTGATATCTTCAGGTTCAATTTCTACGTATTCGCAGATTATTTCTTTAAGTATTTCAAATATTTCGTTCATTTATATTTCCTCCATTAATTCACCTATTGTTTTTTCAGGATTTCTGATACCTGCGAGTATTGTGCGTACAACGCCGTCGTGGAACTCATACACTTCTTTATCCTTAGTCAGCAGACGTCTGTGTATGTATGAGAAAACAAATCTGCCGGTTGAAGCCTCCTGCATTGTAAGAGCGTATATCGGCATAACGTAATAGCCGAAATTGTATGCAGCAAAGTCATATTTTCTGTCACCGAACGGACTGTCACCTGAAGGCAGATAGGAAAACATCATACTGTTTGCAGTCTGAATAAGTGAAAGCTTATATCTGTCCCTTTCCATCTGGCGAACCGCCGTAAAAGGCACGTCACTGTGCTTGAATAAAAAAATCTGAGAGTCGCTTAACTGATGTATCGTATCAATAAAGCTCTTACCGTCATCAAGAATTTCTCTCCACGGCATAGGAGATGCCAGTGTGCCTCCGCAGCGTTTCTCTTTTACTGTTCTTCTTCTCGGACAAAGAACCCAGAAAAGAGAATCATTCGTATGTCTGTTGATTTTTGAAAGATATATTCTGAAGCCCGATTGAATTACCCATTCGGGACTCAGATGATTATCTTTAATAAAGGCATCAATTTCCTTGCTGTTTTCGTCGCTTAAATGGCATTTGACAAGGTTAGTTGAGTCGAACAGCGGGAAGTATATATGAGGCATATTCAGGTCTTTTTTGTGCAAAATTTTACTTTGCAAATCAAGTACCTTTGTTCCGTTTATTGCATTGTAGAACGGACGGCGATCCTTTGCAACCCATTCGTCAAGAATTTTTGTTTCTCTTGAGATCTTTTCCTCAAGCTCTTCATTGTTTTGTTCTTTGATTACTATATCTTCAAATTTTGCAAGAGGCTTGGGTAAGGGTTGTCCGTTTTTTAACGCATCATAAACGGCAATAATATCTTTAAAAAACAGAAACACGGCAACAAAGTCCATTATCATATGCGATGCACTGATGAAAATGCCGCTTTTTTCTTTGCCTGTTCTGAAGAAAATAATGCGGAACATTTCACCGCCGAAAACGTTGAGTCTGGATGAAGCTATACTGTCAAAATACTCAGTCTGCTCTTCTTTTGTTGAGAATTCCTTTATCAGTATTTTATCAAGCCTGTATTCCTTGAGAAAATACTGTCTTATTTTAAGACCGTCACGGAAAATTCTCAGCCTCATACAGTCATTTCTTGCAATCTCTATATTGACAGCTTTTGCGAGTGTTCTGAAATCAAGCTCTTCATCAAATGCGACAGACAGAGGAATTTGAGTTGATTGCATGTGAACGGAATATTTCCACATATACTGAACCATTTCCTGAGAATGAATAAGATTATATACCTGTTCATTCATTGTTGGTTTCATTAATTATCACCTCTGTTGGCACGTTTAATTTTTCCTGTAGAAGTTTTTTCAAGGGGCGTTTCTCTGATAATAAGTCTTTCAACTCTGTGTGAAGGAAGGGCAGAGTCGTTCAATTCATCTGTAAGCTCCTCGAGTGCACTGCTTATATCGGTAATTCCTGCAAATTCTGCATATTCGGTGTTCGGATAAACTTCAGCTACAATAACGTCTTTTTCTGCATATACAAGAACTTCGCTGACAAGTTTATTTTCCTTGAATTTGTTTTCAATTCCTTCAGGAGAAACATTCTCTCCGTTAGAAAGAATTATCAGGTTTTTGAGTCTTCCTGTTATGAAAAGAACTCTGTCTTCATCAAAATAGCCTATATCACCTGTACGAAGCCAACCGTCTTCCGTCATAACCTCTGCAGTGGCTTCAGGCTTTTTGTAATATCCGAGCATAAGACCGGGTGTATCAATCTGAATTTCGCCGCCCTCAATTCTTGCGTTCAGTGTACTCATTAATCTGCCTGCACTTTCAGCGGGACAAGCGGGATCAGGCAGAGTAATCTTACCGCTGGCTTCACTCATTCCGTAGCCCTGTCTTATCAATATACCGTATTCTTCAAAAGCCTTACATAAGGAGGCGTCGAGGTGTGCACCGCCTGAGAGAAGTAAATCAAGGTTGCCGCCTGTAACCTGCGCGGCGGCTTCCCTGGGAGATAAATCAGGATTTTTTGCCTGAACAGCACGGATACGACCGAGAATTGCCTGAGCTATCATAGGAACAACTCTTATCTGGTCAGGCTTGAAAATAAGCATATTCTTGAAAAGATCACGCATTTCACCGTTAAGACATACGCAGTTGCCGATATTGAGAGGTCCGATATATCCGCAGATGAAACAGAATATGTGGTGAAGTGGTAAAACAGAAAGGTTTGTATCTACTCTTACCACGATATCATCGTAGGGCTCAAAGATAAGATTGCTGACAAGTGACTCACTGGAAAGCATAACGCCTTTTTTGTCACCTGTTGTACCTGAAGTATAGATAATAAGAGCACATTCCTCAGGATTCATTTTGTAATCTGAAAGGGAGGCGTATTCGGAATTTTCGGAATACTCTTCGTAGATTTTATCAAATTCCTCAGAAGGACTTATAACCATTTCTGCTTTGACGGCAGGACAAAGAGCCTTAACCTCTGAAATTCTGTCAGAGAATTCCTTCCCGTATAAAATAACGGTAGAGTCTGAATCGTTGATTATGGATGCGGCTTCCTCTGCTGTTGAATCAGGATCAATAGGAATGGCAACGTGTCCGCCGACAAGAACACCTGTCATTGTTATTATGTATTCATAAGTGCTTTTGCTGATAATTGCAAAATGTGTTTTATCGGGAAATTCACGGCGAAATTTACGGCAGAGAGCAAGACCGTTGCTTCTTACCTCGCTGAATTTTTTTTCAATAATTTCACCGTTTTGTATGTATTTTATGAAAGTTCTGTCGTTATGCTTTGTCGGTGCGGTATCAAGTAAATCTCTTATTGTCGGTACATTGGCAAGTTTCATTATTTTTTCACCTTTTTTTGTTTTATATGTGTTATAAATTCTTAAACAGAAATTGTTAAATTATAGTTTACCATAGCAAAGAATTTTTTTCAATTAATATATATTAAAATTTGCGGTTTGTTAACAAAATAAAAAAGCTTAATTTCAGTTTATGATAATTAAAAAATAAAACCTGCATTAAACTGAATGCAGGTTCATAACTATATAAGCTCTTTTTTTATAGATGTTCTGCTGTTTGGTCTGTTTGAGAAAAATGTGTCGCCCTTTCTTCTGCCGAACCAGACGATTTTTTTTGCAAAATCCTTCCAATCGGAAAAATTATCAACGGAGGAAAACGTATATACTGCATTTTCTCTTTTTAATTCAGCAACTTTATTATTTAAAATTTCATCAAAAAATGACAGGAAATCATAAGAAAAAGTAAATGCTTCATGGTTTTTGTTACAGCTTCTCAGTATCATCTGCTGATATTTCAATAATTCATTGAAAACGCTGTCATTTTCAAAAAAGGTTTCAAGAAAACCGTAAAGCTCATTCCACACCTTGTGGGAATTTTTCAAGAATTCAAGATATGCACCCTCTTCAAAAGACCATGATACTTCACCTAAATCGGTAGATGTATAATTCCATTCACCTGACAAGGATGAAGAAAGCTTATTATAAAATGAAGAAAATACCTTGTTTATCAGAGTGTTTTCTGATTTAAGAATATAATTCAGAAGGGAAGAATAGAAATTGAAATACGGCACTTTTTTAACTTCATGGAGATACAGTGCTATATATCTGAGAAAACCGAGTGAGTGAAAACACTGAACACATACAGAAAACAAATTGCAGTAAACCCAATCTTCTTTGGATAAGGTTGCCGTTGACTGAACAATATGGGAAAACTCCTCGATTTCGTTCTGTTTTTTTATGCTGTGCATGTGATTGAATTCAACTTCAATAGCCTGAAGTTTGTGTTTTGCAATATAGGATTTGTTTGACATTTCAGAGTTCGGAAGCATTTCCAGATAATATACACTCAGAGAATTATGCTGACCTGATTCAAGAATTCTGCAAATACCCTGACAGAAGCTATCCTTTGTTTCACCCGGAAGTCCAAGTATAAGCTCAGAATAAGTGGGAATGCCTGCTTCATTATATTTTTTTAACAACGAAGAAAAATGCTCAAGTGTAAGATTTTTTCTGTGAATGTTTTTCAGAACATCGTCGGATAAAGACTGATAAGCAAGAGTAGCACCTTTATCCATACCTGCATCGTTGAGAATTTTTGAAATCTGGAAAACATTTTCATTACTTTCCTTTGCAAAGCAGGTTTTCAGCACCTTAGGATAACCGTATTTCTTTTTTGATTCTGCTGTAAACTCGGCAATTTCAATATCCCTGTTAAACATTCCGAAGTTAGAATCTGCACAAAAGCAGTATTCAATACCGTTCTTTGCAAACCATAAAATTTCATTCAACACCTTTTCCATTGGAAAAAGTCTTACCTTTTTTCCTGAACACCAGTCGCAATAGGAGCATGAATACGGACAGCCTCTGTTTGTTTCAAGGACACAAAGAAGGGAAGAGTGATCTTCTTTGTCCAGAATATCATCAAATATACCGCTGAGATAAGGTGACGGAAGAGCTGTAAGCTCAGGTGGATTTCCGAAGGGGGTTGTTATAATGTGTTTTCCTTTTCGGAATGAAATGTTATTGATTTTTGTTAGATTTCCGCATTCAAGTGAGGTTACAAGCTCATAAAATGTTTTTTCACCTTCTCCGAAAATCAGGTAATCTATAAAGGAATATTTTTTCAGAATGTTATCATTTACCGAAATATTGTGACCGCCGAAAATGATTTTACATAAGGGATATTTTTCTTTGATTTTTTCAGCAAGACTGAGATTGAACTTATAATTCCATATACAGCAAGAAAAACCGACAATATACGGTTCATCAAGCTTTTCGATGATACTGTCGGTTGGTTCTCTGCGGTAAATAAATCCCGCAAGATTAAATTTTTCATTGAAGCAGCCTTTTTTCTTGAGATAAGCCGCCAAGGTTCCTGTTGCATAGGGAAGATATATGTCTTTCTCAAAAGAAAAACCTGCTTCAACAAAATAAATGTTTTTCATAATCAGATAATTCTTATAGCCTTGACTGCATCAATTGATTTAAGCTCTTCAATACAGTCATCATTAATTTCATTGTTTGTGTCAAATATAGCATAGCCTACATCTTTTCTGATGCCTGAAGCCTTAGCTGTAACAGTAATTCCCTGTGCGGAGAGAACTTTTTCTATTTCTTCTGCCTTATCACCTACCGTAACAGCGGTAATTCTTACCTTTGCTGATTTTTCAAGAGAAACAGCAGGGAAGTTTACGGAATTTTTAACGTTACCATAAAGAAGATAATCAGAAAGCTGACAAACTGCCATTACTGCACAGTTTTCTTCTGCTTCGGGAGTAGAAGCACCAAGATGGGGAATTGCAATAACACCGTCAGTAAGAAGCTGGTCATCAGTGGGGAAGTCTGTAACGTAAGCTGCACATTTGCCGTTTGCGAGTGCATCAATGATATCGGTGTTGTCAACAAGCTCACCTCTTGAGAAGTTGAGAATTCTTACACCGTCCTTACATTTTTCAAAAGCTGCTTTATTTATCATACCTCTTGTTGAATCGTTAAGAGGTGCGTGAAGGGTGATATAATCAGAAGCGGCAAATATTTCATCAAGGTCAGCAGTGATACTGATTTCACCGTCAAGCTGTGCTTTTGCGGCATCACTGATAAAGGGATCGTAACCGATAACCTTCATTCCCAGTGCCTTAGCGGCATTTGCAACCTTGATACCGATAGCACCAAGACCAGCAACACCGAGAGTTTTTCCGAGAATTTCAGGCCCTACAAAATTTCCCTTACCTTTTTCAACAAGCTTTGATACACCGTCGCCGTTTCCCTTGAGTGTATCGCACCATTTTGAACCTGCAACAATTTTTCTTGAAGAAAGGAAAAGAGAACAGATTACCAGCTCTTTAACTGCATTTGCATTTGCACCGGGAGTGTTGAATACACAAATTCCGTTTTCCGTGCATCTGTCAATGGGAATATTGTTTACACCTGCACCTGCTCTTGCAACACCGAGAAGATTTGAAGAAAACTCAGCTTCATGCATTGATGCAGATCTTACGATTATTGCATCGGGTGACTGAAAATCGTCAGCGCAGGTAAAAAGCTCTTTATCAAAATTAGCAAGACCGCTTGCTGAAATTTTATTTAATGTGAGAATGTTAAACATAACGGGGTACTCCTTCAGGCATTTTCTGCCTCAAATTTTTTCATAAATTCAATAAGCTTTTCAACGCCTTCAATGGGCATTGCATTATAAACGGAAGCTCTCATACCGCCTGTGGTTCTGTGTCCCTTGAGATTGATAAAACCTGCTGCTGTTGATTCTTTTACAAACTTTGCATCAAGCTCTTCGTTACCTGTTACAAAGGGAATGTTCATAAGTGAACGGTCTTCAACGGGAATTACGCTCTTAAAGAGCTTTGACTCTTCAAAGAAATCATAGAGAAGCTTTGCCTTCTTAACGTTGTTTTCCTTGACTGCTTCAAGACCGCCCATATCTTTGATCCATTCAAGAACGAGCTTGCACATATAAATTGTGAAGCAAGGGGGAGTATTGTAAAGTGAATCGTTGTCAGCGTGAATTTTATAGTTGAACATAGTGGGAGTGATATCCATAGCATTACCGAGCATATCCTCTCTTACTATAACAACAGTAAGACCTGCGGGAGCAATATTCTTCTGTGCACCGCCATAAACAACAGCGAACTTTGAAACGTCAAGGGGCTCTGAAAGGAAGCAGGAGGAAATGTCTGCAATAAGGGGAACATCACCTGTTTCGGGAATGTAAGGATACTTTGTACCGTAGATGGTGTTGTTCATGCAGTAATAAACGTAGTCTGCTTCAGGATCAATATCTTCCTTTGTTACTTTGGGAATATATGAATAAGTCTTATCTGCAGAAGAAGCGATAACTCTTGCATTACCGTATCTTTTTGCTTCCTGATATGCTTTCTTTGCCCAAACGCCTGTTTCGATGTAGTCAGCCTTGTTGTTCTTGTTCATGAAATTCATGGGAATTGCGGCAAACTGTGAGGAGGCACCGCCCTGAAGGAAGAGCACCTTATAGTTGTCGGGAATATTCATAATTTCGCGCATAAGCTTTTCAGCATCTTTTATAATGCCGTCAAAAACTTTTGATCGGTGTGACATTTCCATAACGGACTGACCGCTGCCTTCATAATCAAGAAGCTCTGCCTGAGCTTTTTTTAATGCTTCAAGGGGAAGCATTGAGGGACCTGCTGAAAAATTATAAACTCTTGCCATAATTTAATCTCCTTTTCCGTAAAAACGGTTGATAATTTGTGTTTTATATTCTTGAAACGCCGCTGTCTTTTGCTGCCTTTGCCACAGCTTCAGCGACTGTATTTCCGATACGCTCATCGAATGCATAGGGTAAAATATATTCTGAATTAAGTTCACTGTCAGAAACAAGGGAGGCAATTGCCTTTGCTGCCGCCAGCTTCATTTCTTCGTTTATGTCAGATGCTCTTACGCTTAATGCGCCCTTGAAAATTCCGGGGAAGGCAAGGACATTGTTGACCTGATTGGGAAAATCGCTTCTGCCTGTACCGATAATTGCCGCACCTGCTTTTTTTGCTATATCAGGCATAATTTCCGGTACGGGATTTGCCATAGCAAAAACTATGGGATTGTCTGCCATAGATTTTATCATTTCTTCCGAAACAATACCCGGAGCAGAAACACCGACGAATATGTCGGCACCCTTCATAGCATCACTGAGTGAGCCTGTTAAAAGTGAGGGATTTGTAATTGCGGCTAATTTAGACTGAGCAGAGTTAAGGGCTTTGTCATTACGGTTCAGTATTCCGCATTTATCGGAAACTATAACTTCTTTTATTCCGTAATTCAACAGCATTTTTGTGATAGCTGTTCCTGCCGCACCTGCACCGCAGACAACTGCTTTGCAATTTTCCTTGTTTTTATTTGTAACCTTCAGAGCATTCATTATACCTGCCGTAACTATTATTGCGGTTCCGTGCTGGTCGTCGTGAAAAACAGGTATGTCACACTCTTTTTTTAAGCGTTCTTCAACTTCAAAGCACCTCGGAGCAGAAATATCCTCAAGATTTATTCCGCCGAAGCTTTTTGAAATAAACTTTACAGTCTGAACAATTTCATCTGTGTTTTTTGAGTCAACACAAATGGGAATTGCATCTATTCCTGCAAATTCTTTGAACAGGACACATTTTCCTTCCATTACGGGCATACCCGCCTCAGGTCCGATATCACCGAGACCTAATACAGCAGTTCCGTCTGTTATAACGGCAACCGTATTCCATCTCCTTGTGAGCTCATACGAAAGTGAAGGCTGCTCTTTTATAGCAAGACAAGCCTCTGCAACACCGGGAGTGTATGCAAGTGACAGATCTTCCTTTGTTTTAACGGGAACTCTTGAAATAACTTCAAGTTTTCCTCGCCACATTTTATGCAATTCGAGTGATTTTGCTTTTATATCCATTATAATTTTCCTGATATTTATTCTTTCTCTTCCCAGCTCATTGAACGCTCAACAGCTTTTTTCCATCCTGCGTAAAGCTTATTACGTGTTTCCTTATCCATTTCGGGAGTGAAAATTTTTGAAACCTCGCGGATGTTTTCTATTTCGTCTTTATTATTCCAGAAGCCGATTGCAAGACCTGCAAGATAAGCCGCACCGAGAGCCGTGGTTTCAACACATTTAGGACGGTTTACAGGTGTGTTTATCATATCAGCCTGAATTTGCATCATAATATTACTTACACTTGCACCGCCGTCAACACGAAGCTCCTGAAGCTCAATATCGGAGTCAGCCTTCATAGCTTCAAGAAGGTCAGTCATCTGATAGGTGATAGATTCAAGAACAGCTCTGCATATATGCTTTTTGTTGGTTCCTCTTGTAAGTCCGACTATGCAGCCTCTTGCATACATATCCCAATAGGGAGCACCGAGTCCTGTAAATGCAGGTACAAGATATATTCCGTTTGCATCGGGAACCTGTTCTGCATATTTGTCGCATTGAGGAGCTGTTTTAATAATATTCAGTTCATCTCTTAACCACTGAATAACAGAGCCTGCATTAAAGGCTGAGCCTTCGATACAGTATTCAACCTCATCTCCGATACCCCATGCAATACCTGTAACAAGATTGTTCTTTGAATGAACTCTTTCTTTGCCGGTATTCATAAGAAGGAAACAGCCTGTACCGTAAGTGTTCTTTGCCTGACCGGGCTTGAAACAGGCCTGTCCGAATAACGCTGCCTGCTGATCGCCTATAGCAGAGCAAATGGGAATTCCTGCCAGAGCTTCAATTCCGGGGATGCCCTGAGCCACAGCACCGTAAACCTCACTTGAGGGGGCAACTCTCGGAAGAATTGACATGGGAATATCAAGCTTTTCGCATAAATATTTATCCCAGCAAAGCTTATCTACATCAAAGAGCATAGTTCTTGATGCATTTGAATAGTCGGTAACGTGAACTCTTTTTCCGGTCAGGTTCCAGATAAGCCATGTGTCGATTGTGCCGAAAAGAAGATTGCCTTCCTCAGCAAGCTGTCTTGCACCCTCTACATTATCAAGAATCCACTTTATTTTTGTTGCAGAGAAATATGCATCAATAATAAGGCCGGTGTGTTCCTTTATATAATCACCGAGTCCTTCGTTTTTGAGCTGTTCGCACATAGCGGCAGTTCTTCTGCACTGCCAGACAATAGCATTATAAACGGGCTTGCCGGTTCTTTTATCCCAGAGAACTGTAGTTTCTCTCTGGTTTGTGATGCCGATTGCGGCAATTTCCTTTGCTTCAATGCCGCCGTCAATAAGAGCCTGAGCAAGTGAACGGAGCTGGCTTTTGAGAATTGCATCAGGATTATGCTCAACCCAACCTGCCTTGGGATAAATCTGTTCATATTCGATCTGGGCTTTGGATACAATTTCACCCTGTTTGTTAAAAACAATTGTACGTGAACTTGTTGTGCCGTTGTCTAACGAAAGAATGTATTTAAGCATAAAAATCCCACCTGACTTTTTTTCTTTAAATAATAATACTTATAAATGACATTGTCAAGACATTAACAATTCATTTAAGTAAATTGATGCATATCAAATTTTTATTGACACAAAATGAGTGAAAGCAATTCTGAAAAATAAAAACAGAGATATTGCAAAAATACAATACCTCTGAATTATGATTAAACTGTTTTACTGTAATTTTAATTATTTGTCGCTGATAATTTCCTTGAAGCTTGTTGCAAGACCTGCAATTCCCTGAATGTCAGAGGGAATGATAATTTTTGTAGCCTTACCGTCTGAAGCTTTTTCAAAGGCTTCAAGGCTCTTCATAGTAATAACCTCTTTTGAGGGAGCTGCTTTGTTAATAAGCTCAATACCTCTTGCAGTTGCTTCCTGAATAGCGAGAATGGCCTGTGCTTCACCTTCGGATTCGCGGATTTTTGCTTCCTTGACAGCTTCTGCACGGAGAATAGCAGACTGTTTTTCACCTTCTGCAGAAAGAATTCTTGATTCCTTTTCGCCTTCTGCAACAAGAATTGCTGCAGCCTTTTCACCTTCTGCCTTGAGAATAGCTTCACGGCGTTCACGTTCTGCCTTCATCTGCTTTTCCATAGCATCCTGAATTTCTCTGGGCGGGAAAATATTTTTAAGCTCCACACGGTTTACCTTGATGCCCCAGGAGTCTGTAGCTTCATCAAGAATTACTCTGATTTTTGCATTGATCGTATCTCTTGAAGTAAGGGTATGGTCAAGCTCAAGATCACCGATAATGTTTCTGAGTGTAGTTGCAGTAAGATTTTCTATAGCGGCAAGAGGTCTTTCCACGCCGTAGCAGAAAAGCTTGGGGTCTGTTATCTGATAGAAAACAACAGTATCGATCTGCATTGTAACATTATCCTTTGTGATAACGGGCTGAGGGGGGAAGTCTGCAACCTGTTCCTTTAATGATACGATTTTTGCGACTCTTTCGATTACGGGGATTTTGAAATGAAATCCCGTCTGCCAGGTGTCGTTATAAGCACCCAGTCTTTCAATAACGTATGCTTTTGACTGAGGCACGATTTTAATGTTTGTGACAAGCACAAAAAGTATTGCTGCGACGATTACAATGATGGCTATTATAGCTTCCATAAGAAAACCTCCTTAGTTTACAATAAGCTTTACACCGTCTATACGCTTTACCGTTACGGTGGAATTTACGGGTATTATTTCATCTGCTTCGGAACGTGCCGTCCATTCAACTCCGTTGACCTTTACTCTTCCTGTAGCTACAAGGTTATTTATCTCTTCCGTAACGACAGCTTTTGCATCTATACATCTGTCGGCATTGGTCGGCTGTGCTTTTTTGTTGATGTACTTCTTGACCAAAGGTCTTGTTGAAATCAGCAGAACAATGGAAACTGCGAGGAAAACAATAATCTGAATGACAATGCTTTTAACGCCGAAAGCCGCAAGTATAAGAGAGATAAGTGCTCCTCCTGCAAACCAGATTGTCGTAAGCTGAACAGTTGCCAGTTCGGTAATTACGAAAATACCAAGAAGTGTAAGCCAGATCCAAACCATATACTCACTCACATACATCACCTCCTATTATAGATTTTATATTATTTTTTTTACAATGTCAACAAAAATCGCAGATGGTGAATGTGGAATTTTTGACATAAAAACTTAGAAAAACTATTGCATTCCGTAAAACCTTGTGATATAATTGTCGAGCAAAACGCACGTGAAGTCATCAATGCGGGTGTGCAAAAGGTTCGACATAGCCTTTGTTCCCGTTTGAGCTAAAGCTTTGCGGTGGTTTAACAAAAGGAGGAAAATAATATGTCAGTAGTATCAATGAAGCAGCTGCTTGAAGCAGGTGTGCACTTCGGTCATCAGACCAGAAGATGGAACCCCAAAATGGCTCCCTATATCTTCACAGAAAGAAACGGAATTTACATCATTGACCTTCAGAAGACGGTTAAGAAGCTTGAAGAAGCTTATATGTTCATCCGTGAAATCGCAGCAGACGGCGGCGAAATTCTTTTTGTAGGTACAAAGAAGCAGGCTATGGATTCCGTTAAGGAAGAAGCAGAACGTTGCGATATGCCCTTCGTTAACGCTCGTTGGCTCGGCGGTATGCTTACAAACTTCAGCACAATCAAGAGAAGAATTAAAAGACTTGAACAGCTTAACAAGATGGAAGAAGACGGCACATTTGATCTTCTCCCCAAGAAGGAAGTTATCAAGCTTAAGCTCGAAAGAGAAAAGCTCGAAAAGTTCATGGGCGGTATCACAAAGATGAAGAAGCAGCCCGCTGCTATGTTCATTGTTGACCCCAGAAAAGAAAGAATTGCAGTTCTCGAAGCAAAGAAGCTCGGTATTCCGATCGTTGCTATCGTTGACACAAACTGTGATCCCGACGAAGTTGATTACGTTATCCCCGGTAACGATGACGCTATCAGAGCTGTTAAGCTTATTGCTGGCGCTATGGCTGATGCTGTTATCGAAGGCAGACAGGGTGAAACAGCTCCCGTTGAAGCAGCTGAAGAAGTTGTTGAAGCAACTGCAGAATTCGCAGAATAATTTTAATAGCCCGTACTTTGTGCGGGCTTTATTTCAATAAAAAACTAATTCAGGAGGAAATTATAATGGCATTTACAGCTAAAGACGTACAGGCTCTTCGCGAGAAGACAGGCGTTGGTATGATGGACTGCAAGAAGGCTCTTGTTGAAACAGACGGTGATATCGACAAGGCTATTGATATTCTCAGAGAAAAGGGACTTGCTTCAGCAGCAAAGAAGGCAAGCCGTGTTGCAGCAGAAGGTATCGTTGCAACTTGTTCAGACGACAAAGCAGGTGTTCTTGTTGAACTTAACTGCGAAACAGACTTCGTTGCAAAGGGTGCTCCCTTTGTAGAGCTTTCAGCTAAGGTTGCAAAGACTGTTCTTGCAACAAAGCCCGCTGATGTTGATGCTCTTCTTGCAACTAAGGCAGTTGATTCAGAAATGACTGTTGCTGAAGAAGTTCAGGAAGTTTTCCTTGCTCTTCGCGAAAACCTCAAGGTTAGAAGATTTGCTGTTGTTGAAGGTCACACAGCAACTTACATTCATGCAGGCGGTTCAGTAGGTGTTATCGTTGCATTTGATACAGATGATGCAACAGCAGCTAAGGCAGAATTCGCTGAAATGGGTAAGAACATAGCTATGCAGGTTGCAGCTATGAACCCCGAATTCTTAGGTAAGAGCAGCATTTCAGCTGAAGAACTTGCAAAGATGGAAACAATCACAGTTGAAAGTGCTCTTAATAAGCCCGATTCACTTCCCATGCCCATTCTTAACAGCATCATTGCAGAAGCAATTGATAACAAGAAGTGGAATGATGAAGATATCACAATCTATCAGGGACTTGACCAGCAGCAGAGAAAGAACTTCTTCAACTTCATTTCAAAGGAAGCTTATGCTACACTTGTTGAAATTGCTCTTGCTCACAAGGCTGAAATTGTTGACAACAAGATCTTCAACGGACTTGTTCAGGGCCGTCTTTCCAAGCAGATCAAGGAAGTTTGTCTTCTTGAACAGGCATTCGTTCGTTCAGACCTCTTTGACGGCGATGTAAACGGTTACGTTGCATCAGTTGCAAAGGCTCTCGGCAGTGCAATCACAGTTAAGAGCTTCACTCGTTTTGCTAAGGGTGAAGGTATTGAAAAGAAGGCTGACGATTTCGCAGCAGAAATCGCAAGCATGGTTAAATAAGATATTTGACATTTTTTCGGAGAGAAGTTTCGGCTTCTCTCTTTTTTTGTTTGACTTTGAGGACTTAGGGTGTTAATATCATTTTATAATGATTAAAGCAGGTGATTATTTTGCAGAAAAAAATATATTTGTGGGAAAGTGAAGTTCCGTATTTTAATGAAGAATTCAATCAGGAGCCGCCTTCAATTACGGAGTACTTTCTCGATAACGGAAAGAAAAACGGCTGTGTGCTTGTAATTCCCGGTGGCGGTTACGGATTTGTGTGTATAGACCATGAGGGTGATGCAATATGCAGATATCTTAATGATAACGGAATATCTGCGGCATATCTTAATTACAGAATAGCACCGTATAAGCATCCCGCAATGGAAGAGGATGCAAGAAGAGCAATAAGACTTATAAGATATAATGCTGAAAAGTGGGGGATAGATGCTGAAAAAATCGGAACAATGGGATTTTCTGCCGGCGGACATCTTACCTGTATGACAGGACTCAGATTTGATTACGGTAAATGCAACGGTGATGAAATTGATAAGGTTTCTTCACGCCCGGACACATTTGCACCTTGTTACGCTGTGGCTTCTCTTGATCCTGAAATTACGCATCTCGGAACTCTTTATAATCTTCTCGGTGAAAATTATGACGATAATTTACGTCAAAGCCTTTCTTCTGAAAATATTGTAAGGGATGATACGCCTCCCGCATTTTTATGGCACACTGCAGAAGACGGTGCAGTTAATCCCGAATGCTCACTCCGTTTAGCTTCAAGCCTTATAAGAGCAAAAATTCCCTGTGAGCTTCATATCTTCCCCTATGGCGGTCACGGACTCGGTTTAGCCGAAAATCAACCTCTTGCAGATGAATGGATGCCGCTTTATGTTAAGTGGCTCAAGTATTACAGATTTTAATAAAAAAAGGTTTCTGAAAAACAACATTTTTTCAGAAACCTTTTTTTATAAGTGTTATTTTGTTAGTTTTGAAACATCTGTTCTATTTAGAAGATAGTCGACAGAAACATTGTGATAATCTGCAATCTTTATTAATGTTGTTGTTGGAATATCGATATCTCCGCGTTCATAGTTACTATATACTCTTTGACTGCATGATAGAATTTTCCCCATTTGTGTTTGTGTAATATCTTTATCTTCTCGTAAATCTCTGATTCTATGATAGTATGGCATAATTTCACTCCTTGTTTGTTGTGAAATTATTATATGTAGAAAATTTTTCGCTGTTGACAAATAGCGAAAAATTCGCAAAAATGTTTTTGTGAATTAATGTAGGAGCTTAGTATATGGAGATTTTGTTAATTATTTACATTATCGCAGGTTATTGGGCGGCAGGTAAAACAATTTTTGTTAATGTTGGATGGTTTGGTGACGGATGGACCACTTTGATCATTTGGAAGTTGGTTGTTGGCACTGTAATTGGTTTTATTTTAATTCCTATTGCAATAATAAAAACCGTTTTAAGCAGATAAACATTAATTTTTTGAAGGAGGATTTTGATTATGAAGTTTACTAACGTACCGCTTGTTTTAGAGCCTCAAGCTCCCATTGCATCTAATGGCAGTGAATATAATAAATTGTATTTGTTGGGTGTTGTCGGTGCTGTAATTGGTTTTGTTACGATGGGGCCAGGTGCATTGATAACAACTTTGATTGGTGTTGTTGCTGGTCATATAATAAAGCGCGATATATTGAAGTCTAAATGTATGCAATTGAGAAAAACAGTAAAGTTTGCTATCAAAGTAAAGGTAGATTATCCGAAATTAGTTTCAGCGTTATCGAAAGAATTATCGCCATTGGGTATGATTGTTGAAATTGATAAAAATGGTAATCCGGTAATTAGTCATAATAATGTAATTTATGATGTTTTTTATAATGAAGATGATACATTTACAATTTGGTGGCGTAAAAGCATAGCAAAAGCATTTTTGTCGGATGATCCAATTAAATTATATCGTAACTGTGTTGTTTCAATGGGAATAATCGGATATAATGTACAGAAAATATCTAACGATTATTTGGATTAAAAAAGAACGCTTAGGGTTTTATGTTATACCTAAGCGTTCTTTGATTTTTACATTAAATCTTTAATTTTTGAAAGTCTATCAAGTGCTTCGTAAAGTGTTTCATCCTTCTTTGCGAAATGGAAACGTGCAAGATGGTTTACGTCTTCCTTAAAGAAGCTTGAGCCGGGAACAGCCGCAACACCTACTTTGTAAGCAAGCTCTTCACAGAACTCAATATCTGTTTTGCCCTTCTGGAATTCTGAAATATCAACCATCATGAAGTATGAGCCTTCGGGCTCTGTGAATTTCCAGCCAAGGTCACGAAGACCGCCTACGAAAATATCTCTCATATGTGTGTAGTGATCCTGAAGCTCCTTGTAATATGACATAGGTGCTTCAAGTCCTGCAACAATAGCCTCCTGTAAGGGAGAGGGAGCACATACAGTAAGGAAGTCGTGAATTTTTTTGCAACGGTCCATAAGCTCCTCGCAGGCAACGATATAACCGAGTCGCCAACCTGTGATAGAATATGTCTTTGAAAGAGAAGAACAGCAGATGGTTCTTTCCCACATTCCGGGAAGTGAAGCAATATAAGTATGCTTGTGAGGTTCAAAAATGATGTGCTCATATACTTCGTCGGTGATTACGATAACGTCATATTTTATTGCAAGGTCAGCAATTACCTGAAGCTCATCTTTTGTAAATACTCGACCTGAGGGATTTGAAGGGTTGCAAAGAAGCATAGCCTTTGTTTTAGGATCCTTAAATGCTTCTTCAAGTCTGTTTGCATCAAATGTGAATGAAGGAGGATTAAGGGGAACGAAAATAGGCTCCATTGAATTGAAAAGGCTCTGTGCGGCATAGTTTTCAAAATAGGGGGAGAAGATAACTATCTTATCACCGGGATTTGAAATAGCCATCATTGTAGCCATCATAGCCTCTGTGCTGCCTATTGTACCGATAACGTTCTTGTCAGGATCAAGCTGTATTCCCATAAATGCTCCGACTTTTTTTGCAACGGCGGCTCTGTAGTTATATGCCCCCCAGGTGGGTGAATACTGGTGAGGACCTGCTGTTGCCACATTTTTAAGTGCATCCATAATGAACTGAGGGGGATCGAAATCAGGGAAGCCCTGAGAAAGATTGATTGCGCCGCATTCCATAGAAATTCTTGTCATTCTGCGGATAACGGAGTCGGAAAGATGTTCAATTTTTCTGTTTAATTCTTTCATTTTTATTACTCCTTAAATTGTAAACGATTGCTGAATACTGAATTCAGAAAATTAATTATGAATTGTAACCGAGCTCAAAGGCTTTGAGGTTAACCTCAAGGAATTTTTCCGGAACGGTGTTTTTTATTGTGTTTATCCATACATCAAAGGGTATATCCGTGTTTTTTGCCATAACACCGATAAGAACAACGTTAACAGCCTTCTGATTTCCTGCTTCCTTGGCAAGCTTGAGAGCATCGACAAAAGCAGCATCAGCACGGGAGGCAACTGTTTCCTTTATGTTTGCAGGGTATTCACAGGCACCGATAATTACGGGCATAGGATCTATTTCCTGAGAATTGACGATAATCTTACCGCCTTTTTTAAGGTAGGGAAGTGCTCTTAATGCTTCAAGAAGCTCAAAAGCAAGAATAATATCCGCACCGCCCTTATCAATTATGGGAGAATTAACCTTTTCTCCGTATCTTACGTAAGTAACAACAGAACCGCCTCTCTGGCTCATTCCGTGAACTTCTGATACCTTTACGTCAAAGCCTTCGTTAATAACGGTATTTCCGAGAATACGGCTTGCAAGAAGAGTACCCTGTCCGCCGACGCCGACGATCATTATGCTTTTTGTATCCATATTATCGGTCCTCCTTTTTAATTGCATCAAAGGGGCAGATGTTGATGCAAAGACCGCAGCCGTTACACTGTGTAGCATCAATAACAGGCTTGTTGTCCTTTACTGTGATTGCAGGACAGCCTGCTTTAAGACACATTTTGCAGTTTTTACATTTATCCGTGATTTTACAGCTGCCGGAATATTTCACTGTTTTGAGAAGTGCACAAGGACGCTGTGCAATAATTACAGAGGGCTCATCCTTGCTGAGCTCTTCCTTAACAACAGTTTCAAAATTCTTTACGTCAAAGGGATCTGCAATTCTGACACTGTCAACACCGACTGCCTTGCAAAGAAGCTCTAAATCAACCTGCTTAGCCGCTTCACCGCGAATTGTCTTTCCTGTAGTGGGATTTTCCTGATGACCTGTCATACCCGTGATGGAATTATCAAGAATAATGACGGTATTTGCACCCTTGTTATAAACTATGTCGATAAGTCCTGTGATACCGGAATGTATGAAGGTTGAGTCACCGATAACGGAAACTAATTTTTTGTTGAATTCTTCGCCTCTTGCCTTAGCCATACCGTGAGCGGCACTTACGGAAGCTCCCATGCAGATAGTTGTATCAATGGCGGCAAGGGGAGCGGCGGCACCCAATGTATAACAGCCTATATCACCTGAAACGGTTACTCCGAGCTTTTTAAGCACGTAGAACGTTCCTCTGTGAGGACAACCGGCACACATAACGGGAGGTCTTACAGGAATATCTGTGCTCTTTTCTTCGTTAATTTCTGCACCGAGAATGACTTTCTTAATGAGATTAACGCTGTATTCACCGAGAAGAGTAAATTCATTTTTACCTGAAACTTCTATACCGTTTGCCTTGCAGTGCTCTTCAATGAAGGGATCAAGCTCTTCAAGAACATAAACCTTTTTGCAGTTTTTGGCAAAATCCTTTATAAGCTTCACCGGAAGGGGATAAACCAAGCCTAATTTCAGGTAATTTGCATTATTGCCCAGAGCTTCTTTTGCATAGGTGTATGTAATTCCCGATGTGATAATGCCGATATCTGCACCGTTATCTTCAACTGTATTGAGCGGTGCTGTTTCCGCATATTCCTCAAGTGCCTTAATTCTTGCCTCAACGTCAACGTGCTTTCTTATGGCATTTGCAGGCATCATTACGTATTTTGCGGGATTTTTAACATATTCCTTAAGAGTATCGTTTTCTCTGTCGTATAAATCTACAAGGCTCTGTGAGTGAGAAACTCTTGTTGTAAGTCTGAGGAATACAGGAGTATCGTATTTTTCACTGAGTTCAAATGCTGATTTTGTAAATTCCTTGCATTCTGAGGAGTCTGAGGGCTCAAGCATCATAATCTTTGATGCCTTTGCATAGTGGCGGGAATCCTGCTCATTCTGAGATGAATGCATACCGGGATCATCGGCTACGGCTATAACAAGACCGCCGTTTACACCTGTGTAAGAAGCAGTGAAAATGGGATCAGCCATAACGTTAAGTCCGACATGCTTACAGCAGGACATTGCTCTTGCGCCTGCAATTGCGGCACCTATTGCCACTTCTGCACCTACCTTTTCATTAGGTGCCCATTCACAGTAAATTTCATCATATTTAACTGCATTTTCAGTAATTTCCGTACTGGGAGTGCCGGGATATGATGAAATTACTCTTACACCGGCTTCATAACAGCCTCTTGCGACGGCTGCATTACCAAGCATTAACTGTTTCATATTGTTAGTCCTTTTCAGTTGATTTCGTTTTGTATTGCAACGAGATTTTCACTCTGATACATTTTTCTGAGAACAGGCTTTTCAATCTTGCCCGTAGCGTTTCTTGGAACAGGTGCAAAAATTATCTTATGCGGTCTTTTATATCTCGGAAGATCAAGACAGAAATCGTTTACCTGTTCTTCAGTAAGAGTAAAGCCCTCTTTGACCTCAATAATTGCGGCGGCAATTTCACCCAGTCGGGGATGTGCTATACCGATAACGGCAACGTCCTTAATTTCATCAAGCTTTCTGAGGAAGTCTTCAATCTGAACGGGGTAGATATTTTCACCGCCTGAAATTATAACGTCTTTTTTACGGTCGACGAGGTAAATAAAGCCGTCTTCGTCATACATTGCCATATCACCTGTGAAAAGCCAACCGTCTTTTAATATTTCGTTTGTGGCATTTTCATCCTTGTAATAGCACTTCATAACACCGGGGCCCTTTACTGCAAGCTCACCGACGTCACCTGATTTTACGTCATTTCCGTTTTCGTCTGCGATTTTTACTTCCCAGCCGAAGCCAGCTTTACCTATTGCACCGACTTTATGTATGTTTTCAACACCGAGATGAACACAGCCGGGGCCTATGGATTCACTGAGTCCGTAGTTTGTATCGTATTTATGCTCAGGGAAAATCTTCTGCCATCTTTTGATAAGTGAAGGGGGAACGGGCTGTGCACCGATGTGCATAAGGCGCCAGTTTTTAAGGTCATATTCACTGAGGTCAATTTCACCTGAGTCAACGGCATCAAGTATATCCTGTGCCCACGGAACAAGAAGCCATATAATTGAGCATTTTTCTTCACTTGCGGTATTTATGATCCACTGAGGCTTGATGCCTTTAAGAATTACGGATTTTGCACCTACAAGGAATGAACCGAACCAATGCATTTTCGCTCCTGTATGATAAAGGGGCGGAATGAGAAGAAAAACGTCATCCTTTGTCTGAGAATGATGATTTTGTTCGGTCATGCACGAATGCATAAGTGCTTTATGTGAATGAAGAATTGCTTTGGGGAAGCCTGTGGTTCCCGATGAATAGTAAATAGCGGCATCGTCATTGTCATCAATACGGATTTTCGGAGATTTTGAAGAACAGTAGGAAATAAGCTCTTCAAAGCTGTCTGCAAACGAAGGGCAGTCCTCACCGCAGTAAAGCCACATTTTAACTCTTGGCACCCTGTGGCAGATTTCTTCAATTCGTCCCGTAAATTCAGGGCCGAAAACGATAAAATCAACATCTGCCTTGTTTATACAGTATTTAATTTCTTCTGCAGTGTATCTGTAGTTGAGGGGAACAACAACAGCACCTGTTTTTAATACTCCGAAATAAATCGGAAGCCATTCGATGCAGTTCATCATAAGAACGGCAACCTTGTCTCCCTTTTTTATTCCTCTTGTGAGAAGAAGGTTGGAAAAGCGGTTTGCTGTTTTGTTGAATTCTCCCCATGTCATTTCTCTTCTGTAGGCCTGCGAGGGATCAGTGACGATAAGAGAATATTCTCTCCATGTCATTTTGCTTTTGTTATCAAGCTTAGGATTGATTTCAACTAAAGCAATATCATTGGGATAGAAATCTGAGTTTTTTTGAAGAATTTCAGTAATAGGCATAAAACAGAGGTTCCTTTCACAAATAAAACAGACAGTTATACTATTGTTTTAATTTTGAGATATTGTGTAAGTCTATCACTTTTGCTTCGTTAAGTCAATGAACAATAAGTAAAATTTTATAATAAATTATATTATAATATTTTAGACAGTGAAGAAGAAAAATAAATTGAAGCTGTGTTCATAGATTATTAATAAAATTTTCAAAAAAATTCATATTTATTTAATTATAAAATTGGGTTTTTAATGTATATTAAAAGCAACATAACATAAAAAAATGTTGATTAATTAATAGGAGAGCTAAAAAATGTCCTATGCGAAAATTGATTCAATAAGACATATGCTTGAAATGGCTGTTGAAAAAAACGGCGATAAATGTGCATTCAAATATAAATCAAAGGGTAAAGGGAAGATTATCAGGTCTATTACTTTTCGTGATTTCCGTGACGATACCTTTTATCTCGGTGCGGGACTTTGTGAGCTCGGACTTGAAGAAGGGCACATAGCGTGTGTGGGAAAAAACTCGTACCGTTGGATTGTTGCATATATTTCAAGATTGCAGTCAAAAGGTGTTTTTGTTCCGATTGACAAGGATTTGCCTGAAAATGATTTGATAAATCTTATAAAGGTCAGTGACAGTAAGGCTGTTTTTTATCATACCGACGTGCAGGAAACGCTTATGAAGCACGCTTCGGAGTTTCCCGATGTTAAGTATTTTATCTGCATAAACAAACCCATTGATGACGGCAGATTTATTTCATTTGATACTGTTATGGAGCTTGGCAAAAAGGTCGGAAAAGAGGTTTTTGAGGCTTCAGTTGAGGAGGATAAGGATGCTCTCAAGCTTCTTGTGTTTACTTCAGGCACAACCGGTATGTCAAAGGGTGTAATGCTTTCCGAAAATAACCTTATTTCTCAGGTAAATAACGGCCTTGAGGTTTGCCATCCTCTGACTGTAGGCTTGTCTGTTCTGCCTCTTTGTCACACTTATGAAGCGGTTGTTGATGTTCTTTCATCAATTCATTGCGGCTGTACAATGTGTATTAACACTTCTCTTAAAAAGGTGCTCAGTGATTTTAAGCTTTATAAGCCTGATTATATAATTATTGTTCCTTTGTTTGCTGAAATGTTTATTAACGGTATTCAGAGAAGCATAAAGAAAAAAAATAAGGAAAAGAAGTTTAATTTTGCGGTAAAACTCAGTCAGCTTTTGAGAAAATTCGGAATTGACATAAGAAGAAAGCTTTTTGCAGAGATTTTAGATGAATTCGGCGGTAATCTTGAACTTATCATCTGCGGCGGTGCTGCAATAAGAAAAGAAGTGGGCGAATTTTTTGATATTCTCGGAATAACACTTATTGGCGGATACGGAATTACCGAATGCTCACCTCTTGTAAGCGTAAATGCATTTGAGGATAATTCCTTCGGTTCAGTAGGACACAGACTTCCTTGTGTTGAATGGAAGATTGATGATCCTGATGACGACGGTGAGGGTGAAATTCTCATAAAAGGTGATAACGTTATGCTTGGTTATTACCGTGATCCCGAAAGAACAGCTGAGGTTTTTGTTGACGGCTGGTTCAGAACAGGAGATTACGGCAAGCTTACAAATGACGATAAGTTAATCATTACGGGAAGAAAGAAAAATCTTATCGTGCTTAATAACGGTAAAAATATTTTCCCTGAAGAAATTGAGAATTTAATAATGAGTATTCCGTACATTACTGAGGTTGTTGTTAAATCTCAGAAAAATCAGCACGGTGATGAAGTAGGTCTTATTGCTGAAATATTCTCAGAAGAGGAAATAACTAAAACAGCAGAAGAGATAGAAATTGAGATTAACAATGTTTTGAAGGAATTACCTGCATATAAGCATATAAATGCTGTTGAAATCAGAACTGAACCCTTCAGAAAGACAACATCAAGAAAAATTATAAGAGCATAAAAAAAGAGCGGTTGTATCATTGAAATACAATCGCTTTTATGTTTATCTGTTACCGAGAACAAAGCAGGAAAAGCTCGCATCGGCAAAAATCTGTCCGTTATCACCGTATAATTCTGCCCTCACAACACAGACAGTTTTTCCGTTTTTAACAATTTTGCTTTTGCAATACAGATATTCTGTATTTAGCACGGGATGAAAATAGTTGATTGAAGAATTGAGAGTTGTGACGATAGTGCCCTGTGTCATAGCCGCATAACAGGAAATGGTATCTGCAAGAGAAAACATACATCCGCCGTGAACCCCGCCGTGAAGATTTGTATGCAGTTTTTCTATTTTTATTCTTCCTGTGCATTCTCCGTTTTTCTGTTCGGTAAGTTCAATTCCGATATGTGCAAGATACGGTGTATCGGCAACCTCTTTTTTGAGTTTTTCTAAGCTGTCAGTCATCATTTTATGTCCTTTGCATTTTTTATAATTATATAATTAAATGAAATGTTTGTAAATACTTATTTTAAGACACTTTTAAGCAGATTAAAATATAGTCTTGATAGAAGCCTTAAAATGTGCAATAATTGAAATATGGAGGGATTTTATGCAAGTATTGGTTGTTGAAGATGAGAAGCGTCTTGCGGAAGCCGTCGCTCATATTCTTGTTGAACAGAAATATATGGTTGATATAGCATTTGACGGCAGAGATGGGCTTGATTATGCTCTGAGCGGTATTTATGATGTCATTATTCTTGATGTTATGCTTCCTAAAATGAACGGTTATGAGGTAGCTGTTCAGCTCAGAAAAGAAAAGATTGCAACACCTATACTGATGCTTACGGCAAAGGATCAGGTAGCGGATAAAGTAAAGGGACTTGACAGCGGTGCAGATGACTATATGACAAAGCCATTTGCTCCAGAAGAGCTTCTTGCCCGTGTAAGAGCTCTGACTCGCAGGCAGGGAGAGGTTATTCTTGATGAACTGAAGGTTGATAATGTAACGCTTAATCTTTCCACATGTGATCTTATATGTGAAGGAAAAAGTGTGCATCTTAATTTCAAGGAATTTGAAATAATGAAGATACTTATGCAAAATCCTCAGGTTGTTACAACAAAAGAGGATCTGATTGTCAAGGTCTGGGGATATGATTCAAATGCCGTTGATAATAACGTAGAAGTCTATATTTCATTTCTCAGAAAGAAGCTTGAGTTTATTTCCGCCAATCTTGAAATTTCATCTCTCAGAAAAATCGGATATCGCCTTGAGGTAAAAACAGATGCTTAAAAAGCTAAGAAGACGTTTTGTCGCTATTTCTATGTCGGTTATATGCTCCGTTCTGATTTTCTTTTATCTGATTTCAGGTACGGTAATTTTTGTTTCGGTAACCTATGACGTGCGAAGCGTTCTCGAAACGTATGCGCGGACAACTGAAATTGCCGCAATGCCTCAGATAGGAGGAAACAATCAGGATAATTCTGTATATGCTTTGTATTCCGGTAATGTTTGTGTAGTTGACATAAGGGAATTAGGTTCAGTTGCCGTGCTTGATTTCAGCCGAGCTGATATGGATCCTGCTATTTTGTCAAAGGCGGTTTCTTCTGTTCTCAGCTCTGACTCGGATTTCGGGCGTCTGTCATCACTTAATCTGATATACTATAAGCATCAGACTGAATTCGGACACAGAGTTGCTTTTGCTGACTCGGTGCAGTATTTTGAGTATTTGAAAATGATTCTTCGTGACGGTATGATACTTATTGTGCTTTCTTCGTTTGTACTTGCCGCAATAATGAGATTTCTTGCAAAAATGTGCCTTAAACCTGTTGAAAAAGCCTGGGAACAACAGAAAATATTTATTGCAGATTCTTCTCATGAGCTGAAAACTCCGTTGACGGTTATTCTTACAAACAGCGGTATTCTTAAATCTCATAAGAACGATACCGTTGATAATCAGATGAAATGGATTGACAGCACCTATGAAGAAGCAATTCACATGAAGGAGCTTGTTGATAAGCTGCTTCTTTTAGCAAAAACAGATGACATCAGTAAGAAAAATATGTTCAGTGACGTTGATCTTTCAGAGCTCTCCACACAGCTTTCTCTGCAGTATGAGCCTGTAGCTTTTGAAAACGGGATAATCCTTATGTCAGATATAGAAAAGGATATTCACATAGAAGGTGACAGTGTGGCGCTTAATCAGATAATTCATATTTTGCTTGATAATGCAATAAAGTATTCTCCGTCGGACAGTGTGGTTACTTTATCGCTAAAAAAACGTCAGTCCTACTCCTTCAGAAAAAATGCAGGATATATATATCTTTCGACTCATAATACGGGAGAGCCTATCCCGCAAGAAGATATTCCGTATCTTTTTGAACGCTTTTACAGATCTGATAAAGCAAGAACGCTCGGTGGCGGATACGGTCTGGGACTTTCTATATGTAAAAATCTTGCCACTTTACACAATGCAGAAATTTTTGTTACCAGTGATAAAGAAAACGGAACGGTTTTTACAGTTAAGTTCAGACAAAACGGAAGGAATAAAAGATAGTATAAAGAAAAAAACACTTTTTGTTCTCAGAACAGTGAAAGTGTTTTTTTATTATTTTTTTTTGATTTTGATAATGAACTTTGTGCCTTTATTGGCGTAGCTTTCTACTTTAATTATACTGTTGGTGATGTTTATTATGCGTTTTACCAGAGCTAAACCTAAGCCGTTGCCGTCTGTTGCTCTTGACGTGTCGCACTGATAGAATTTCTCGAAAATCAGCTCTTGCTGATCTTCAGGTATTCCGCAGCCGGTATCGGAAATTTCAACAACAGCATGTTTTGCCGTTTGACTCAGACTGACGGTTACTTTTCCGTTTTTTTGAGTAAATTTAAAAGCATTGGAAAAAAGGTTATTCCAGACAATACTGAAAAGCTGCATATTTGAAGAAACAAGAATATCTTCTTCTATGTGGGTATCAACCTCAATATCTTTTTCTTCCCATATTTCCTCAAACGTCAACAGACACTCACAAAGCTGCTCACTGAGATTGAATACCTTGTTATCGTATGGTATATTCTGATTTTCAAGCTGATTGAGCTTCAGAATGTTTGTAATCAGCTCTGTCATTTTTTTTGAAGATTCTGAGATTGCCTTTGCGTATTCAATCTGTTTATCATAGGAAAGATTTTCCTGCTGGAGCAAGGTTGCATAATTATTGATAACACTTATGGGCGTTTTTAGCTCATGAGAAATATTGGACATAAGCGAAACCTTTAGTGTATCAATACTTGCAAGCTCGTCGGCCATAAGGTTTATATTATTAACAATTGTTGCATATCTTGAAAGATATCTTCTTCTTTCAAGTCTTGAGGATGAGTCGCCTTTTTTGATTTTTTTCAGTACCTCATTGATTTCGGCAACCGGTTTTTCAACGGTCAGCATTTTCCAATAGGCACCGAGAATGCCGAAAATAACAGAAACGATAATATGATTTAACACAACAAATGCTGCAATTTTAATAAAATGCTCTTCCGGTAGCTTTACTGCAGCCTGCAACAAGGAAAAGGTTATCAGAATTGTAAAACCGCCAAGAACAAAAAAACCTATGAAGGCTATTATAAAGTTAAGCAACAAACGTTTTTTAATTCTTTTTTTCATCCTTCAGCACCGCCTTGTATCCGAGGCCTCTTACCGTTACGATTTCAAAGGCATCACAGTCTGCAAGCTTTGCTCTCAGCTTTGTCATATAAACATCAACTGTTCTGGTGCCCGATTCTGTGTCGGCTTCCCAGAATTCATCCATAAGCTGAGAACGGGTAAAAGCTTTTTTCGGATATGAAAGTAATTTATAAAGAAGACTGAATTCTCTTGCCGTAAGAGTAATTTCTTCCCCGTTGAGATATGCGGTATATTCATTAAGGTTCATTGTAAAATTTCCGACAGTAAGGATTTTACTGTTATTTATACCTGCACGTCTTAATATTGCTCCGATTTTCAGTAAAAGCTCATCAAGATCAATAGGCTTTACCATATAATCATCAATTCCTGCTTTGTATCCCTTTTCTTTAGAAGCAAAATCATCTCTGGCGGTAACAAAGAGTATGGGTATAGCTTCATTTATGCTTCTGACATTCTTTGCGAATTCAAAGCCGTCTATATCAGGCAACATAATATCAGAGATAATAATATCAAAAACAGTTTCATATAATGCGATAAAGGCTTCATCTGCATTAAGACAGCCGACTGCATTATAGCCGTTCTGAGTTAAAAATGAACAGAAGGATTTGTTAAGTGCTTTATCATCCTCAAGAACAAGAATATTAAACATGACAGTACCTCCGCTGAAATAAACATCTTAACTGAATTATTATAACATATAATTGTTAAAATTATGTTGCATATTAAAAAAACAGCCGAAAGTTCTCTTCATAAGAACCCGGCTGTTTATTATTCTGAAGGTTAAATGGATTTAAGAAGAGCGGGAAGCTTTGTGATAGCAGGACCTATTCTTAAAATAATCTTCATAAGACCGATAAAGCTTGATTTATCGTCATTAAGAATCATAAGAAGTCCGTCTGCCATTTCAACAGAGAAAACGCCCATACTCATAGCAATAAAGTTTCTTATGGGAATTTGTGTTGCCATAGCTGAAAGCATTTTACCGTCACCGTTAGCATCTGAACCCATTTTTGCCATAATTCCTTCAATAAGACCGCAAATTCTGCCGCCCCACTTGGTATGTCTTGCATCGTCAAGACAGCAGTAAATATCAACAGGCTTTGTTGTATCGCGTTCGGAATTAGGGATTTTTCTGCCGAGAACAGCTTCAAACTGTGAGCCGTTCATACCGCTTAAATCTGCAGTGTAATATGCGGGAGCAGATGTCCTGTAATCGGGGATTGTATCAGTGCAGGAGGAATTGACGGTAACTGTATTTGAAAGAAGAATATTTCTTGATGAAGCGCCTACGAGAATATCGAATTCACCGCTTTCAACCTGATATTCACCTGTGAATACGTTGAAGAAAGCAAAATCTCTCTTTGAAAGAGTGAAGGATACCTCTTTTTCTTCTCCTGATTTAAGGAATACCTTACTGAATGCACGAAGCTCTTTAACTGCTCTGAAAATAGTCGATTCTTTATCGGCTACATAAAGCTGAGTGACCTCTGCACCGTCAACGTTACCGGTATTCTTTACCTTGAATGTAACTGTAAGCTCATCGGTATCGGCAATTGTATCTGCTGAAACTGTCATATCGCTGTAAGCAAACGTTGTATATGAAAGACCGTAGCCGAAGGGGAAGAGCACTTCCTTACCTGCCTTGTCATAGTAACGGTAGCCGAGATAAATTGATTCTCTGTGTTCACTTGTTACGGGACCTGCGGGATAGTTATTGTATGTGGGGTTATCTGAGAATGAGAGGGGATATGTTTCGGAAGTCTTACCTGAAGGATTAACCTTACCTGTAAGAATATTTGCAACTGCACTGCCTGTTGCCTGACCGCCAAGGCCTGAATTAAGAAGACCTTTTACTTCCTTTATCCAGGGAAGATTAATAACAGAGCCGCCTGCAAGAACAACAACGGTATTGGGATTTACCTTTGCAATTTCAGAAACAAGAGTGTTGTGGCTCTTGGGCATTTCAATGTTGAGTCTGTCGTAGCCTTCGCCTTCAAATTCTTCCGTAAGACCTACGAAAACAAGTGCAACGTCTGCATTCTTTGCGGCTGCCTTTGCTTCATCGAAAAGAGCGGTATTTACTTCATCCTTAGTCTTTTCATAGCCCTTTGCATAAGTAACATCAACGGAAAGCTTTTTGAGCTCTTCAAGAGCATTATCAAGTCTTGTGGGATTGATAACAGAAGAACCTGCACCTTGGAAACGGGGTGCAGAAGCCAGCTCACCGATAACAGCAACCTTTGCACCTGCTTTAAGAGGAAGAATGCTGTCATCATTTTTGAGAAGAACCATAGAGCCTTCTGCAACCCTTCTTGAGATTGCATGGTGCTCGTCGAAGGAGAATTCACAGCCCTTTTCAAGAGCGGGCTTTGATTTGAGAATAAGGTCAACCACAGTGTCAACTCTCTTATTGAGAATTTCCTCTGAAAGCTCACCGTTCTTAACAGCCTCAATAACCTTCTTTGTGTTATATCCGCCTGATGAGGGCATTTCAAGGTCAGTTCCATACATAAGTCCGGGAATTCTGTCAACAGATGAACCCCAGTCAGTAACAATAAGACCGTCAAAGCCCCATTCTTTTCTGAGCACCTTTTCCTGAAGGTATTCATTCTGAGATGCATATTCGCCGTTAATTCTGTTATATGAATTCATAACAGTCCAGGGCTGTGCTTCTTTAACGCAGATCTCAAAAGCCTGAAGATAAAGCTCTCTCAAAGCTCTTTCGTCAACAACCTCATCAACTATCATTCTGTATGCTTCCTGAGAGTTGCAGGCATAGTGCTTGAGTGACGTGCCTATACCCTTTGACTGAACACCCTTTACAAGACCGGCTGCAAGCTTACCTGTAAGAACGGGATCTTCGCTGAAATATTCAAAGTTTCTTCCGCAGACGGGTGCACGTTTTATGTTCATACCGGGGCCTAAAACGACGGAAACCTTTTCCTTCAGACATTCTTCACCGAGTGCTTCACCTGCCATAGTAAGAAGGTCGGGATCCCATGAGCAGGATGACATAGATGCAGGGGGGAAGCAGGTGGCAGGAACTGAATTTCCGAGACCTATTCCGTCGGAGGCCTTTTTGTTTTCATTCTTTTTTCTTAAACCGTGAGGACCGTCGGTTACGTTAATGGAAGGAAGACCGAGCTCTTCACAGCCTTGTGTGTGCCAATAATCAAGACCTGAAACAAAAGCAGCCTTCTGTTCAAGAGTCATTTTATTTACAATTTCGGGGTGCTTCAAAAGAATTCTCCTCTCAAGTATTATTCAATTATATAATATACAATAAATTGGTAGAATAAGTCAATATTCATCGGGAAATAAAAAAGAAAAGTACCGGCATCAAAAAACCGGTACTTAAAAATTTATTTGCAGAAAATGTCTGTTTCGATATATCTTATGCCCATATCATAGAGCATTTTTGCATCGCTGAGCTCGTTTACAGTCCAGAAGGAACAGCCTACACCTGCATCTATGGCAAGCTGAATTGACTGAGTGTCATTGTCCTCAAAATCAGGTGAAAGCCAGCAGACTGAATTAAGAGAAGTTACCATATCGATAATTTCAGGAGTAATTTTATCACAGAGATACCAGAGCTCAATGCCTGTATTCATAGCATCAATTACTTTGAGCTGCTCAAAATCAAAACTGATGATAATAGCCTGCTCTTCCATATTTCTTGCCTTTACGGCATCAACGATCTTGTAAAGCATATCGTAGTTGTCGCCCTTGATTTCAATCTGGGGACGGGTTGAGGAGCCTACAAAAACATCAAGATACTCGTCAAGTGTGGCAATTCTGAGATCTTCGTATTTCCAGAAGTTTGCCCCTGTCTTATATGAGAAGGTTTTGAGCTCTTCAAGGGTATAGTCGGAAATTTCACCGATTTCACAGAAAAGAGCACCTGTGTCGCTGTTGTGATTAAGAACCCATTCGTTATCCTTTGTAAGTCTTATGTCACATTCTGCGGTGTAATAGCCGTATTCAACAGCCTTTTCGTAAGAGGGAAGAGAGTTCTGGGGAGCTTCTGCCCACACGCCTCTGTGTGCGGTAAGATATACGGGATCTTCTTCACATCCGATACCGTTTTCACTGAGTGAAATAAGCTCTTTAGGCTGATTAAAAATCTTTGCTACATGAACGAAGGGAAGGAATGGACAGAGATATAACGGAACGAGAATTAAAGTGATTATTTTGTTAAGTACGAATGACATATATAAAATCCTCTCAAAAAATATTTCTCCCCGATTATAACAATTAATTATTCTTTTGTCAAACCGCAAAAAAATATATATTGTCAATTGACTTATGGTGATAGTTGTGATAAAATATGAAAAAACAAATCTTCGGAGGATATATAATATGAAAATTCAGACTATTGAAACAAAAAATCTTTGCGAAAGCGCTAAGAACGGCGGCTGCGGCGAATGTCAGACATCCTGTCAGTCAGCTTGTAAGACCAGCTGCGGTATTGCAAATCAGCAGTGCGAAAACAAGGATGCAGAATAATTTACATTAAAACAAAATTTTGCCGCCGTTGTTGGCGGCATTTTTTGTGAACGGAGAAATATAATGATACATTCATATAAACTTGGCTCAATGAATATCGTGCTTGATGTTTTTTCAGGCTCAGTTCACGTTGTTGACGATATTGCGTTTGATATCATCAATATGTATGAAGAATTGTCAGCAGAAGAAATAGCAAAGGAAATTGCCGTTAAGTATCCTGATTCTGCCGATGCTTCTTATGAAGAAGTTATAGAATTCTGCAATCAGCTCGGTGAGCTTAAAAAAGCAGGTAAGCTTTTCACTGACGATAATTTTCGTTCAATGGCAGGTGAGCTTAAAAAGCGTACTTCAGGAGTTGTAAAGGCTCTTTGTCTTCATATTGCTCATACCTGTAATCTCAATTGCTCATATTGCTTTGCAAGTCAGGGAAAATATCACGGTGACCGTGCTGTTATGAGCTTTGAGGTGGGAAAACGCGCCCTTGATTTTCTTGTTGAAAATTCAGGCTCAAGAAGAAATCTTGAGGTCGATTTTTTCGGCGGTGAGCCTCTTATGAATTTTACTGTTGTAAAACAGCTTGTAGAATATGCAAGAAGCATAGAAAAGGAAAAGGGGAAGAATTTCCGATTTACCTTAACCACAAACGGTATGCTTGTTGATGATGACGTTATTGAGTTTTCCAACAGAGAAATGAGCAATGTGGTTCTCAGTCTTGACGGAAGAAAGGAAATTCACGACCGCTTTAGAGTTGATTATCAGGGCAGAGGCTCTTGGGAACAGATCGTTCCTAAGTTTCAGAAGTTTGTCAAGGCGAGAGGAGATAAAGGCTACTATATGCGAGGCACCTTTACTCACGCCAATCCCGATTTTCTTGAAGATATAAAGACAATGCTTGATCTGGGATTTACAGAGCTCAGTATGGAGCCTGTTGTGTGCGCTTCCGATGATCCCTCTGCGCTTACGGAAGAAGATAAGACAGTTGTTATGGAGCAGTATGAAAAACTTGCCGAGCTTATGTTAAATAAGCACAGAGAAGGAAAACCCTTTACCTTCTATCACTATATGATAGACCTTAAAGGCGGTCCTTGTATATATAAGCGAGTATCAGGCTGCGGCTCAGGAACTGAATATATGGCTGTTACCCCTTGGGGTGACCTTTATCCCTGCCATCAGTTTGTCGGTGAGGAGAAATTCCGTCTCGGCAGCGTTTTTGAGGGTGTTACAAACAAAGAAATTCAGGATGAGTTTATGGCTTGTAACGTTTATACTCGTCCGGAATGTAATGATTGCTGGGCAAAGCTTTATTGCTCAGGCGGCTGTGCCGCTAATGCATATCACGCTACGGGAAGTGTAAACGGTGTTTATTCCTATGGCTGTGATCTGTTCAGAAAAAGAATGGAATGCGCGATTATGCTTGAAGCCGCAAAAACACTGGAAGGTCAGGAATAATGAATACGCCCTTATGTGATTTTATAAGTGAATACAAAAACAAGGAAATGTTAAGGCTTCACGTTCCCGGACATAAGGGACAGGGTAATTTTTCGGAAAGCTATGATATTACGGAAATATCAGGTGCTGATGTTCTTTATCACGAAACGGGAATTCTCTCAGAAAGTCAGAGAAATGCCGCAAAGCTTTTCGGCACGGCAAAAACTCTTTATTCCGCAGAAGGCTCATCTCTTTGCATAAGGGGTATGCTTTCACTTATCAGAATGTATGCCGAAAGTATAGGTGCGAAGCCTTTTGTTGTTGCCGGAAGAAATGCCCATAAGGTTTTTATGACTGCTTCTGCTCTTTTAGACATTGATACGGATTTTATCTGCAGTGAAAATTCTCTCGGAATTGTTTCATCAGTGATAACCGCAGAAGCTCTTGAGAGATATCTTGAAAATACCGATAAAAAACCTGTTGCCGTTTATATAACGTCACCTGATTATCTCGGTAATATGACGGATATTAAAGCATTGAGTGAGGTCTGTCATTCAAGGGGAGTGCTTCTTGCCGTTGATAATGCTCACGGGGCATATCTTGCTTTTTGCGAAGAAGAGCTTCATCCTATAAGATCAGGTGCCGATATCTGCTGTGATTCTGCACATAAAACATTATCTGTTTTAACTGGCGGTGCATATCTTCATATTTCAAAAAATGCTCCCGATATATTAATTGACAGTGCAGAAAAGGCTATGGCATTATTTGCTTCAACGAGTCCGTCTTATTTAATTCTTGCATCGCTTGACAGAATGAATAAGCTGTTGAGTGAAGGTTATAAAGAAAAACTGACTGCATTTATAACTGAAACGGAAAAGCTGAAAGCAAGACTCAGAGAAAACGGCTATTGTCTTACAGGTAATGAGCCGCTTAAAATCACCTTGTGTACAAAGAAATACGGCTATTACGGTGATGAATTTTCCGATATTCTGAGAGAAAACGGCATTGAATGTGAGTTTTCGGATTGCGATTACTGTGTTTTAATGCTGACTTATGAAATCGGGAAAAGGGGACTTGAAAAATTAGAAAGAGTTCTTTTTTCAATCCCTGTAAGAAAAGAAATTGAAACACAAATTCCTGACGCAGTCATTTGTGAGCAGGTAATGAGTGTGAAAGAAGCGCTTTTTGCACCTTCAGAAAAAATTTGTTTAGCTGAAGGTGAAGGACGAATTCTCTCTTCAGCCTGTGTATCCTGTCCGCCTGCAATTCCTATTGCTTTGTGCGGAGAAAGACTTTCAAAGCAAGCGATTGACAGCTTTATTTATTACGGTATAAACGAAATAGAAGTTATAAAGAAAAGAGATTAATTATGGTAAAGCACATAATATTATGGAACCTTAAAGATGAATTTTCAGAAGCAGAGAAAGAAAAAATAAAGCTCGGCATAAAAGAAGGTCTTGAAGGTCTTCAGGGTAAGATAGAAGGTCTTGTTGATATCAAGGTCAACACAGAGGGACTTATGTCTTCAACAGCTGACCTTATGCTCGACAGTACCTTTGAAAGTGAAGCTGCGCTCAGTTATTATGCTTCTCATCCTCTTCATCAGGAGGTTGCAAATACAAAGGTCAGACCTTTTACAAAGCTGAGAAGTTGTCTGGATTTTGAAATATAAACAAAAAGCCGTTTATGTAAGTACAGAATACTGCATAAACGGCTTTCTTATCAGGTTATTTCGTTAAATATTGTATTGTCAGGAAAATAAAAGAACCATATATCCTGAGATGACTCAGATTTGTTGAAGTATAAATTATCATCTTTGATATCAAAGTTCATAATCAATCCGTCATCAAAATGCAGAGTGAGCTTATTATTTTCTTCAATGTAGCTTCCTGTTCCGAAGTAGGAACTGAACGGTGAAACTGTCAGAACAAAGGTTTTATCCTTGTATAGATCTATGTCGGGAGACCATTGAGCACCCGTAGTATTTTTAAATGTAAACGACTTGTATATATTTTCCTGTACTTCCGGGTTTTCGGCTCCTGAATATACGGTTATTAAAAATTCTGAAATGTCCTCAGTGTCGCTTTTACTTACTTCCGCACAGATAAATATGCCTCTTTGAGTGTCTGTTTGGGGAGTATATTCGTATTCGATCACTGAGATGCAAAGCTCGTTTTCACATACATAGGCTTTATTGACAACAACATCATTATTAGCGGAATTAACAGAGTGATAGGCTACGATAAGTGAGTTGTTTTCAAAAAAGTCATCATCGTAATCAAATGAAATATCGTTGAAGGACTCGTAATACTCGGTTGAAATATCAAAATCTGCCCAGTCTTCAACTGCATTTTTGAAATTCTGTAATTCAGATGATGATTTAATTACCATACTCGGCAGTACCAGAATGTGACTGTATGCCATATACGAATTGTAAGCGCCTAATTTTGTAAAATTGCTGAAATTTTCACCGCTGTTATCAACAAAACAGGTGTGATATCCTAAGGAAATATTTTTTACAACAGGATTATCCTTATGTGTATTTATATATTCCTCGGCATCGTTATAGCGTATGTCTGCTGCCTGATCTTTGCCGTCTTTTGCGGTTAAATAATAGTACAAAGGTTCATCCTGCATTGATGTAAAGCCTATATAGAAGCTGAACATTTCATCTATTTCATAATGCCTTATATAAAGTCCTGAGCCTGTTTCCTGATAGATATAATCATCAAAATCAGACAGCGTCAGCTCTTCACCTTTTTTTGACAGTCTTATTACGTCCTCAAGTGTGAGAAGCTTCGTGGGTTTTACCGTAACTGAAGTAGGTGCATCCGCACCGCCGACAAAGCTTTCGGGAGAAAGGACTGAAAATTCAGCGTGTGCCATATATGAGTTGCCGTTATCCGAATGATAGGACATACACAAGCGGTACGTTCCGCTTTCTGTAAGCACCGTAGGTAAGTAATAATCTTTTGTTACGGAAGAATTGGGTTTCAGTAAATATCCGATTGCGTGAAAAGCGAAGTTTTCAGGTAATGGTATTTCTTCCCAGCTGTCACCGTTTTTATATTCCACCGAGAACATTTCACCGTACGTTACTTCTTCTTTACTGTTGTTGTGCCAGGTGACAGTGAAGGTAGTGTCTGAAAAGGTTTTTTCTACAGCATTTACCGTTACGTAAATACCCGGCATTTTTTCAGCGTTAGTGTAATTGCATATAGAGAACATTTCCGTAAGAATGACCGGATTTTTAATTTCATAACTGTATGAAGGCTTTACTGAGTCATCTGTCCATAAGATAGTAAAGCTTTCATCAATATTGATTGAGGTTTTGTCGTTTATCTCAATACGGTAAGCTTTATTTCGGCTTTCATCAAGGCTTTCATTAACAGGATTTTTTTCCAACTTTACTTTTTTCAGCGTCCGAATTAAATCAGCAGTATCCTCTGTCGTGTAAATATAGCTTGTTCCGATATACAACTGAATTTTATTTACTTCCTTAAAAATATTTTCGTTTGCTTCAATATCCTCAATTCCCATACCGACAGGATTTGTCATAAAGCAGACGGATAAAGCAAGACTGATTATTATTGCTGATATAATAATCCACAAAGCAGGCTTTTTATAATTGAGAATATTGATTATTCTTGATTTGGTGTCGGTTTCGCCGAAAGCAAGAGGACAAGCTTTAATAAGCCTCTTAGGAGAAGCACAGCCTATAAGGGTTTCAGAGTAAGGCTTTTTTATTTCCGTTCCCAGCTGCTTTATAACCTTTTCATCGCAGGCGGCTTCAATATCCCGACAAAGAAGAACGTAAGCCAACCATATAAGAGGATTGAACCAATGCACCGAAAGGAGCAAAAAGCCTAAGGGCTTCCATAAATAGTCCAGTCTTTTTATATGGGCATTTTCGTGGGAAATGATAAGTTCAAGGTCTTTTTCGTCTGTAAAGGAGGGAATATAAATTTTTGGTTTTAGTATTCCGAGAATAAAGGGAGTGTCGATGCTGTCACATAAAAAATAACCTTCGCTTACTTTTATTCTTGCATTTGTTCTTCTTTTAATGATGACGTAGCTTATCAGGGCATATATAAGCATAACTGCTACACCTATAAGCCATAAAACTGCAAGAATAAACATTATTACCTGTAGGGGATTTGCACTTTCATAAGGTCTTGGAGTAAAGGCTTCTGAAATTACTGAATTTACGGAAGAATTAAGCAGATGAATTCCGCTTGTGATGTGCGGTGTTTTTGATAAAGTGATATCAGAGGGAACCGTTTCACTGCTTGGAATTAAGCTGAGAACGCTTTCAAAGGAAAAAGGAAAGACGAGCCTGATACCAACCATACCCCACAGAACACAGCTTATCCATTTCGGCATCTTCTTAAAAATCAATCTTATAAAAACTACGGCAAGGCAAAGATACGATGCGGTAATACTCATATTGAGAAGCTTTATGAAAATATCTGTCATAATTATTTCACCTCGTAATTATCTATGAGTGTTCTCAATTCATCAAGCTCTTCCTTTGAGAGCTTTTTTCTTTTTGAAAATGCGGCAATAAAGGCGGGGAGAGAGCCGCCGAAGGTGTCCTCAACAAATTTTTCACTCTGAAGAGAATAGAACTCCTGCTTTGATATAAGAGAAGTGACAATTCCTTTGTTGTTGACAAAAAGACCTTTTTCGCAAAGACGCCTCAAAACCGTAAAGGTTGTGGACTTTTTCCAGCTGAGCTCTTCTGCGGCAAGTGCTACGATTTTTGAAGATGCTACAGGCTCATTCTGCCATATAATATCGGCAAATTTACTTTCAACAATACCGAGCGCTATATCATTCATAACAGGACCTCCCAGATCAGAAAAAGATAGTTTACATATTGTAAACCTCATCTGTAGTTTACAATATGTAAACCAAATTGTCAAGTACTTTAAAAGAAAAATGTCCGACGAAAACGCCGGACAGAAAAGTTATTTTATCAAATCGTGTTCCTTGATGAAATTTATCGTTTCATCAACTGTTGTGAATGCAAGACCAACAACGGTATCGGCACCGCCGTAGTAAATTGCAATTTTTCCGCTGTCCTTGTCAGCAAGTGCGGCACAGGGGAATACTACATTGGGAACGTCACCTACAAGCTCGTAATTCTCGTGAGGAGCAAGAAGGAAGCAATCGGCTCTGTGAAGCACCTTCCAGGGCTCGTCCTTATCAAGAATAGCGGCACCCATAGCATAAGTAAAGCCGTTACAGGAGGTAAGAACACCGTGATAGAACATAAGCCAGCCTTCGTCTGTTTCAATAGGAGTAGGACCTGCACCGACCTTTGTCATTTCCCAGTTCTTTTCAGGCTTCATAACAAAGCGGTATTTTCCCCAGTATTCAAGGTCGCGGCTCTGCTGAATGAAAATATCACCGTAGGGTGTATGTCCTCTGTCGCAGGGACGGATAAGGAGCATATATTCATCATTAATTTTTCTGGGGAAGAGCACACCGTTTCTTGCAACAGGATAGCAAGCATCCTCAAGCTGTGTCCATTCTTTAAAATCAGATGTGTATGCAATACCGATTGTAGTACCTCTGGGAGTAAGATTTACCCAGGAAAGATAGTATTTTCCGTCAATTTCACAAAGGCGGGGATCATAGCCTCTGAAAATAACCTTAGTATCAAGATTCCAGTGTATGCCGTCTTTGCTTGAGCCTGTTACAAGTGTATGATCTCTTGAAATATCGTCTGCTCTGAAAACACCCTTGAAGCCGTCACCGTAGGGAACGACAGCAGAGTTAAAAATACTGTTTGCGCCAAAAAGATTATCTCTTGTTATAACGGGATTTTCTGTATATCTCCATACAGGATACTTGTATCCGTCGGGCTTGTCCTGCCATGGAATATTGGGAATTGATGAACCTATAATCTTAGCCATAATTACCTCCGAAAAATTAGATGGTTAAATTATACAGCATATATCTTCTTTTTTCAATAGGAATAATTCATATTGTATTTCGGGAATTTTGCTTATTCGGCAAAAAACTGTTGACAACAAAAAAATTGGGTGATAATATAATGTAAACGTAAATTAAACCGTTGATGCGGAGATAAAGACACTCAGGACTATACAGAGAGCCTGCGATGCTGAAAGTCAGGTTAGAAACCGTTTGTCAAATGGGCCGCGGAGGGTGCAGTCAAATGTGATTACACAGAGTATTCTGCAACGCGAAGGGATGCGTAAGTTCCCGGGGATATGTCAGTATCCTTAAAGTGCATAGGAAACTATGAATCAAGGTGGCACCGCGGATAGCATTATTCGTCCTTGACAGAATTTCTGTCAGGGATTTTTTGTTTGGCGGAGGAAAATTATGTTACGCACAAAACGATGGCGACGCTTATGATTTTTTTTGTAAAATCTTACTTTGATCGGAGTAGAAATATATGAAAAAAAACACTTTACGGCTTGTAACGTCGGCAGTGCTGTGTGCACTTATTTGCGTTGTTACATTGACTGTGAAGATACCCTTACCCTTTAAGGGATATCTTAATCCCGGAGATGCATTTATTCTTTTGACGGCGTGGCTTATTTCTCCGTGGTATTCATTTTTCGCAGCGGCTGTGGGAAGTGCACTTGCTGATTTAATTTCAGGCTATGCAGTATATGCTCCTGCCACCTTTTTTATAAAAGGACTTATGGCTTTGACAGCTTTTTTTGTTTTCAGCTTTCTCAGTAAGTCAAAGGACAGTAAGCTTATCAGAGTAATTTCTGCATTGCTTGCAGAAGCAGTTATGGTGCTCGGTTATTTCGTCTATGAAGGAATTCTTTACGGCTTCGGTCCTTCGACAGTGAATATTCCGATGAATGCTATTCAGGGAGCAGCCTGTACCGTTATCGGACTTATTTTGTTCAATATTTTCAAGAAAATAAAAATCAAAATGTAAAGGTGATATATTATGATACTTAATGACGTGAATTTTGATACTTATTTCAATAACTATCCTGACAACAACGGTTACTTCGGTAAATACGGCGGAGTTTTTGTTGAAGAAAAGCTTGAAAAGGCTATGGGTGAAATTACTCAGGCATATTTTTCAATTTGTCAGTCAAGAAAATTTATTGCAGAGCTCAGAACAATAAGAAAGGAATTTCAGGGAAGACCTACTCCCGTAACACACCTTGAACGTCTTTCAGATATGCTCGGCGGTAAGGTTCAGCTTTATGCAAAGAGAGAAGACCTTAACCATTCAGGTGCTCATAAGCTTAATCACTGTATGGGTGAAGCACTTCTTGCAAAGTATATGGGCAAGAAAAAGGTTATTGCCGAAACTGGTGCAGGTCAGCACGGTGTTGCTCTCGCTACAGCGGCTGCATACTTCGGTCTTCAGTGTGATATTTATATGGGTGCTGTTGATATAAAGAAGCAGGCTCCCAACGTTGCAAGAATGAAAATTCTCGGTGCTAACGTAATTGAAGTAACTCACGGTCTTCAGACATTAAAGGAAGCTGTTGATGCGGCATTTGATGCATACAGCAGGGAATATGAGGATGCAATTTACTGTATCGGTTCAGTTCTCGGTCCTCATCCCTTTCCCATGATGGTCCGTGATTTTCAGAGTGTAATAGGTATTGAAGCAAGAGAACAGTTTATTGAGATGACAGGACATCTTCCCAGTGCTGTTGTTGCATGTGTGGGCGGCGGTTCAAATGCGGCAGGACTTTTCTCAGGCTTCCTTAACGATCCCGTTGATATTTACGGTATTGAGCCTCTCGGTAAGGGAGAAAAGCTTGGTGATCACGCGGCTTCTCTCAAATACGGCACCGAAGGCATTATGCACGGTTTTAACAGTATTATGCTTAAAGATGAAAACGGTGAACCTGCTCCCGTTTATTCCGTTGCAAGCGGTCTTGACTATCCTTCATCCGGCCCCGAACACGCATTTTTACAGGAAATAGGCAGAGTAAAGTATGACGTTATTGACGATGAAGAGTCAATTGATGCATTCTTCAGGCTTTCACGTCTTGAAGGTATAATTCCTGCAATTGAAAGCTCTCACGCTGTAGCATACGGTATGAAGCTTGCAAAGACTATGGAGCACGGCTCAGTTCTTATCAATCTCTCAGGCAGAGGCGATAAGGATATGGACTATGTAATTGAAAAATTCGGTCTGAGATAAAAAAAAGCTTTAAGAAAAGACTTCCGAAAAGAAGTCTTTTTTTCATTAATACATCTTCACAGATTGACAAAACTTTCCCGATACTATATATTATAAATAAGAAAATTAAGGAGAGAAATTTTATGTGGCCAATTATCAGAATTTTTGTTACTTTGTTTATTTCTCTTGAAACAGTTTTTGCAGGTATGTTCAACGGTATTTTTGTAAAGTCAATTGAAATGCCTGAGGTTGAAACAGGAGAATATACTCAGTTTGTCGATCCTTTTATCGGAACCGGCGGAACACCTTGGACTGCAGGTATGTTGAGTCCAGCCGCAACCGTTCCCTTCGGTACTGTAAGACTCGGTCCCGATACCTCTTTTATCGGAGGTGCTTATATCGTTAAAACAAACACGTCGGGATATTATTATGAACACGGTCATATCAAGGGCTTCAGCCATTCCCGTCTTTCAGGAACAGGTGCTGAGGACTATCAGATGTTCAGGGTGACTCCTGCTGTTGGCAATAAGGATGCAGGTGTTGTTTCCTATTCTCACATGAATGAAACTGCAGTTCCCGGATATTATGCCGTGTATCTGCCTTCACTTGACTGTCTGGTTGAGCTTACTTCTACCGTTCACACAGGTATTCACAGATATACCTTCAATAATTCTTCTGACGCACGTCTTTATATTGACGTTACAAGCACGGCAGGTAATTACGGAGCAGGCAAGGGAACCGTTAACGTTGATGAAAACGGTATGATTACAGGTTCTGCTGAAATCGGTTCCGCTTTCTCTTCAAGATATGACGGACTTCCCGTATATTTTGCCGCTGTTACAGATAAGCCTATAAAGTCTTATGAGGTTGTAGGAAACGAAGACGATCTTGGAATTGATATCAATTTCGGTGATATCGCAGGCGAAAGCGTTGAAATGAAACTTGCAATAAGTTTTGTAAGTGTTGAAAATGCAAAGCTTAATCTTGCCGCAGAAGCTCAGGGACTTACGTTTGATGACGTAAGAAAGAATGCCCTTAATGAATGGGATGAAGCACTTTCCGTTATTGATATGGAAAGCGATGATGAAGAGATTATGACAGTTTTCTATACAGCTCTTTATCACAGTATGATAATGCCCACAAACTTTACAGATGTAAACGGTGAGTATCTCGGCTTTGATAAGAAGGTTCACGTTGCAGAGGGATATACCTACAGAACTGACCTGTCACTTTGGGATACCGTGAGAACAACTCATTCCTTATATACTCTTATCGCCCCAGAAATTCAGTATGACTGTCTGAATTCTCTTGTTGATATGGCGGAAACAGGCGGTGCAATTCCCCGTTGGGCTATGGGTGCAGGTTATGCCGGCTCAATGCTTGGCGATCCTGCAAACATTATGATCACGGAAAGCTATCTCAAGGGCTTTACCGATTTTGATGTTGAAACTGCTTACAGCTATATGAAGCATTCATCAGAGGTTAAGGATACAAGAGTCGGCAGAGATTATGTTGATTTATATAATCAGTACGGATACGTGCCTGATGACCTTGCTCCCGGAGATGAATCAGTAGCAAGAACAATTGAGTATTCCTGGGAAGACGGTGCTATTGCCGCACTTGCTGAGGCTCTCGGATATGAAGAGGATGCTGCTAAGTATTACGAAAAGTCAATGTATTATAAGAACACCTTCAATACGGAAACAAAATACTTCCAGGCAAGAAATTCTGACGGAAACTACGTATGGAATTTCAGTCCTTATATCACAAGCTTCTATGATGCAGTTATGATTGAAAAATTCGCTGATTGCTACTGTGAAGGCAGTGCAAGACAGTGGAGATGGAACGCTCTTCAGGATATTGAAGGTATGATAGAGCTTTTCGGCGGTGAAGAATATTTTGTAAGTGAGCTTGAAGATTTTATGGAGGATGCTTCAATTACAAGAGCTGCTGTTGATCCCGGACACGGCTTCTGGGTTGGTAATCAGCACGATATTCATACTCCCTATCTTTTCAGTAATGCAGGACGCTCAGATCTTACTCAGAAGTGGGTTCGCTGGACACTCAAGGAACGCTTCAGCTCGGATATAAACGGACTTGACGGAAACGATGACGGCGGTACACTCAGCTCCTGGTACGTATTCTCAGCGATGGGCTTCTATCCTCTTGCCGGTACTGATAAGTATTGGATCGGTTCACCCAATATTGACTCTGCTGAAATTACTCTCGGCAACGGAAAAACTCTTAAAGTTTCAGCCTTCAATCAGAGTGAAGAAAATGTTTACGTATATAGTGTTAAGCTTAACGGCGTTGAGCTTGAAGGTCCCTATATCACACACGAACAGCTTATGGAAGGCGGAGAGCTCGTATTCTATATGAGCTATACACCTAAAAACTGAAAAAAATAATTAAAAATGAGGCAATACGGCTGTAAATAACCGTATTGCCTCGTTTGATTTTTGGAAATAAATATTATTATTTCAGTACCTCATTAAGACATTTTATAAAACTCGGAAGCCACCATTCCTTATATCCTGCTTTTGTCGGATGAATACTGTCAACAAGATAAAGCTTTCTTTGCTCTTCTGTTATATCGTTAATTGTATCATCGTGCCATAGATCAATTATGTGAATATCCCATTTTTTCTGAATATCATAAAGAAGCTCAACCATTTTACCGTAGTAGTCGCTTTCATATTTTGCCTGAGTATAGAAAACTACGGGACAGTTCCACACTTCATTTGCGTATGAAATAATATATTCTATAGCACCGCTTACGGTTTGTGTGTCGAAGGTCTGAGTATCATAGCTGTCTGTAATTTTACCTAAAGGTATATTTTTTGTTGCATCGTTCGTAGAAAGCTGACAGACAAAAGCATCTGCCGAAAAACTTTTATCAATTTTTTTCAATCTTGAAACGTAGGAGTTATCCTTTATATCAGCAAGTGTGGTTCCGCTTACTGCTTCCTTCAGTGCAATAATGCCGTTGCCTTCTTCGAGAAAATCAACGAAGCTTACCCCCATAGAGCCGTAGCCGTAGGTGACGGAAGAGCCTAAAAAGATAATATTCTTGCCTTCAAGAGAACTGTTTATTGATGCTGTTTTTGATAATTTATTGTCACCGTAATTGCCTGATGAAAAAATACCGAACATATTTCCGACATACCCCCCTGAAATTAATATTACCGCTGAAATAAGCAGAATAAGGGTGGTTTTTATTCTTTTTTTCATGAATTACACCGCCTTTATGCGAATTTTAGCACAGTATTATGTTTTTAGCAAGTTTTTTTATTGACCGAAGCTTTTTTCTAAATTAAAATAGGAGATAATTGTAAGTAAAAAAAGTTGGGTGTTATTATGAATACTGAAAAATTTTCCGAGCATATAAATCTTAAAAATATCGTTCTGACAGATAAATTCTGGACTGAAACGGTAGAAAAGGTAAGAAGGGAAGTAATTCCTTATCAGCTTGATGCCCTTAATGACAGAGTTGAAGGTGCAGCCAAAAGCTATTCTGTTGAGAATTTTATCAAGGCAGGGAAAGTAGTTGAAAAAATAAAAAACGGAGAAGAAATTTCCGTATATCCTACGGATAAATGGTGCTATGATGAGAATAATTCACCTGAAGAGGCTTTTCACGGGTGGGTATTTCAGGACAGCGATGTATATAAATGGCTTGAAGCGGTAAGCTATTCTCTTAGTGCTTATAAAGACGAAGAGCTTGAAAATAATGCAGATAAGCTCATAAGCCTTATTTGCAAGGCTCAGCTTGAAAACGGATATCTTGACACTTTATTTATAATTAATGACAGAAATGCTGCTTTTACAAATCTTAAAGAGTGGCACGAGCTTTATTGCTTCGGGCATCTTGCAGAGGCTGCTGTCGCATATTATTATGCAACGGGAAAGAATGCGCTTTTAGACGTGGCTTATCGGTTTGCAGATCTTATTTGTGAAACCTTCGGTGAAAATAAGACGGAAGGATACGGCGGTCACGAAATAGCGGAAATGGCGCTTGTAAAGCTATATAAGGTAAGCGGAAATAAAAGGTATCTTGAATGTGCCCGTTATTTCATCGAAGAAAGAGGAAAAAAGCCTTATTATTATGATAAGGTGTCAGGAAAAACAACTGTTGATGATAATTATCATTACTATCAGGCGCATATTCAGCCGAAATATCAGACAGAAGCAGTAGGTCACGCCGTAAGAGCCGTTTATCTTTACAGCGGTATGGCTGATATAGCAAAGCAATATCACGATGATGAGCTGTACGGTGCCTGTAAAAGCCTTATTGATAACATAATGAATAAAAAGATGTATATAACGGGCGGCATCGGTTCAACTGTTGACGGTGAGGCATTTTCCTATGAATACGATTTGTCGGGCGAGCTTGCTTACAGTGAAACCTGTGCTTCAATAGGACTCATATTTTTTGCACAGAGAATGCTTGAAATTGAGCCTCAGTCGGAAATTGCCGATACGATTGAAAGAGCTTTATATAATACGGTGCTTTCAGGAATGGCTCTTGACGGAAAAAGCTTTTTCTATGTAAATCCTCTTGAGGTTTTACCTGAAGCATGTCATAAGGACTCAAGAAAAAGACATATAAAGCCCATACGGCAAAAATGGTTCGGCTGTGCCTGCTGTCCGCCTAATCTTGCAAGGCTTATTTCTTCTGTGGGTGAATATATATGCACCGAAAATGAAGACAGTATTTACGTTAATCAGTATATTTCAGGAAAAATCCGACTTAAAAATGCTGAGCTTGAAATTGATACAAGCTACTGCCGTGACGGAAAGGCAGAAATAACGGTAAAGCCTGAAAGACCTCTGACGTTAGCATTAAGAATTCCTTCCTGGTGCAAGAAATTCAATTTATCGGGAAAATTTACCCTGAAAGACGGTTATGCTTATTTCGAGATAAATGAAGAGTGCAAAATAAAAGCCGAATTTGAAATTAAAGTAAGGCTTATTAAAACGTCAAACAGGGTAAGAGCCAATATTGGCAGGGTAGCCGTAACAAGAGGACCTTTTGTTTATTGTCTTGAAGAAAAGGATAACGGAAAAAATCTTCAGATGATAAGACTCAGTAAAAACTCAGAATTTAGTATTGAAGACGATATAATATCAACTAAGGCTATCCGTGAAAAAGAAAACAGCGTTCTTTATTCCGATTGGTGCGAAGAAGCGGAAGAAGAGGTTACGGTTAAATTCATCCCTTATTATAAATGGGCAAATCGGGGAGAAAATGAAATGAGTGTTTTTGTAAGAATATAAACCGAAAGCCTCAGTTTATAAGAATTATTGTAATTTTCGGTTGCTTACACTATAATTTACTCATACTGATTTTTGGAGAAATAATTATGAATGAACTCAGCACCTTGTTTTCGTGCGTAAAAAGCGGAGAAACAGTTACACTTAAAAAAAAGATATACGATGTACGTCAGGATGACAGCTTTATAAAAAAAGGCTTTTTTTGCTCAAATTCCGCAAGGCAGAATGAAAATCCTGAGGGAACAAGATATTCCGCAATTTTTCTTGAAAATAAAAAGGATATTGTAATTGACGGTAACGGAGCACAGATCATTGTGCACGGAAAAATGACACCGATGCTTTTTAATGAATGTGAAAATATTACCGTTAAAAATCTGACAATAGACTATAAGTGTCCTACAATGACCGAATTTACCGTAACGGATTTTGACGGAGAGTATTATACAATAAGAATTAATGATGACTGTCTTTTTTCTGTAAAAGGGAATGAGCTGTTCTTTGAGGGCGAAAAGGATAAAGAAGGGAAGCCTTACTGGAAGAATGAGTGCAGTGCGGAAAAAAGATATATCAAGGTGCTTGATCCTGTGACGGAAACTACTGTTGACTTTGACAGAAGAAAGCTTAAATTTTCAAACGTTGAAGTAACAGGAGAAAAAACTCTCAGATTTAAGTTTACCGACGAAAAGATATCAATCCCCGTGAATTCTGTTTTTCAGACAAGAAACATTGTAAGAGATCAGGTCGGCAGTATGTTTCAGCGTTGCAGAAATCTTAATTTTGAAAATTTAAGAGTAAAATTTATGCACGGCTTGGGTATGGTTTCTCAATACTGTGAAAATGTTACTTTCAGAAGCTGTGATTTTACACCTGCAGAAAACAGAACAATTGCAAGTACGGCTGATTTTTTTCAGTTTTCAGGCTGCAGGGGTAAAATTGAGATTATTAACTGTAAGGCATTCGGTGCTCAGGATGATTATGTGAATGTTCACGGCACTCATCTCAGAATAATAGAGAAAAATGACAGCGAAAGCTCTCTTCTTCTCAGATTTATGCACCACGAAAGCTGGGGCTTTCAGGCTTTCTGTGAAAATGACGAAATAGAGTTTATCAGGTGGGATACACTCATTCCCTTCGGAAAAGCAACGGTAAAAAATGTAAAAAAAATCAATGATACCGATGTGAAAATTATTGTTGATAATATTCCGGAAGAATTGATCGAAGGCAAGGATGTTGTAGAAAACTCAACTTGGACACCCGATATTCATATCAGTAACTGTGATTTCGGAAGAACGTCGGGAAGAGGCATTCTTTGCACCACAAGGGGTAAGGTTCTTATTGAAAACAATCGGTTTTATAAGCTGTGGGGACCTGCTATTCTTATAGAAGACGATTGCAATTTCTGGTTTGAGTCAGGATATACAAATGAAATTGTTTTTAAGAACAATGAGGTTATTTCCTGTAATTTCGGAAATACCTGGGAGCATGCACCCGTAATCCAGTATTCTCCCAAGGTAATGAATGAAAATTCAGAGGAATTTGTCCATAAAAAGCTTATTGTTGAAAATAACAGATTTATAGCTCCACAGTATTCTGAGCATACCTTCTGGCTTTCTTATCTTGAAGAGGCTTATATAAAGGATAACTATTTTGATGCTCCCTTTGAAATTTATAAGAAGGCTGTGGGCAAGGTAATTTCAACTGGAAATATTGCTGAAGAAAATAAATAAAGGGGTGTCTTTATGCTGAATAACCGCGTGCAGATTTGGGGACAGTCACACTCTGCGCTTTCACATTTTTATTATCCCTCTGACAGTAAAACGTACAGACTTGTAATAAACAGTGCGCTTTCCGGTAAAGGTCTTTGTGTTGAGCTTTCAAATGAATTTGCTGTTGAAGATGTCCGTGTAGGCGGTATTACAGTAGCAAAATCAGACGAAAACGGAGCTTTTACCGAAAAGCCTGTTGCAGTTACAGTTATGGGTAAAACAGCTTTTTGTTTGAAAAAAGGAGAAACCGTAAAAAGTGATATTTCAGATATTTCAGTAAATATGGGGGAATATATCAGTATCAGTATTTTTGTGGAAAAAGGTTCCCTTAAAAGCGGAAATCTTCTTAATAACGCTTCTCTTATTACTGTGAAGGGTGACAAAACCTATGAAAGCGTGGTCGAAAATCAGAGAAGAAAAAGAGATACTGTAAGAGAATGTGCGGCAGGAATTGTAAAAATGTGTCTTCATAAGCCAATTCCATTAATTCAGTCTGTGAGCATAGAATGTGACAGTGAAGCCGCATCAATAATAGTTTTTGGCGACTCTCTCTGTCAGCAGGGGCTATGGACTAATAATTTTGAAAAAAGAATAAGAAAAGAATATCCCGGCAGATATTCCATTATAAATAAATCCATAATGGGTAACAGAATTCTCAGAAATTTCAGCCCCCGTTTTCCCTGTAAGGGACTTTTCGGTCCATCCGGCATAAACAGACTTGAAAGAGATGTTCTGAATTATCCCGATTGTCGATATGTAATTCTTGCTTTAGGAACAAACGATTTTCTTCAGTACGGCACGATTGCCGCACCGAAAGGGGATAAGCCTTCAGCAGAACAGGTTTTTGACGGGGTAAAGGAAATTAGCTGTAGGCTCAGTGAGCGCGGAATAAAAACTATAGTTTTCAATGTGCTTAACTTCGGTGAATGTATCGATTCAAGGCACGAAAAAGAGGATATGGTTCATAAATATAATAAACTGCTTGAAGATAACCGTGATAAGTTCTTTTATGTTTATGATCAGGCTTCAATTTGCGTGAATAAAAATAAGCCTACCTGCACAGATAAAAAGTATCTCGGCAAGGATTTTCTTCATCTTAACGAAGAAGGCGGAAAGGTTATTGCTGATAATCTTGATTTGTCACTTTTTCTCTGAAAATGTTAATTCTTAATATCAGTTTAAAATCAAAGAAGAGAGAAGCATTTTTTTGCCTCTCTCTTTTTTTGAATTGTTTTGTTGTAGGTTAAAATGAAATATCAATATCCCATTTCTTATCAATAAGAATATAGTTGCAATTTTTCTTTTCGGCAAGTGAAAGGAAATATCTGTTATCTTCAATAACACTTTTTATTGTGCAGTCGCTGTCATCAAGTCGGTTTTCAATAACGTTAGCAAAGCTTTTGATATCCGAAAAGTTATTTCTGATATATTCTTCGCTCATTATCAGTAAATAATATTTTATGTTTTCAATATATTCAGAAGAAAAGTCCGTTTCCCAGTTAATGGGAATATAACAGCCCTCAATAATAAGATTCTGTCCGTTTTCTATAGCTGTTTTTATAATTTCACGGACAATAGGCCACAGATATTCTGTAAGTGTCTGAGTGTCACTCAAAGGGGTAAGCTTTGTGTTACCGCTTCTTATAAGCCCCATTTTAAGATGATCTATTGAAAGATAGGGATAACCGTACTTAAAAAGAAGCTTCTGTGCAAGAGCAGTTTTGCCTGTATGTGAAGCGCCTGAAATTAATATAATCATAATTTATCCTTCTGTTGAAAGTTGATTTTTACTGTCTGCTGCTTCGTTTTTTGTGCTTTGATAAGTGTCCTTCTGACTACAGCCGGCACGGCCGCCGCCGGCACAAGCACATGCACAGGCGCATGCACAACCGCCTGAGCTTCCGCTTCCGGAACGATTTCTTGCATTAAGTGCAGCTCTTCTATAGATATATGCAGGATTATCTCTTCCGTATATGTGCATAGGATAGCCATATCTTTTTAAGAAGCCTCTGCCTCTGTGGTAGGAAACAACACTGTCAATAACAGTTATATGAAAAAATGTCAGCAAGGCTCCTATAACAGCAAGTAAGGAAGAAATGGATTTCTGATCTTCTGTAAGAGCATTATATACACCGCTGTAATCGAAGGGTTGATATGCTACGGTGTCACAGCCGTCAAATCTGTCACCGATATATTGCACAAAAACAGAAGTGTATGTTCCTGTAGCAAGACTGCCTTTCCAAGCAATAAAGCCGTCTTCTCTTGCTCCATTGATGGCAGAATAAATATTTTCATCATCTTCCCAACGGAAGCAGTAGCTTTCGACCGGTATTGAATTGAACCAGGCAGGGATAAATTCGTAGAAATATCCGGTATTATTAATGCACAGCATATCCTTCTGATTGACAGTGAAGGAAAAATTCAGTGTTTCGCCGCCTTTATACGCACGGTCAAAATATAAAACAAGTAATGCTTCATCTGCAGTATTGTTGTATGAAACTGATTTAATGTTATCTGAAAGGGAATTCTCATATAATTGATAATTGCTGTTTGCAAGTCCGATTTCTACCCAAGTAAGCTCCTCAGTTTTATCAACAGCCTCCCACATAAAATTATAGCTTATATCAAGAGAGCCGTCAGACTGAGGAAAAACCGTAATATCATATTGTCTGATGATATCCTGTGGTTTTACTTCATAATTAAAGGAGAGAGTAAACAGAAAAATCTGTACAACAAGAACTATAGCCATGAGAACAATTTTGTTTGAAGGGAATATTCGTTCAGCTTTCATATAGACTTCTTTTTGTTTTGTGTTTATTTTTTTCTTTTTCAAGCAGTGTCACCATCCTTTTGTGTTCTGAACGGACAGGATAAAGCCTCTTTTTCTGACATTGAGCGTAAGTTGACTGCTGTGGGATGTGTCCAAATTTTCTTGAAAGGTGTGTCAAGAATATTGCCGAGTGAACTGTCAGAATTGAGCCAGCTCTGACAGGGAACAACTGTTCCGTCAGGTGCAATTGCCATGTTACTCAGACACGCACCGCACATCGGTACGTTCATTCCAAGTTCTTCTAATGCTTCTTTTGAAAGAAGACCGGGAGAGGTAAAATCAATTTCCGTTTCATTGTTATCGCAAAATTCTTTTGCTTCTTTGATTATATCGAACAACTCTTTTTCTGAAAGATCATATTCGTTATGATTGATTTCTGCCATTCCCGTGCATATAAGACCGCTTGCAGTAACAAAGCTTACACCGAGAGATTTTATAAAGCCGAGAGTTTTGAGATAGTCGGCATTTTTCTTGCAAAGGGGAGTGTTGATGCTGATATCAAGTCCTGCCGCAACCGCATTTTTTATTCCCTGAACGGTATCTTCAAAGTGATTAATGCCGACAAGTGAGTTGTGAATTTCTTTATTATGTGAATACAAAGTTATCTGAACACTGTCAAGTCCTGCATTTTTAAGTTCTTTTGTAAGCTCTTTTGTAAGTCTGACACCGTTTGTGTTGAGGCGGGTAATCATTCTCTTTGCATAGGAAACAAGTTGCGTTAAATCAGTTCTTTGAGTTGGTTCACCGCCTGTAAATGTGACCATAGGAACACGGTTTTTGTATAGAATATCAATGATTTCTTTCCATTCATTTGTTGTAAGCTCTTTTGTTTGTGAAAACTTCTGGCCTGCAGCATAACAGAAAATGCATTTCTGATTGCATTTCCAATTTCCGCTTTCATCTGTCATAGAGCTTACAATAAGATCCATTCTGTGAGGTGAAGTCATATTTTCAGCATAATTTCTTATTGATAATTTTTCAATTTCGATTTCAGGAGCAATACCTTTTGCAACTGCAAATAATACATCAAGTAAACAGTTGAGGTCTTCACTTATCAGTTTTTTGTTTACAGACGGATATGTTTTGCATACGGAAGAGATTGTATTCTTAAAAATGAGCTCTTTATCTGTTTCTGTGATAGGAAGACCGTCGAAGCTGTTGACCTCTTTTATGAATGCGGATAAAACAATTGCCCATGAGTAACCTATAGGAAGCATGTAGTATCCGTTGAGTATTACAATATAGGGTGCAGAGCCGATTAATCGGAATTTTGGCGGTACAAGGTGAATTCGTACAACTCCGGGACCTTCAGGATTAAATGTACAATGAGTAATACCGCTTCTGAATTCGCGGTATTGGGCAATTTTATTTTTTAATCCCATTTGCTTTCTCCTTCAATGCCACAATTTATGTATCCGGCAGAAATTTTATTTGATTATATTATATCAGTCTGATTTATTTGTTGCAAAGCTTTTTTAGTTTAATTAAATCATCAGGGTAGTCAATGTCATATAATTCATATTCGTTCGATACGCTTATTGTCCGTAAGCATTCAATATGATTTTTTATGACAGTATTACCGCCCATTTCTTTTTTAAGCTCCGCAAGCTCAGTGAAATATGCTTTTGGGAAAATAACGGGAGAGCATTGTGTTTTTTTGAATACGGTACGCCATATAAAATCAGGCTCATTAAGAGAAGACAATGCTAAAGAGTAAACGGTTTCTTTGCTTATAAGAGGCTGATCGGCAGGAATAAACATACATCTGTCAACACCGTTCAGAGCTTCAATACCAAGACGTATAGTATCGCTTTTATAGGGCAGGGAATGAACAACCGTTTTTATTTTTCTTGTGTTACATATTTCGGCAATTTCCTTATGTCTTGTGACAACAGCTCGTTGTGAAAAAATATCCTCAGTTGCATCAAGAACAAAGGAAAAAAGAGGCTTTCCGCAGAAATCGGCAAGAAGCTTGTTTTCACCGAACCTTCTGCTGTTGCCTGAAGCCATAATTATACAGCCGATATTGCCGAAGGGCTTATCAAGGTCAATATAAAAAACGTCATCACGGCTTTTTAACTCATTCAGGAAGGGGAGATTTTGTTTTCTTGCAACACAGGCTACTTGCTTTTTTGTAAGAAGAAGCCGCAGTGCATCAAGATATTCGTCACAGCTCTCTTCTAAATATCCGATTTCATCAATTGTTATCCATTGGCTGTCGTTGCTGATACAATTTCTAACCGCCTGTATTCCTGTTGATAAAAATCCCTGATAAACAGGCGTCATTTTATTTTCAGTTGAATTTGATTTATCATTGTATGTGCCGATTAAAGCAATATTTTCCGTCAGGTTTTCTTTAAGATAAACAGCCTTTTTCGGTATTGCTTCCGATGTAAGCCCTGAAGTTTTTGTGGGGAAAAGCTCTGAAAGCAGAGTTGTTTTACCTCTGCTTTTGCTTCCTGTTATAACAATGTGGCGTTTAGTGCTGTTCAGGAAAGAATTCCATATACAGTCGGCTGTTAGCCTGTTTACAGGCATCTTTGTAGCGTTCATAGCGTTCCAACCATTCCTTTCCGTCATCAGTAAGCTTGCTTCCGCCTCCGTCTTTTCCTCCGGTTGTTCGGCTTATAAGTGAAAATCCTAATGCAGACTCAGCGTTTTTTATTAATTTCAATGCCTTTGTGTATGCCATTCCCATTGACAGTGAGGCTGCACGTAGAGAGCCCGTATTTTCAATGGCGTGTAAAAGCTGAGCAGGACCTTCGCCAAAAAATTTTTCATTATTTTCATCAAGAAATATAATTTTTGTTACAGCCTTCATTCTTCTTCCTCTCTGAGCATTACTATTTGTGATACTTTGTTTTTTGTAAAGCATTTTTGTAAACTGACCTTACCGTAAATACTGCTGAGTTTTTCTTCCATATCCTCCAAAGAGTCTTCCTGCGGTTTTATTATTCCTGAAATACCGCCGTCGGAAAGTAACAGCAAGCTGTCACAGAAATTGAGAGCAAGTATGGGATCGTGCAGGGTAACGATAGCACTGCAATTATCTGATTTAACACGGTTTTTCAGCAAATCAAGCATTTTGTAACGAAAACGGAAATCCAAAGCACTTTCAGGCTCATCAAGTAAAAATAACTTGCTGTCACTGACAAGAGTTCTTGCAAGAATGCAAAGCTGTTTCTGACCTTCACTTAAATTCATATAATTAATTTGCTCTTTATCCTGAAGGCCTACAAGCTTTAATGCCTGAATTGCGCGTTCTTTCATAGATGCATCAGGATGCTCAAGAAGCTTTAATTTAGGATTAAAGCCCATAAGAACAACATCAAGAACCGAAATATCAATGGAAATACCGCTTCTTTGAGGAATATAACTTATTATTTTTGAAAGCTGTTTTTCAGTCAGTTTTTCAAACGTAATATCTTCAAATGTGCAACAGCCTTCGTGTCGGATAATACCGCATATTGCTTTAATTAAGGTGGTTTTTCCGCTTCCGTTTGCGCCGAGAATACCCATAAGGGAGCCTTTTTTTAGCTGAAATGAGATATTTTCAATTACGTTAGTTTTATTAAATCCGGCAGTAAGCTGATTTGCAGAAAAATAACTCATACCTGTTTTCTCCTTTTTATGATGAGGAAGATAAGAAAAGGTACACCGAGAAGGCTTGTGAAAATGCTTACGGGAAGCTCGGTTGAAGCTATAGAGCGTGCAGGAATATCTGCACCGCACAGAAGAATTCCTCCAGTAAGACCGCTGAGAAGCATAGTTCCGAGTTTGTTGTTTTTTGTCAGAATTCTTGCAATATGAGGAGCAAGTAAGCCGACAAAGCTGATAAGCCCCGTAAGGCTTACGACAGATGCTACAACAAGGGTAGCAGTCAGCAAAACAATAAGCCTCAGTAAAGTTACGTTTACACCTAACATTCTGGCTTCACCCTCCTCAGACGAGAGAAGAATTATCTGTCTGTGAAGAAGGAACAGAAGCGTTATACAGATCAGGCATAAAATCAGGTTTCCGCCTGCAGAATAAGCACTGACACCGTTAAGACTGCCCATAATCCAATATTCAATTGAAGCAAGCTCTCTTTCAGGATCGGCAGTCAGCTTCAGACACATAAGAACTGTCTGAGCGAGTGAATGTACTGCGATACCCGACAGTACTATTGTACTGTTTTTTGAGGTTTTATCAAGAGAAGAAAGAGCAAGGGCACAAATAACCGCAAGTATGGCACCTGAAAATGCGGAAACAGTAACCGAAAAAGCTCCTGATAAGAACAAAATGCCTGCCGCCGCACCGGCACTTGCCCCTGAAGAAACACCAATAATATCAGGGGATGCTAAGGGATTTCGAAAAACCGTCTGATATGTAAATCCTGCAACACCTAAGGCAAATCCGCCTATAACACCGACTACGGTACGGCTCAGACGCAGTGTCAGAAAAACGTTGCGTTGCATTTCATCACCGCTGAGAAGACCTTCAAGGGTGAGAGGATATTTTCCCGTTTGTAAGCTGACAACAGCCAGAGCAATAAGAACGATTGCTCCGGCTGTGCAGTATATTTTAGTTTTCGCTGTATGTGAAGGAGTAGTATGTTTCATAGTATTCATCAATCTTTTCAGCACAGTATGTATCTGTAATTAAATCTCCGTGAAGCTTATTAGCAAGCCATAATGAACCGAGAATGCCGCCGGGGACGGGACTGTCCCAAGCCTCTGTCTTATCGGGAATTTGGTAAACATTGCCATTTTTTACAGCTGAACAGTTGGTCAGGTTAGGATCAGACAAAACATCATCTACGGTATATGTTGCATCGGATGCAAGAATTATGTAATCAGGATTCCAGGTAAGAAGCTGTTCGTAGTCGGTTTCTACCCAATATGTGTCTTCAATTTCATTTGCAACATTAACTCCGCCGGCAAGACTTATCATATCTGACTGATACATAGCATTTCCTGCAGTTGAAAGCATAGATGAATTACCTGCAAGATAAACGGAGGGAGCTTTAACATCGGCAAGAGTAGTTGAAAGATAGTAAGCCTGAGCCTCTGTAAAGCTGAGAAGTGCTTCTGCTTTTTCTTCGGTGTTTGTTGCAGATGCTATCATATTGATCATTTCAGTAAGGAGATCCTGATTTTCAGGATTTACAAGAATAACGTCAATACCGAGTCCTTCGAGGGTTTCTGCGGCATTTTTCAGTTTAAGAGGAAGAATTACAAGGTCAGGCTCAAGAGCACTGCAGCCTTCAAGGTCAAACTCCTTTGCCGTGCCGACACTCGGAAGCTCAATTAATTCCTGAGCAGCCAGCTTATATATTGCACGTTTGTTGGCTTTTGCTTCAATGCCTACAAGCTTATCTTCAATGCCCAATGCAATAAGCACGCTTGTTGAAATGTAATAACCGCTGACAAGCTTCTGAGGCTCAGCTTCAATAACGATCTGACGGTCAGCATGGTCTGTTATTGTTACGGGATAATGTTCAACCGCTTCAACAGCTTCGGTTGTAGTTTCATCTGTGCTGTCTTTATTGTCAGCGCAGGAAGCAAAAGAAAACAGCATAGTCATTAAAATGATAAGGGAAATAAGCTTTTTCATAGGTATCAGTTTCTCCAAACGTTGTAGTTTTAAAAATACAACCGTATTATAACAAATATACTTTCATTATTCAACATAAAATGATATAATACTTTAAGATTATGCAAAAAATCGAAAGGGAGCCTTATCTTATGATAACTATAAAAAAATATGTCCGTGCACAGACGCTTAACGAAGCATGGGAGCTTAATCAGAGCAAAAAAAACCGTATTTTAGGCGGTATGATGTGGCTAAGACTCGGCAAGGGAAGTGTTGATACAGCCATTGACCTTTGTAATCTCGGACTCGATACAATTGAAGAAAACGAAGAATATATTAAAATAGGTGCAACGGTAACGCTCCGTGATATGGAAAAGCATAAGGGACTTAATGATTATTCCAACAATGCCGTTTGCAGCGCTGTGAGGGATATTGTCGGAGTGCAGTTTCGCAATATGGCTACTGTCGGCGGAAGTATATGGGGGCGCTTCGGCTTTTCCGACGTTCTTACGGTTTTTCTTGCTATGGACTCATACGTTGAGCTATATAAGGGCGGAATTATACCTATGGAGAGGTTTATTGAAATGAAGCCTGATAACGATATTCTCATAAGTGTAATTGTCAGAAAAGCTCCTTGTAAAATTGTGTATTCTTCCATGAGAACTCAGAGTACGGATTTTCCTGTGCTTACTTGTGCCGTTTCATATATGAACAATGAATACCGTGCCTCAATCGGTGCCCGTCCGTCGCGTGCAGTTGTTGTTCAGAGTAAAGATAATACTGATGCCGAAGAATTCTCTTCATTTGTTTCAGAGAGCGTTTCTACAGGCACCAACAGCCGCGGAAGCGCCGCTTACCGCAAGCATCTTATAAAAGTGCTGACAAAGCGTTCTTTTATTGAACTGGGAGGTATGTGATATGGAAATCAACTTGAAGCTTAACGGAAGAAGCATAAATGGTTTTGTTGATGCCGACACCGTTCTTTTGGATTTTTTGCGTGAAAAAGGCTGTCTTAGTGTTAAGCGTGGCTGTGATACATCAAATTGCGGTCTTTGTACTGTGCTTATGGATAAGAAACCTATACTGTCCTGTTCAACTCTTGCTGTCCGTGCAGACGGTCACGAGATATATACTTTGGAAGGTCTTCAGGAGGAAGCCGCTGATTTTATCGGCTTTATAGCTGATCAGGGGGCTGAACAGTGCGGTTTTTGTAATCCGGGATTTGTTATGAACACAATTGCTCTTTTAAGAGAAAATCCCGATCCTACAGATGATGAGATACGCTCTTTTCTGGCAGGAAATCTCTGCCGTTGCTCAGGCTATGAGGGACAGCTCAGAGGTATCAGAAGCTATCTCAATTCACGTAAAGCATAAGGAGTTATAAATGGAAAATAAAGAATATAAATCAGTAAACAAGTCTGTTAGAAAAAAAGACTCTATTCAGCTTCTTCTCGGAAAACCGGTTTATACAGATGATATAACTCAGAAGGATGCACTGGTTGTCAGAATTTTGCGTTCTCCCCATGCCAATGCAATAATTGAAACTGTTGATACAGCTATTGCAAAAAAGGTTCCGGGTGTTGTTGATATATATACCTGGGAGGATGTTCCGTCAACCCGCTTTGCAATAGCAGGGCAAACGTATCCTGAGCCTTCACCTTACGACAGACTAATTCTTGACCGTCACGTGCGTTTTTCGGGAGATGCGGTTGCGATTATTGCTGCAGAAACCGAAAAAGCGGCAAATAAGGCTATGAAGCTTATCAAGGTGAAATATCAGGTGCTGGAAGCGGTTCTTGATTTCCGTACAGCAAAAGATAACCCCGTACTTGTTCATCCTGAGGATGATTGGTTTCCTCCCTGTGAAGTAGGCGGCGATCCCAAGCGTAATCTTGTAGCCTCCGATGAAGAAATTTACGGTGATGTTGACGGAGTTATGTCAGAATGTGATATTGTGCTTGAACGAACGTATCACACGAAAGCATTTAATCAGGCTATGATGGAAACATTTACCTGTTATGCCGATTTTGACCGATACGGCCGTCTTCACGTCATTTCCTCTACTCAGATAGTTTTCCATACCCGTCGTATTCTTTCACGTGCACTGGGTATTCCAAAGAGCAAAATCCGTGTGGAAAAGCCACGTATCGGCGGCGGCTTCGGTGCAAAGCAGACTGCTGTATGTGATATTTATCCCGCCTTTGTCGCTATGAAAACAGGCAGACCTGCAAAAATTATTTATACAAGAGAAGAAGCACAGATAGCAGGCTCACCGCGGCACGAAATGGAAATTAAAGTTAAAATCGGTGCTGATAAAAACGGAAAAATCAGAGCTATGGATATGTTTACCCTGTCAAACACAGGTGCTTACGGTGAGCACGGACCTACAACAGTCGGTCTTTCGTGTCATAAATCAATGCCTTTATATACAGGCTCTCTTGAAGCATTCCGCTTCGGCTTTGATGTTGTTTATACTAATCATCAGGCATCAGGTGCTTACCGTGGCTACGGTGCTACTCAGGGAATTTTTGCAGTTGAATGTATTGTCAGTGAATTGGCGGAAAAGTTAGGTATAGATGCAACCGTTATCCGTGATATGAATATGGTTAAGGAAGGTATGAATATGCCGTCCTGCTACAATGAAACAGCAACCGCCTGTGCTCTTGACAGATGTATGGAACACTGCCGACAGATGTTTAACTGGGAAGAACGCTCAGTTGTTCGTGATATGGGAAACGGAAAGGTAAGAACTGCAGGTGTTGCTATGGCAATGCAGGGAAGCAGTATTGCTTTTGTTGACGTAGGTTCAGCAACCGTAAAGCTCGGTGAGGACGGAACATATAATCTTCTTATCGGTGCCGCTGATATGGGCACAGGCTGTGACACGATTTTAGCACAGATGGTAAGTGAGCTTATGGACTGTAATATTGACGATGTTTCGGTTTTCGGTGCAGATACCGATGTGTCGCCTTATGACTCAGGCTCTTACGCTTCATCAACAACGTATATCACAGGTCAGGCAGTTGTAAAGGCTTGTAATGAGCTTAAAAAACGTATATGCAAGATAGCATCGGAAATGATGGAATGTGATGAAGAACAGGTTGAGTTTTCGGGCACTTGTGTAAAAAATATAAATACGGGAGCAGTTGTTTCTCTCACGGATATAGCTTATAAATCTCAGATATTCAACACCGTTCCTGCAGAAGCCACCGCATCGCACACCTCTACCGTTTCTCCTCCGCCTTTTATGGTGGGTATGGTTGAGATTGAGCTTGATAAACTGACAGGCAAGGTTGATATACTCAATTATATGGCTGTTGTTGACTGCGGTACACCCATTAATCCCGCATTAGCGAGAGTTCAGGCAGAAGGCGGTATTGTTCAGGGGATAGGTCATACGCTTACGGAGAATATCACATACAATGAGCAAGGAAGACCTATAGAATCAAGCTTTATGCAATATAAAATTCCCACACGGCTTGATATGGGTAAATTAAAGGTTGAATTTGAACACAGCTTTGAACCCACAGGTCCCTTCGGTGCAAAATCTATCGGTGAAATAGTTATTAATACTCCCGCACCTGCAATAGCACACGCAATATTCCGTGCAACAGGAGTATGGCACCGTGAACTGCCAATAACCTCAGAAGCAATAGCAATGTCATTGATTGAAAAATAAAAATTTAAGCCGTAAGTCCGAAAAAGACTTACGGCTTGGTTTTTGCTGAAAAAACTGTAAAGAATTAATGTGTCAGAAGAAGCATTGCAATAAACAGCCATGCAATTACCCATGAACTGCCTTTGATTTTTTTGAAGTCCCCGCAGAATACGCTGATTATTATATAGGAGATAAGACCGAATGCAATACCGTAAGAAATGTTATAGGTAAAGGGCATTACGGCAAGAGTCAAAAAGGCAGGAATAGCAACCGTGAGATTATCCCAATTGATATTTCTTACAGAGCCTAACATCAGGAAGCCTACATATATCAGTGCGGCGGCTGTGGTACAGCCGGGAATAAGCTGTGCTATGGGGCTTAAAAACATTGCAATAAAGAAGAATATTCCGCAGAAAACAGATGTAAGCCCTGTACGGCCGCCTGCGGCAACACCTGCATTCACTTCACTGAAGGTTGTAACCGTTGAAGTACCGCACAAAGAACCGATCGATGTTGCAATAGCATCAGAAAGCATTCTCTTGTTCATATTCAGAGGTTCGCCTTTTTCATCAACAAGTCCTGCTCTCTCACAGGCCGCATATAAGGTCCCCAGAGTATCAAACATATCTACCATACAGAAGGCAAGTCCTGTTGTAAGAACGGTTAAAACAAGATTTGCACTGCCGTGAGCTTCCGTATAAGCTGAAAAATCAAAACCGCTTTTCAGAACTGCAAGAAAAGACTGTGAGGTAAATTCGTTGAATGCCTGAACGGGACTTATAAAGTCTATCTGAAGTGCAGTATAAAAACCGTCAACTGTCAGACCTAACAGATAGTAAAGCCCCATACCGCCTAAAATACCGATAAGAACTGCACCTCGGATTTTTTTGTGACTCATAATGACAATTGCAAGGAAGGTGCATAACGTAACTATCATGGGCATAATATCGCCCCATGTATGATTAAGAAGATTAAAGGATGCTAAATCAACACAGGTTGATGTGTTCGGCACAACGATACCTGCATTCTGCAAGCCTAATAAAGCAATAAACAGACCTATTCCGCCGGGAATTGCAACTCTTACCGATTCAGGCAAGGAATCAAATATCTTCTTTCTGAGTCCCGTAACTGTCAGAAGAATAAAAACTATACCCTCGGCAAGTATTAATACCAGAGCGTTTGCATAGGAAAGACCGAAGCCGATGCAGACAGTATAAAAAAAATGCATTGAGTCCCATACCGCTTGCCTGAGCCAGAGGTAAATTTGATATGACACCTGCAAGAATTGTACCGATAACTGCTGAAATTGCTGTCGCAATATAAATCGCACCGTAAGAAACACCCAAGGGATTTGAGCCGTCGCCAAAGGGATCGGCAAACATATTTGCATTTACCATCAGGATATAGACCATTGCAAAAAATACGGTCATTTCCATATTACAACTCCCACTTTGTATTTAATCCGCATTATGTCATATCTTCTGACGTTTTTCACTATTTTTTGTGATAAAATATTATATTTTTCTTTGCTGATATTTTTTTTCTTAATGCGATAAAAAACATTTCGGAAACGGCTTATACCTACTGTGTGAGTTGATACTGAATTTCCTTTATAAATTATCTTCTACGTTTTGTTGTTTTTGTTTTAACATTTTGTTAAGCCTTGCCGTGTTCTTTTTTATTACGGAATAAATGATAATCCATATTAACATATAACCCACAATAAAAATTGCCGAGAATACTACGAGTGATAATGCACCTAAGTCCATCCAATCGTTAAGCAAGTAGGTTACAAGATAGCAGATGTATAAAACGCCGCCGTGAATTAAAATTGCCACCATCAACGGCAAGTTTTCAATTTGATAAATTACATTCATACCGCCCGCTATAAAGCTTAGTGCTGTAATAGAAATAATCCCGATACAAACCTGATTTACGGACAGAGTTTCTATGGCTGCATTTTTTTGCAATAACATATAAACAATTGCTAAAATAACAGGGCCAATACCTGCAGCCATTGCGCCTCGATGTAAAAATTCTGTGACAATTTTTTTCATACCCCTTCGTACCTCCTTTTGATTTCAGCAAAGCAACGCCTTGAAACATATTCCCGATATCCGCATCGGAATACGGCATCAACACTGCCGCTGAACACGGCATCAAAGCGCTGAATACAGTGTTCATTGGCAATAGTAGATTTGCTTATACGAATAAAATAAGACGGTAAAATTTTCTCTAAATCCCGAAGTCTGTCTTGAATACGGTAATGACTGCCTTTTGTATCGACGGCAATAACTTTTCTGTCAATTACGGTAATACATTCAATTTCAGAGAACTCAAGTTTTCTTATCTCATCATCTTTATAACCAATAATACTGTTTGTACCGGAATAACCGCAAACAAGATTTTCTATCTGCTGTGTCAGAGATGAGGGTTCATGGACAATTGCTATGATTTCCTCGTCTGCATTTTTGTCAATAATAAGTTTATATTTCATCGCCTCAAGTCCTTACTGTTTTTTCATTTGCCGGAGGAAGCAGGACACAGCAGCCACCGTTATTACTATACTATACAGAATAACAGGCAGAATGTGTGAAGCCACACTCTCAAAATTTCCGTTAATCAACGCTTTTTCAAGTTCAGCAGCGTGAACGAAGGGAAGTACATTTGCTATTTTTTTGAAAGTAATCCCGACAACATTTAAATCAAACCAAACGCCCGAAAACCAGGCTGAAAGATTAGTCAGGAGCGCTCCGCAAATACCGCCAACCTGTTTTACTCCAAAAAGACTGCCGCACAAAAGTCCGAGTGCAATATTAAATATTGCCATAGGAATGATGCCGATAATAGCATAAATAATATTTATTCTGATTTCAAGTCCCAAGGGAATAGCAAACAAATAGCAGATTATTGTCTGTCCGATTGCAATAGGTAAAATCGGGAGCATATATCCTATAATAAAGTCAAAACAAGTAATCGGTGTGGTATATAATCTTTGCAGTAAGGCACTTTCACGGTCTTTTGCTATCAAAGTTGCCGAAAATAAGGTCATAAACGATAAGCCGAAAACAGTAATACCCGGAGTCAGCGTATTGATTTCAAAAAGATTTGCAGGAATATTTGCCTGAATAGCACTTAAAAGCATTAATAAAACCAAAGGAAAGCCGAGACCGAAGGCAAGGTTTATCGGATCACGTAGAATTTCTTTTGCACATCTTTTGGATAAAGCTATAATTTTCATATCTCAGCACCCCTTAACAATAGAAACAAAGGCATCTTCAAAATTATTTGTTCCGGCTTTTTCGATTAATTCTTCTGCTGTTCCGACTGCAAGAAGTTTGCCGTCCTTCATAATGCCGATGCGGTCAGAAAGATGCTCTGCTTCTTCCATATAGTGTGTTGTCAATATAATTGTTATATTGCCCTTTAACGAGCAGATTGCTTCCCAAAGGGTATGTCTTGCAATGACATCTAAACCAAGAGTCGGCTCATCTAAAAACAGAATTTCAGGTTCGCTGATCAGTGCCATTGCAATACTGACACGGCGTTGCCAGCCTCCTGATAGCTTACATGCTTTTTTATGAAGGACACTGTTCAATAAAAGCTGTACTGAAAGCTTTTCAATTTTTTCTTTTGTTTTTTCCTTTGAAAAGCCGTAAATACCGCAGATGAGCTCTAAGTTCTCTTTAACTGAAAGGTTAGGGGCAACAGCGGTTTCCTGTGGAGAAAAACCAATCAGCCGCTTAACTTGTTCAGGCTCTTCAGTAATGCTGTATCCGCCTACAAAAGCATTTCCTTCTGTAGCTTTTGACAGGCAGGACAGCATTTTGATTACAGTGGTTTTACCGGCACCGTTAACACCGAGCAGTGAAAACAATTCGCCCTTATGAATTTCTAAATTTAGCTTATCCACTGCAGTTATGTTCTTATATTTCTTGACAAGCTGTGCCGTTTTAATTTCTTGCATACAGATATTCCTCCTTTTTAACCTATGATATCATAATAACAGATTGAAAAAGAGAAATTATGTTTTTTGTCTGTTCGGTAATTTTCTATGTCTTATCGGTAAGAAAATATTATATCTGTTTGTTTTAATGATGTGCAAAATCTTTTTATCTTAAACCGAGAGTAGTGCTTAAAAATGTCAGAATGTTTATCAGATTTTATGCTATAAATACATATTACTTGAAGAACGAAGCTGTTTGTGTTATAATAACCTTACAGGTTTCGGCTTGAATATTTTATCGGAGTGTGCTGTTTGAAAAACACTAACCTTTTGGAGATTGTATTGTAAACGGGAGGCTTGCAAATACATTCTCGGCAATCCTCTCGTAGCTTGAGCGTCAACAACTTATGAAAGGATTTAACGATGAATAATTTGACGATACGTTTAGAAACAGAAAAAGACTACAGAGCTGTAGAAGAACTTACACGTGAGGCTTTTTGGAATATCTATAAACCGGGTGCAGACGAGCATTATTTTGTTAATCAGATGCGAAAGCACCCCGATTTCATTTCTGAGCTTGCATTCGTGCTTGAAAAGGACGGAAAAATCGTCGGCAACATTATGTACACGAAAGCATGGCTTGAGGATGAAAACGGCAAGAGGAAGGAAATTCTTTCCTTCGGACCGCTTTGCGTTGCACCGGCATATCAAAGGCAGAAATTCGGTAAAATGCTGATAGAGCATTCCTTTGAGGTTGCTCGAAGGATAGGGTATGATGTGAACGTTATTTTCGGCAACCCCGGCAACTATGTCAGCCGTGGATTCGTGAGCTGTAAAAAGAAGAATGTCAGCTTTGTTGCGGAGGGTAATTACCCAACCGCACTTCTTGTCTGCGAGCTTATTCCTGGTGTACTTGACGGCAGAAAGTGGATGTATATTCCCGGTACTTCCGCCGATTGCTGTGAAGATACAGCCGCAGTAGAGGCCTTCGATAAGACCTTTCTGCCAAAGGAAAAGAAGTGGATGCCAAGTCAGGAAGAGTTTTATATCTACAGTCATTCTTCGGTAGTCCGATAAACGTAAAAACACCGCTGAGTTTTCTAAAGATTCCTCAGCGGTAATTTTTATCTCTTTTTATATATTACAAGTTCGGGATTTTCGCCGTTTTCTTCGTATGTGCAGACGAGGAGAAAGTCCATATTAGCTGCAATTCCGAAGCAACGGTCACCGCCGAATTCACACTCCAGTTGATTTCCGAGATAAGTTGCATTATCATCGAGAAATTTAACAACCTGACCGTTAGGAAGTCGGTATTCTGAATTGATAAAACTGCCGGATAACACGTTCAGATTTTCAACCTTGGGCAGGCCTTCAATATGAAGCAAGGTGTTAAATTCAAGGATGATTTGCTGTTTGAATTCCTCAAACTTTTCTTTTCCGCCAATTTCCTTATATTTTTCAAAAAAATCAAGAGTGTATTCACCGTCTGCATAGCACCACTTGCAGTATTCTTCGTTTAATGCACCGTCTTTTTCGCGGCTGATGTTAGTGTCGTCAATAGGCATTCCGCAACACTCGCATACGTGTTCTCTCGGCGAGCCGAGAAGCGTATTGATAGAAACGTCAAAAAGCTTTGACAGGAGCTTGAGTGTTTCAGTGTTTGGGATTGTTTCTCCGTTTTCCCAACGGCTTACCGCCTGTCTGGTCACAAATACTTTTTCAGCAAGCTCATCCTGAGATAATTTATTCTTTGTTCTGAGCTCAAGGATAATATCTTTTGTTTCCATATATTATACCGCCTTTATATATCGTGACTATATTATAACAGCCGGATAATTTAATAACAAGCAACTGCCTGTTGCCCGTAATTACAAAATATTATAATTCAACATAAAACAAACGTCAGAAAAAATTCTCCTCGCCGCTATTTGCTCCTGAATTACATCACAGCCTATAAAATCTGTAACTCCACTATGGATAATAACCGCACTCCGAACAATAACAACAAAAAAAACAGCAGACAACGAAAACCACTGTCTGCCATTTTAAGTAACTGTATTAAATAAGAATTATTCCAACTCATTTTTGCGATTCTTTTTTTGCTTATTTATGCCCTATATTGTATTCTAAAAGGCGATTTTGGCACCAGTTTTCCACCCATTATTTCATTTATCAAAAATTTTGTTGCAGAAAAAGTTGCAAAATCGTCTTCTGAATAGTGCCGAGTGGTTTTTACCTTAGGCCAAGAGTAACTGCCAATTCGTCAAGATAATCAATATGTCCGTGGTTTGCTCCGTATAGTGTCACGTATCCATCCTTTTCGGCGGTTATATCCTGTCCCATATAAACAACTCGTTCACCTTTTTTGAGGTACTGATTACGTCCGTTTTTCATTAAGTCATTATACTCATCGACCGCAGATTGATAATACTCTTCAAACAGTTGCTTTGCTTTTTCGATATTGCCAAGACGACCGTAAATCATACATTCTTCCAAAGAAATAAGATGATCCATATTATCTAACAACGGATACTCTTTTCTGTGTGAAAGAATAGTTTCACGGCTTTTCAAAATCTCATAAGCAGGCAAAACATATTGATTAATTTCTTCAATAATGCTTTTTATAATTTTGTCTGTTTTCTTACGAAGATCGTACCAAGTTTCTTGCTTACCACTAACGATTCCAAGACGAGAGCAGATTGTACATTCATACTCGTGATAATATTTTTTCTTTTCGGTCTGTGGCTGAAAGGTTCTTTCAGAACATTCAGGAATGCGAATCCCCAAATTCACACAAAGCAGTCCACTCATGCCGTGTTGGGGCATGCCGCTTTGAAAATGAATCACTTGTGAAATATCTTCCGAAACGAAACGGTGCAGTGTTCTGCCGTGTTTTTTAAATCCGTATGGTTTAACGTGCTCATATACTGCCGCTTCGATTTCATCCACAATTTGCGTCGTATTGATTTCCGTTTTCTTTTTTAAAAAATCAAACACTATGCCACGCTCCTTTCATTTCATCATAGCAACTTGCAACCATTCCTTTTTGCACTTTTACCATTGCGTGTTGCAAAAGTGTTGCAAAGCCGTTTTCATCAAAGCACAAAGTGCCCGAAAGCCCTTTGTTTCCAAGGGTTTCCGGGCACTTGTAAGCCATTAGGTATTATTCCCACTCGCTCCCGAAAACTGTAACTTAAACAATTTTGTATGGGTATTTTTACTCATATTATCGGGAGTGTTCAGATTATTCGTAAAATACGGACTGTCAAGATTTTTGTTGTCACTGTGTTGTCACGCTGACAATGAAATTATAGCGGAGCGAAGGGGGAAATTCAATAGTTTTGCTCAAATTTCTCTAAGGATTCGTTCAAGCGTAGCTTGAATTTCTTCCTTATTTGTTTCATCTCCGACCACACGGAGCGTATAGAAAACATTGTCCTTTACCCAATAGGCAGTCGGATCGTAATAGTCACCGTTATAGTAGTCATTATTATTTGATTCATTGGTGATTACGATCAATACGGGGATTTGGGATCCGGTTTCTGTGGGTTCTTCTTCATAGGTAGCATACCCGTTACAAACACTGCCCGTCTGATAGGTGCCATCATCGGCACAAAGAGTGGCATTCAGTGTTATCCTAATATCGTCAACGTTATATCCGGCGGCAATGGAAATTTCTTGTAGTTTTCCATCCACATTCATAGGAGAGTGTGTAGCGTTGGCGGTTACTTGAATGTGCTTTACCGGCATAGTGGAATCTGTGCTTTCCATCCCCAAATAGCCAGTCTTATTAAGCCAAGCAATCGACTCAAGAGGATTCTCTACATTAAAACCGATTGCCATTTCACATTCATTCCAGCTGTCGTTCTGAAAACTCACCAGTCCCCAAAGATGGCTGGATGTAAGACGTTGCTCTTCGGTCATAGCGGAATAGGTTTTCCATTCTTGCTCAATCCTGCTTGCAAGTTCCTGCCCGGTAGAAGAGAAATCAGTACCATTTAAGTACGTGCCGACCTCATAAGCTGACTCTGCATTGTCTGTAGTTTTCTCCAAAAGTTGCACTGTGCGATAAGTTCTTTCAGGATTATCAACGCCGCCCATTGAAGATATCGATTTGTCGTCCGCAACTGAACTGCCGACACACAGAGCAATTGTTATAGTAAGAGCTACGACAACACTGACAAAGGCAAGTATGATAATTAAGATTTTTTGCGTCGGCTTAGAACAATTCTGCTGTTTGTTGAGCAAAGTAAAAATCAATGCAGTTATACAGCCAGACAATAAAATAA
>JAZNSP010000003.1:0-129005 GCA_045591285.1 Acutalibacteraceae bacterium
TTCAATTTCCAGTGGTAATTTTAATTGATATGGTGTATTATACTCTTTAGTGATATTATTTTTCATGTCAAGTAAATTATATCACAAAACGGACTACATTCCTACCTTTTCAGGTAAGTTTGTAGTCCGTTTTCTTTTTTGCTGTTTTTTTACAGCCCCTTTTGCTTTTCTTTATCCTCTCATTTTCTTGAGTGAGTTTTCTTGCTTTTATGGTAGCAAAACAAGCTCGAACTTTCAGCGTACCACGCCTTAATTCTTGCTAATTGCGATTAGCAGAAATTCGCCGTTTTGCTAATCGCCTGCTAATCGGATTTTTAGCAAAATCCTGCTAATTTGCACAGGCGTATGTTCCATCCATCTTTTTTACCAACAAATAATGAAGTGTTTATTTGTGCCATAAGTGTGACCTTTCGCAAAACATCTTGCTTTTTTCGAAAAGTCAGTGTATAATATATACGACAATTGAATCAACGGGAGCTTGTGTTACAGGCTGAGAGGAAGGTGTGACCTTCGACCGAGAACCTGATTTGGATAATGCCAACGTAGGGATGCCTGATACAAGGATATTGGGAATAACGAAGTACATTAAGGAAGTTACCAAATCGGCAGCTTCCTTTTTTGTTGTTTTTGGAGGTGTTTTTATGGTAAAGATCAATGGCGAGGAACTGAATATTGCAGGTAAGACAGTTGCGGAATATCTTGCAACTACAAGCTATGATCCAAAACGAATCGCAGTAGAGCGCAACGGAGACATAGTCCCCAAGACGCAGTATGGCGAAACTGTTTTGAAAGATGGTGACAGCGTAGAGGTCGTCAGTTTTGTGGGAGGTGGTTAATCTGATCCCAACGAAAGATGAATGGAACAAGGCTTTGTGCGAGCGACACGGCGAAAATATACAAGAGAAATTTTCGTCAACTACAGTCGCTGTATGTGGTCTTGGCGGGCTTGGTTCAAATATTGCTATCGCTCTTGCTCGTACCGGCATTGGTAAACTAATTCTCATTGACTTTGACCGTGTGGATATTACCAATTTACACCGACAGCAGTATAAAGCCGATCAGATCGGTAAAAGCAAGACCGATGCTTTGCGGGAGAATCTTTTAGAGATCGCTCCGTATGTTGCTATTGAAACGCATACTATCCGTGTAACAAAAGAAAATGCCGTCCATCTGCTGCAAGGTGCAGATATTATCTGCGAAGCCTTTGACGATGCGGAGTGCAAGGCGATGCTTACAAACCTTGTTCTTGAAACAATGCCGGATAAGTATCTTGTGGCGGCTTCGGGAATGGCAGGAATGGGTAGTGCAAACACAATTCAATCACGTAGGGTTATGAGCCGATTTTATCTCTGCGGTGATGGAGCAAGCGATGTATCAGAGGCAGGTAGTCTTGTTGCTTCTCGTGTAATGCTCTGTGCTGCACATCAGGCACATACAGTCCTGCGTGTTTTAGCAGGTGAATTTGAAACTTAAAGAAAGAAGGATATAAAAATGAACAACGATAAATTGATTATTGGCGGACACGAGTTTAATTCCCGTTTTATTCTCGGCTCCGGTAAGTACTCTATGAAGCTGATTGAAGCGGCAGTAAAGGATGCAGGTGCAGAAATTATCACTCTTGCGGTCCGCCGTGCTAATACCAAGGAACAGGAAAGCATTCTTGATTACATCCCCGAAGGGATCACCTTGCTGCCCAACACCAGCGGTGCAAGAAATGCCGAAGAAGCTGTCCGAATTGCACGCCTTGCCCGTGAACTTGGCTGCGGCAATTTCGTAAAAATTGAAATTATGCGTGATTCCAAGTATCTGCTCCCCGATAATCAAGAAACTATCAAGGCGACCGAGATCCTTGCCAAAGAAGGCTTCGTGGTTATGCCGTATATGTATCCCGACTTGAATGTAGCTCGTGACCTTGTAAACGCCGGTGCAGCTTCCGTTATGCCATTGGCTTCTCCTATCGGTTCTAACAAAGGTCTTGCCACAAAAGAATTCATTCAGATTTTGATTGATGAGATCGACCTGCCTATAATTGTAGATGCCGGTATCGGCAGACCTTCTCAGGCTTGCGAAGCAATGGAAATAGGCGCCGCTGCTATTATGGCGAACACCGCTCTTGCAACTGCAGGTGACCTTCCTATGATGGCATCTGCATTCAAAAATGCCATTGAAGCAGGACGTAAGGCTTACCTTGCAGGACTTGGCAGAGTGCTGACACGTGGAGCTTCTGCATCCGATCCGCTAACAGGTTTCCTCAGAGATTAAGGTGAAAACTATGGAAAATCAATTTTTTGTAGATTCGGAGCATTTATCGCCGGAAGCACTTGCGAAGAAGCATCGTCTTGAAACCGATCCATCCTCCCGAAAGGATCATATGGAATATCTGCCGGGGATGGAAGTGATCGAATCGGATGTGTGTGCAAATGTGATGGCACAGATGAACTCGTATGACTATTCAAAATACACCGTTGCTGATGTGAAAGCTGCTTTGGAGCACGACAATTGCACTGTTGAAGATTTTAAGGCACTGCTTTCTCCTGCGGCAGAGCCGTTCCTTGAACAGATGGCTCAGCGTGCAAGACTTGAAACAAGTACGCACTTCGGTAACACCGTCTATTTGTTTACCCCTCTTTACATAGCTAATTACTGTGAAAACTACTGTGTGTACTGCGGTTTTAACTGCTATAACCACATTAAGCGTATGAAGCTTAGTATGGAACAGATTGAAAAAGAGATGAAGGTCATTGCCGACAGCGGTATGGAGGAAATCTTAATTCTGACCGGAGAAAGCCGAGGACAGAGCAACGTGGAATACATCGGTGAAGCCTGCAAGCTGGCAAGAAAATATTTCCGTATGGTCGGGCTTGAAATCTATCCCGTTAATACCGATGAATACAAGTACCTTCACGAATGCGGTGCGGACTATGTGACCGTATTCCAAGAAACCTACGACACTGATAGATACGAACAGCTTCACTTGCTCGGTCACAAGCGTGTATGGCCGTACCGATTTGATGCACAGGAGCGTGCGCTTCGTGGCGGTATGCGAGGTGTTGCGTTTTCGGCTCTCCTTGGTCTGTCGGACTTCCGCAAGGATGCTTTAGCAAGTGCATTGCACGTTTACTATTTGCAGAGAAAGTATCCCCACGCTGAAATGTCCCTGTCCTGTCCAAGACTCAGACCGATTATCAATAACGACAAGATCAACCCCTTGGATGTTCATGAAAAGCAGCTTTGTCAGGTGCTTTGCGCTTACCGTATTTTCTTACCTTTTGTTGGCATCACGGTATCCTCCCGTGAAAGTGCCGAGTTCCGTAATGGCATTGTAAAGATTGCGGCAACAAAGGTCTCCGCAGGTGTTTCCACCGGTATCGGCGATCACGAAAGCAAATACACCGGCAAAGAAACGGATGATGTTCAGGGCGACGAGCAGTTTGAGATCGACGATAACCGCAGTCTTGATAAGATGTATAAAGATATCGCAGAGGAAGGCTTACAGCCTGTCCTGAACGATTATCTGTATGTGTAAGGAGAGAAAAAATGAAAAAGTTTGATCCGAGTTTATATTTTATAACCGATAGCACGAACTACACCGAGGAGGAATTCCTTTATCGTGTTGAAGAAGCATTAAAAGGAGGAGCAACCCTTCTTCAGCTTCGTGAGAAGAACAAGAGTACCAGAGAGTATATTGATCTTGCAGAGAAAGTACACGCCATCACAAAGCGCTATAACGTCCCGCTGATTATTGATGACCGTGTGGACGTTGCTCTTGCCATTGATGCAGAGGGTGTTCACGTAGGAGCTGAAGATATGCCCATTGCAACCGCAAGAAAACTGATGGGCGATGATAAAATCGTTGGCGCAACAGCAAAGACGGTTCCTTTGGCAAAGGAAGCTTACGAGCAAGGTGCTGACTATCTCGGTGTGGGAGCTATCTATCCCACAACGACCAAAGTGAAGACCGTTTTGACTTCTACAAATACGCTTCGGGACATTTGTAACGCAGTACCGATTCCTGCCAATGCCATCGGCGGACTCAACAAGGATAATATTGACGTTCTTGCAGGCATCCCCATTGCCGGAATTTGTATGGTATCCGCTATTATGAAAGCAGACGATCCCAAGACAGCGACAGAGGAATTAAAAGCGAGAGCGCAGGAGCTTGGCTTATGCTAAAGGGAGCCATTTTCGATTTTGACGGAACGCTTTTCGATTCGATGTTCATTTGGGATACCGCAGGAGAAGTCTACCTCCGATCCGTCGGCATAGAACCAAGGGAAGATTTGCGAAAGGTATTAAAGCCAATGAGTTTGCTTCAATCGGCGCAGTATATCCGTGAATGTTATCAAATTCCACTCACGGTCGAAGAAATTATGGACGGTGTCAATCGCATGGTAGAGGGCTTCTATTTTCATACGGTTCAACCCAAGGAAGGTGTGATAGCATTCCTTGAACAAATGAAAAAACAAGAAGTCAGAATGTGTATTGCCACCGCAACAGACCGTTATCAAGTAGGAGCGGCATTAAAGCGATGCGGTATGGAATCTTTCTTTTTTGAAATCTTTACCTGTACCGATGTGGGACACGGCAAGGACGAGCCTATTATTTTTCAAAAGGCAATGGATTACCTTGGGACAACAAAGGCAAATACGGTCGTCTTTGAGGATGCTTATCACGCTGCCAAAACAGCAAAGGCTGATGGCTTTATAACCGTTGCGGTATTTGATTCACACGAAACGAAGCAAGTGGAACTACACTCCGTTTCGGATTGCTTTATTGAGAACTTCACACAGACAGAACATTTTTGGAAGCTTGCTTACGGTTTATAACCGCAGGCTTCAAGCGGCAGATTGGGGGCACCACCTTATGCCGCTATACAAAACGATGCTGAAAAATGAAAGGAGTACTTTTATGAAAATGAAAACAGCATTGACCATTGCAGGAAGTGACTGCAGTGGAGGCGCCGGTATTCAAGCAGACTTGAAAACAATGACGATGAATGGTGTTTATGCTATGAGTGCGATCACGGCGCTGACGGCACAGAACACGACCGGCGTAAGAGCAATTCAGGAATCAACGCCTGAATTTTTGAAACAACAACTTGATGCAGTATTTGAGGACATATTCCCCGATGCAATCAAGATCGGTATGGTAGCTTCTTCGGAGCTGATTTGCGTGATTGCAGACAGGCTCAGCTACCATAAGGCAAAAAATGTGGTAGTAGATCCCGTTATGGTGGCAACCAGCGGTTCTTCCTTAATGAAGACCGATGCGGTGCAGACTTTAGCAGAGAAACTTCTGCCCATTGCAACCCTCGTTACGCCGAACATCCCCGAAGCACAGGTGCTTTCGGGAATGACCATTGAAAGCAAAGAAGATATGCTTTCTGCGGCAAAATTCATCGGTGATACATACGGGTGTGCCGTTCTGCTCAAAGGCGGTCACAGCATCAACGATGCTAACGACCTTTTGTATGCAAACGGTGAAATGGTATGGTTTGAAGGCAAGCGTATCAATAACCCCAACACCCACGGCACAGGCTGTACGCTTTCTTCCGCCATTGCTTCCAACCTTGCCAAGGGATTTAATCTTGCAGAATCGGTACAGTGTGCGAAGGAGTATATTTCCTATATCCTTTCGGCTCAGCTTGATTTAGGACAAGGCTCGGGGCCTATGCAACACAGCTTCGGCCTTTCCGGAAAGTTCGCAGAAGAAAAAAGAGGGCAATTATGAAACGCTGTGTCATTGTCGGCGGTGCCGACATAAACAATTATGAATACATCAAAAGCCGTATACAGGAAGATGATTTTATCGTATTCTGCGACAGCGGATTAAAGCACTTGGAGAAGCTGCAAGCCAAGCCAAGTTTGATCGTTGGTGATTTCGATTCCCACAACAACCCGCACTTAGATGTTGAGACAATCGTTCTGCCTTGCGAAAAGGATGATACCGATACGGTCTTCGCAGTGAAGGAAGCCCTCAAACGTGGCTTTGAGGACTTCATATTGATCGGTGTTGTGGGCGCAAGGCTTGACCACACGCTTGGTAATGTGTCTATTCTTCTTCACCTTGATTCGCTTGGCAATAAAGGTAAAATCATTGACGATTATTCCGAAATGGAAATCGTCTCAAAAGAACCTGCATATATTGATGATTCCTATGCCTACTTTTCACTTCTGAACATAAGCGGGACAGCAAAAGGCATCACCATTGAAAATGCAAAGTATCCTCTTGATAATGCTGAAATTACCTGCGAATATCAATATGGGATAAGTAATGAAGTGTTAATAGGGCATACAGCGATAATTAAGGTCAATACAGGAAGGGTGCTGTTAGTAAAGTTTTTTGCTTAATAGAGTTATTATATATAATATGTTCGGTACTCGATAACAAACCGAGTGACCGGTGATTAAATCAAGGTATCCGATGGGAATATAACCGTTTTCCTAAATTTGATCCCTTTGCTAATTGCTAGCTAATCAGACGGATAAAAACAGGGTAAAATCAGCAGTAACTCCGTAACACAGCATAACACACAAAGTGCGAAAAAGCCTTGAAAATACGGGATTATCAGGGACAATAAGTAACTCTATGCCCATTTCCTTCAGTATCTCCTAAGGATTAGATGTGAGTTCGATTCTCGCAGGGGGTGCCAGAAGCAGCGAGCAGGCTCGCCTAAGATAAGAGATAATAGATAATATTGAATAGATAAAAGATATTTTTGCGGCTCGTCGCCGCTTCAACTATTCGTTATTATCTATTATCTTTTATCTCTTATCTGTAAAGGATTTGAGGGAATGGCACAAAACAGTATTTTATTAGATAAATCCTTATTGTTCGCCGCCCGAATAGTAAAGCTCAATAAATATCTCACTAAGGAGAAAAAGGAAACCGTAATATCAAAACAAATCATCCGCAGTTGCCACCTCTATCGGAGCAAATGCAAATGAAGCAATTTACGGACAAAGCAAGGCTGATTTTATAGCAAAGCTACAGATTTCTCTTAAAGAAACAGCCGAAACGGAATATTGGCTCAGACTTTTGACGTTATCCGAATACATAACTGAAAAGGAAGGTAAATCGTTGCTTGACGATTGCCTTGAAATAAAAAAATTCTTATCACTACACTGAAAACTTCGAAAGAAAATAAATAATTAAAAGCCGAAAAGCCTTGATTTTACCAAGATTTTCGGTCTTTTTGTTTTTTATAGATATTAATTTAACTTTTACTCATTTACCTGAAAATATTGTACCAAATAAAAAATAATGCTAAAATTTATGTAAGAAGCTACTGTAAAATCGGTTTATATAGGTGAGAGGAGGTTTTCAGATGGAGGATAAACAAATAATAAAGCTTTTCTTTATGAGAGCAGAAGAGGCAATTGGGGCTTTGAAGGTGCGTTTCGGTAACACCCTATATAAAATCGCACTGAACATTCTTGGTAATCATCACGATGCAGAAGAAACGACAAACGATACGTATCTTGCCGTTTGGAATGCAATTCCGCCTAAAGAGCCTGAGCCTTTGGCACCCTACGTATATCGCACGGGAAGAAATATGGCACTGAAGCGCTTGGAATATCTTTCGGCAGAAAAACGAAACAGCAGATATGATATATCATTAGACGAGCTTGGTGCTTGTCTGCCCGATAACAGCGATAATCCTGAACAGGCTTTAATTATTCAGGAAATTGCTGACTCCGTTAATAAATTTTTGGAAGAAGACAGTGCCTTGAACAGATATATTTTCATTCGCAGATACTGGTACGGAGATGCTGTGGAGGATATCGCAAAAGCCGTAAATATGAAAAGCGGTGCCGTTTCGGTACGCTTAAACCGCATCAGAGCAAAATTAAAGGAACAGCTTATAAAGGAGGGTTATTGCTATGAAGCGTAAAGATGTTTTGGCAGTTCTGGATAAAATAGACGACAGCTTTATAAACGAAGCCGAAAAAGCTCCGAAGAAAATGAAAAAAATACCATATTGGATAGGTGCAGTTGCCGCCGTTTTAGCAATTGTGATCGGCATCAGCTCTTTCCTCAATACGCCTATAATTACAGCAAATGCCGTTGCTCTTCCCAGTGATGCACGTATAATGGAGCATCCCGACCTTGATGATTATAAGGACAGAGAAAGCTATATGGCAGATGTCGGGATATGGGAAGCAGAGTTAAATAACAGAAAAACAACAAGAGAAAGCGCCGCCGTTTCCCTGTCACCCTTTTTTACAAAAAGCTCGGCAGAGTTCCTCACTTCACTGAACAATGAGAATGCATTATGGTCACCTGTAAATGCATATATAGGCCTTTCTATGCTTGCTGAAATAACAGACGGTGACAGCCGTAAGGAAATTTTAGATTTGTTCGGTGTAAGTGATATTGAAACACTCAGAAGTCAGGTCAGTGCAATCTGGGAATCCGTTTATGAGGATGACGGAAATGAAATATGCACACTCTCTAATTCTCTTTGGCTTGAAGACGGACTTAATTACAGTCAGGATGCTATGAACAACCTTGCATATCACTATTATGCCTCTGTATATCAGACTGACCTTGGCAGCAGCAAAGCGAACAAGGCAATTGGCAATTGGCTTAATAAAAACACAGGCGGATTATTAAAAAACAGCACGGATAACGTCAGTTTATCTCCCGAAACTGTTCTTGCACTATATTCAACACTCTTCTACCAGGCTAAATGGAGCGATGAGTTTAACAGCAGAAACAATACTAACGATATTTTCCACGGTGTTAACGGGGATAACAATGTCACTTATATGAACAAAAAGCTCGCTCAGATGAATTATTATTGGCACGATGATTACAGTGCGGTAGCATTAAGACTTAAAAACGGAAGCACAATGTGGTTTATTCTTCCCGATGAAGATAAAACTACTGCCGACGTGTTAAAAGGCGGTGCTTACGGAGAAATGATTTCTTCGGGTGACAGTGAAGAGGGTTGGCAGAACAAAAAGTATATGAAGGTCAATCTCTCTGTTCCTAAGTTTGACGTTTCCTCCACAGTGAACTTAAAAGACGGACTCGCCGGAATGGGTGTAACAAAGGTCTTTGATATGGAAAGCTCAGATTTTACGGCAATCACCTCTGACTCCCCCGTTTATGTTACTGCAGTTAATCAGTCTGCAAGAGTTGAAATTGATGAAAAAGGTGTAAAGGCGGCAACATATATAGAAATCCCCGGAGCAGGCTCAGCTATGCCGCCTGAAGAAATAATAGATTTTGTGCTTGACAGACCGTTTGTATTTGTGATTTCTAAAGGCAATTTACCTCTGTTTACAGGTGTAGTGAATAATCTTTAAGACTTAATATTATCTAAAAAAATAAATACTTAAACAACAATAAAGCCATCGGTTTAACGCCGATGGCTTTGTGCTTTATTCTGTGACTATTAACTTTTGTTGCTTTGTGTTAATAGAATTATACAACAACAAAACGAACCAAATCAACTTGAATATCTGTGTGCTCTTTTAATAAGATATCATTTATTATTCTCAATGGAGTGCAATACGAAAGCTCCCATTGAAATTACCACAAACACTATTGGCAGTATAATAGTAAAGACAAAAGCATCTGTACCATCAAACAACTCGTCAAGTAATACACCGATTACTAAACCTATAAAAGCTACAACTAAAGATACTAATACGGATGTACGCATCTTTTTCATGATAATCACTCCCTTAATTAAATAAAATTCTCAACAATATAAAGCTTGTTCAATTCGTTATCCCACAAAAATATGATTTCACTGTTGTCATCTTTAGATTTACTCCAAGAACAACATTTTTCATAATCAGGTCTTTCTTCTGTGGGAACATCTATTTCATCAAGCCAAGCTTCTGCAGCTTCACGGGTTGTGGGATAAAAATTAGTTTTGTGTTCGTTGGGTGTCCAGGCAAACATTAAATCTATATAATCCTCATACTTGTATGAAAAGATATGATATCTAACACCGTCACCGTGAAAGCTTGAACCTGAATCCTTTTCATAAGTTTCGGTTAATACTGCCTTTATAGGAAGTGATATATCCCAATTTGATTTTATTGTAGATGTGTATGACGGAAATAATCTTAAAATGCTAAGCACAGCAATAAGAATTATGAAAGCGGCTACGGTTATTATAGCTTTCTTTTTCATATTATCACACTCCGTTTACTCCTTAAAAACTGTTCAATTATAATAAATCAATGCTGATATCTTCCATCAGTTTTTCACGGAACACAATTTTCCATTCAATATCATCTGTGTGTTCAAACCTCAAAGAAGACAAAGCTCTGTGCTGTTCTGAATTTTGTCCGCCCGAAACAAAAACTGCTGTCGGGCCGTCTGCACCGCCGATGATTGCAATTGCGCAGGCATCATAGCTTGCTTCAGGCTCAAACTGATTGAGAGGTTTTCTTTTAGGCTGTTCATTCTGAAGACAATCCCGAACTTGAAAGCTTCTTCCCGGCAGTTCAGGCTCCAATGTGTAGGTCATAGCAGTATGAAGTGTGGGGAATTCATATTCTTCGTGCTGAAAGCCTTGACGTGGGAACTCTTGTTTTTCATAAGCGAGAACCGTCAATTTGTGTTCCATATCAGAAACAGGATGAACAAAAGAAATAACATCACCGACAGAAGGATTTTTGAAATGAACACCTTGAATTGTAACGGGAGCTCGTTCTAACTTTAAGCTGATGGCTTTGATTTCGGGCTTTCTTTTCGAGGACCAAGGGAAAGACCAACGGTGAAAAGACCAAACCTTTGTTTCATCCAAGCCGTAATGTCTGATTATCTCTTTTGACTCGCTTTCGTTTCTGACTCCGTCAGGCAGGCAGCTTTCAGGAAGCCATTGAACAGAGTTGCCGTGTTTAGCTATAACAGGCTTTCCGTTGACCTTTAAATGCGTTCTGAAATTTATATCTATGGGATTTTCCTGCTCAATTTGTTCACGCAGTTCATCACTGCTGTTTTCATTTTGTGAAAGAACAGGATACCACTTGTCAATAAAGGCTTTTTCTTTTTCGGGTTGTATTTCAATGCAGAAATCAACAACCAAACCTTTTGAACAAGAATAAACAGCAGGAATGTGCCATATCTCATCGCCCCAAGAAAAAGTCTTGTTTATTGCTGTTTCTTCTCCCGGTTTACCCTTTGCATTTCTGTTCCAAAAACCGTGCTCATAATATACCGCCCATTCTGTCGGCACTTCGGGAGCCGCCGCATTCATTTCGGGATCGTAGTAATCTTCGGTATATGGTATCTGAGATAAATCAAATTCAGCCTGCAATTCTTTAACATAAGCAAATGAATCAGATATAGGTTCAAGACTGAACTTGCTTTTAATCTCATCTAAAACTGCCTGTTGCTTTTCTGTTATCGGACAGTCTATAAGAAATGCTTTATATTGCTCTTCATCCCAGGCATAACACTGCTCCAAGGCAGCAATATCACCGCAGTGTAACAGCAGACGGAGTAAATCCTCAAAGCTTCGTGCAATAGGATGCACACAGTCACCGAAATTCATCGGACTTACGGCAAATATTATTTCACCGAACTGCGAAATTGTACAAAAATGAATACCGTCAACACCTGACGAAGCAATAATTTGAGCCTTTTTCGGTGTGCAGTAATAAAGCTCAAAATCTCCATTCATATCAAAGCCTAAAAGGGACAAGTCTATTTTCGTTTTCTTAAATGCTTTTATATCCATTTTCTTATATCTCTTTTTCAAAAATCAAATCAAGCTCTTGTGTGTGCCCTGTGCCACGCTGTTTTGTGGGGATATAACCTACATATCTCCAACCTTCTTCAGCACGTTTATTTATAACCGAACGGTAATCTTCAACAGAATAAATATTTCCTGAGCCAAAACCCCAACCGCCGAAATCACAGCTGACGGTTTCATATTCGTATTTATACATTATATCACTCCCAAAGAGATTTATCTCCGTAAAGAATATTTCCGTCCTTATCGAAGATTGTTTCACCGCTGAACACTGTTTCAGCCTGAGCGCCGTTTTCAGATTCAATCCAGTAATAAGCAAGGGTTTTATGTATATATCCAAGAGTATCCTCGGCAATAACATATACTTCCAGCTCATCACCGTATGATACCTCAAAGGATTTAACATACTGTGTATCGTAAATTTCACCTGATTTACGTACTTCATCTGTAATATCAGCTCTGTTGACTTCCTTACCGTTCACTTCTTCAACGAGTGTAAAGGACTTAAAGGTCACAGGTGATTTTTCCGAAACAGGCATTGATGAAATTCTGAAGCCTGCCTCAACCTGTAATTTCCCATTACTTAATTTTGAGGATGCTGTCATATCAGCCTCTAATATCGGCAAATAATTACTGAACAGATAAGAAACATCTATACCGTCTAAAAATTCTGTTTTCGTACCCTCTGAAGTTTTAACAGAAAGCAGCGGCCATTGGTCATAGGCAACGAAAAGACCGACGTCAATCGTGCAGGTAAACTCGTTTCCGTTTCTTGTTAATGATGCACTGTTTCCGTCTATTGCAACAGAAAGCTCCATATCATCAGAAATCATTTTCGGTACGACGGTTAAAGAAAGCTGAACACTTTTCATATCCTCGCTCAGATTACCGACAGTATAGTCAACACCTGAAATTAAGCTTGCTTCTTCCTTTAACTGCTTATCTATGTTACTGTAAACAGAATTTATTTCATTGCTTAACATTTGTATTTCTGCTTCAAGATTAGAATTCCGACTTTTAAGATGGTTTACATCATCTGTAAGTGTTCCAAGCTTAATAGCTCCTATAACAAGAAAGACTCCAAGAAGTAAAATAATTATTCTGTTTGTATTAATCTGTTTCTTGTTTTTATCCATAGCCGAAACCTCCTTAAAAGCTCAGTAAAAAACTGTACCTTTACAAAATAATTATATCATATTTATTTATCAGATTTCAATATGATGTGATAAATGAGAGATTCATCTGCTGTTTAAGGGTATAACAATGTAGCTCATATTGAAATAAGTTATTTTTTTGGTGTTTCAGACAAAAAAATCGATGCAGTTATGTTTTATAACAATTTTTTAATTGAAAATACACAAAACTCTGTTATAATGAGTAAAGTAAGTTTATTAGAGGAAGTTTTCGGTTTATGAAATATAAAAAAATCGGTAAACGTATATGGAAAGGGCCTCCTGCAACTAAAAAATTCAATATGGAAGAAAAGCCTCACGGACAGTGGCAGTGCTTTATACGTCCTATCTGGGATGGCACAACACTGAGGCGCCGTCTTCATAGGGTAAAAATTGAAAGAAAAAATATGGACGGAGTAAAACCGCCCTATCTTCTTTTCTGCAATCATAATTGCTTCTATGATTTTTATATAATGAACTCTCTCATGCGGCCTCATACGGGACATTTTCCCGGTGCTGTTGATGATTTTATCGGCAGAGAGTGGATGGCAAGAAGAATAGGTATTTTTCCCACAAGAAAGTTTACAACGGATATGAACCTTATTTTCGTCGGACGTAAGGTTCTGAAAAAAGGTGAGGTTTACGGTATTTATCCCGAAGCCCGCTATTCTCTTTGCGGCATAACAGAGGTTATCCCCGACTCTGCAGGACAGCTTATCAAGCTTTTCAGAGTTCCTGTTGTAACGATGAAAATGAAGGGACATCACATTTATAATCCCTATTGGAACACAAAAGCATTCCGCTGGTTTCTGAGAACTGAGGTTGAGCATACCCTTCTTTTTACCAAGGAAGAGATAAAAGCCTCCTCTGTAGATGAAATAAATGCTAAGCTCAGAGAAGCCTTACAGCACGACGACTGGAGATGGCAGAGCGAAAACAGGGTTGTGGTTAAGCAAAAGAAGCGTGCTGAAGGTCTTCACAACGTTCTTTACAAATGCCCTGCCTGTAATTGCGAAACAAAGATGTCAACAGAGGGTGCACAGATCTTCTGCGGCGAATGCAAGAAAAGCTGGACTCTTAATTTCTACGGCGAATTGGAAGCTGATAGCGGTAAGACCGAATTCAAGTTCCCGTCAGACTGGTATAAGTGGGAACGTGAAGAGGTCAGAAAAGAGGTTTATGACGGAACGTACCGAACAGAATGTGACGTAATAGTCAATGACCTTCCCAATTCAAAGGGCTTTATCTATATGGGCAAGGGACATCTTGTCCACGATTCCGAAGGCTTTAAGGTCAAGGGAATTCGTGAATATGACGGAGAAGAATTCAGTATGGATATCCCCGCCCTTCAGCAATATGCCTGCCAGATAGAATACAAGTACCGCTTCGGCTGGAAGCGTGACTGCATTAACCTTAACACCAACGAGGACACCTGGTATATCTTCCCTGAAGATAAAGATGTCAGGGTAACAAAAATTGCCCTTGCAACAGAAGAGATTTTCAACAAGCTCAATGCAGAAAGAGGCATAAAAAAGAAAAATCGTATAGATAAACACAACGCTGAATCGCAAGACTGACAGTCAAATAAAATAACAGCATAATTTCTTACAAGGGTGATCTTATGAGCTTTTCTGATTATATAAAAAAGGCTTCTCTTGCTCCTGAAGAGGGCGATATTATTGAATATATGACTATACGTGACAGGCTTACGAGTAATGTTCTTGTAAACTCACAGCGGGAAATTCCCGGAACAGCCTGTAATTACGAGCCTGATATAACGGGGCTTTACGAGCAATTTCTTATTCTCAGAAAAAACTGCGGATACAACATCACCTTTAACACCCTTATGCTGAAGGTTCTTGTTGAGGGATTGAAGGCGGCGCCCAGACTTAACGCGCATTTTGAATACAATCACCGTGCTACAAGCGGCAGACTTATAATAAAAAAGCATATTGACGTGGCACTTGCCGTTTGTCTTGACAGTGGCGAAACCTTTCAGGTTAAGGTAAAGCACCTTGAGGATAAAAATCTCGAAGAAACCTCATTTGCCGCCGAAGAGGTAAAAAGAAAGCTCAATAACACAAATCTCAAAAGAGTAATGTTCAACGTAGGCGGACAGAGAATGCTCGGCTATGCGGCAAAGGGAAAAATCGGCACCACCTTAGCACAGTTCCGTTCCGCTTATTTCGGAAAGGCAAAAATTGCTAAATTCGGAAAGCTTTTCAAAAAGAAATACCGCACACTGAAAACCTCAGAAAAGCCTTATGACGGACTCAGAGTTGACGATTTCACCGAAGGCACCGTATGCTTCACAAACTGGGGTACGCTTTACGACGGTCTTGATGTGAATATCACGTATATTCCCCCTCTTTATCCTCAGGTCTTCCTTTTCGGAACAGGCAGGATAAAGGACAGTGAGTATGTAACGAAAAACGCTGACGGAGCACTTGAACTGAAAACAAAAAAGGTTTTACCCATTTGCCTTGTTTTCGACCATAAAATCGGCGGTGCGGCTGATATAATGCCGTTTATTAAAAAATTAGATGAAATTTTCCAAAACCCCGAAATAATACACACCTGGTAAGCTCTGAATTTCAAGCTTCATATTAAGGCACACTCAAAAAACGAGTGTGCCCTTTTCACTGCAAAATTTCCAAAAACATCAGACATCTTCTCAGCGGCTTTTCTTTTATTCCGTCATACAGACAGATAATAAGCATCACCGTCAGTAAAAGCACATAAAATATTCCCTTGTCCGAATAGGTTAATACAGTAACCATATCATCTCCTGAAACGGTAATATCAAGAAAATACAAAAAACTGCTGACAAGAGATAAAAAATATGATAGAATACAAATCCACTTTAATGTGCTTATTCCGTGTCGGAGATAAAAATTTTTCGGTTTCATCAATATAGCTACAAAAAAAGGAAAAACAATTCCGGCGAAGCCTACAGCACATATCTCCGTTTTGTTGCCTAAATCCATTTCACATTCAACAAACGGAACAGGAAGCAGCCCGAAGCTTCTGATTTTACAGCCGAACAACAAGGCGCAGAGTATATGCCCCGTTTCATGAAAAATGGGATAAATAAATATACAGCAAAACAAGCTTATTGCTGTTAAGCTGAACACTTTTTTAAAGTCCTTCAAAGCATCACCCGTTATGATTTTCCCCATATTAAGAAAAAAAACACAAAGGATAAGGCTGATGAAAAAAATTTTTTTCCTGATTTTAATACTTTCTCTTTTACTGTCACTTACCTCTTGCTTCAGTATTTCAGGAATTGAGCTTCCCCAGAGAAGACAAAAGAACACAGAAGCAGAAGAAACCACCCTGGCTGTTTCCGCTGCTGACACCTTCACGCTTACAACAAAGGTTAAATCCGCAATTATGTACTGTGTGGAGGACAAAGAGATATTATATCAATATGAGCCTGACAAAAGAGTGAGCACAGCAAGTGTATCAAAGCTTATGACAGCCGTAGCGGCACTTACCTATTCACCCTCCTCAGAGGTTGTAACAGTAGGAAACGAGGTGCTTATGGTTCACCCTGATTCAAGTCTTTGTTACATAAAGCCCGGACACGTGCTTACGTTATATGACCTTCTTACAGGACTTATGCTCCCTTCAGGTAACGATGCGGCTTATGCCGTTGCAGTTTTTACAGGCAGAAAGGCTTGTCCCGACATAAGCCTTCAAGAAAACGAGGCAATCGGGGTATTCTGTTCAATTATGAATGATATCGGAAAGGCCATAGGAATGAATTCAAGCAGCTTTTCCACACCTGACGGCTGGGATGCAGATAATCATTATTCTACTGCAAAAGATATTCTCACTCTGACGGAATATGCCCTGAAATTTCCCGATATCAAGGAAATTATAAGCTATGCGAAAAAAAACGTAACCTTCATATCAGGAGAAAATATCACCTGGACAAATTCCAACGGTATGATGCACAAGGACAATGACTATTATATTGATACTATCATCGGCGGAAAAACAGGTATGACAGATGACTCAGGCTGGAATATTTCTGCCGTTTTTGAAAAGGACTCAAAAACCTATATCATTATTGCCCTTGGCTGTGAAAGTAAAAATGACAGATATAAGGCTGTCAGTGAAATGTACTACAGTCTTGAATACAAAAGCTGATATTTATGAAGAAAATACTCTAAGATTTACATAGAAAGGATAAATTTATGTTAAAAAAGCTGTTATCCCTTACGTTAAGTTTCCTCGCTGTTATTATGCATATACCCACTGTATTTGCAGCTGTTCCCGGTGATGTAAATGCAGACGGAATTGTTTCTTCTGAGGATGCCCGATTTATTCTCAGAGCATCAGTAAATTTAGAAGAACTTACTGATGAACAGAAAATAGAGGGAGATACCTATAAGGACGGAAAAATCACGGCTAAGGATGCAAGAATTATTTTAAGGGCGGCTGTTGAGCTTGAAACTATTCTGCCTTATGCTGAAAGAGAGGATAATAGTCCTCCCCCTATCAGCGCCGAGCTTTCAATTAAGAATTCTGCCGCACTTATATATTCTGTAAGCGACCAAAAGATCCTTTTTGCAAATAACCCCGATAAAAAAATTCCTACAGCAAGTACATCAAAGCTTCTCACCGCCATTGTGGCACTTACCTACTGCTCTCCCGACGATATTGTCACGGTAGGTAACGAAGCAGAAATGATAAATGAAGAGTCCAGTGAATGCGGAATAAAAAAGAACGACGTGCTTACAATGTATGACCTTCTCACAGGTCTTCTTGTTTCCTCAGGAAATGATGCCGCCTATTCCGTAGCTGTTTTTACTGCAGAAAAAGTTTATCAGGACAAGACATTTACTGAAGATGAAGCCGTTGAAGCCTTCTGCGCACTTATGAATGAAAAGGCAAAAAGCCTGGGAATGACTTCAAGCAGCTTTTCAACTCCTGACGGTTGGGATGATGAGAAGCATTATTCAACAGTAAGAGATTTGCTTACTCTTACAAAATATGCACTGAGCTTTGATATTATCAGGGAAATAACAAGCATAACAGAAAAGGAAGTAACAATCATTTCGGGGAAAAAATTTACGTGGAAAAACACAAACAAGCTCCTTCGTCCTGATTGTGAAGACTTCTATATGCCTGAAGCGGCGGGAATAAAAACCGGTATGACAGATAACGCCGGCTGGTGCACTATTACAAATATAACAAAAAACGGTAAAGACTATATTTTGATGGCTTTCGGCTGTAAAGAACAAGAGGACAGATACGACATAATAAAAGAAATGTATGCCCTCCTCGAAAACAACGGATATTAAATATTAAATTTTTTCCTTCCTTTATCTACTTCGACAAAAATACTTGATTTTCTTGCGATTTTTCGTTACCATATAGTTTAGTATTTTGTTTTGTTTTTAGGGGAAGGAAAATCTTATGCCAAAAAAAATTTTATACCTTATAATAAGTGTAGTTATTCTGTGTTCTGCTGTACCTGTTGCTTTTGCAAGTGTTCCCGGTGATATAAACTCTGACGGAATACTTTCTTCTCAGGATGCACGTATCGTTCTCAGAGCAACAGTTGAGCTTGAATCTCTTACTGAAGCACAGAAAAAAGAAGCTGATGCATATAAAGACGGAAAAATCAATGCCAAGGATGCCAGAACTATCCTCAGGGCTTCCGTTGAATTAGAAACGCTTTTACCTTATGAACAGCGTGAGGATATGTCAGTTCCACCCATAAGCACTACTCTTAATACATATTCAACAGCTTCAATTATTTACTGCATTGAAGACAGCAGAGTTCTTTTTGAATATGAGCCGAACAAGAGAATAAGCACGGCAAGTACATCTAAGCTTCTGACAGCCGTTGTGGCACTCAGTTATTTTTCACCTACCGATGAAATAACCGTAGGAAGTGAAGTATATATGCCCTATTACGGTTCAAGCCTGTGCGGCTTATATGAAGGTGTCAGACTTACGGTTTATGATTTACTTACAGGCCTTCTCGTTGAATCGGGTAATGAAGCGGCTTACGTGGTTGCTGTTCATACTGCAAGAAAAGCCTTCCCTGATAAAACCTTTACAAACCGAGAAGCCGTGACTGCCTTCTGTCAGCTTATGAATGAAAAGGCAAAAAGCATCGGAATGACAGCAAGTAACTTTACTTCACCTGAAGGCTGGGATGATGAAAATCATTATTCAACAGTCAAGGATTTGCTTACACTTACCAAATATGCCCTTTACTATAAAGAAATTGACGAAATCGTAAGAATTGAGTCAAAAGCAGTAACAGTTCTCTCAGGCGAAACATTCTATTGGGATAATACAAATAAGCTTCTCAGACAGGACAGTGCTTACTATATGCCTGAAGCTACGGGTATAAAAACAGGCACTACTCCTTATGCCGGAAGTGCTCTTATTTCAAGAGTTACAGAAAGCGGTAAAAGCTACATACTCATAAACATAGGCTGTTATAATGATGACGAAAGATACGGTATCGTAAAAGAAATGTATGAGCTTATCAGAAATTATAACCTTTCAAAAACCGCGGCTTGAGTCTGCGGTTTTTACTTTATATGAGATATTCTCCATAAAGCAAAAAAAAGCAGGGCTACACGTTGAAGTGTTCCCTGCTTTAACTTTATTAATCTGTTTGTACTGTTACCATACAAGGCTTACGTCAAGTCCGTTTACCGTATAGCTGACGTCATTCATTACGTTTCTTTCAATTGCCTGAACAAATGCATTGAGCATTTCTCTGTCACGCATTTCAATTGTTGTTTTAAGAGTAAAGGCTTCGGGGAGATACTTTCTGCCGCTTATATTAAAGCCGCACATCCACCAATGTCTTTGCATCTTCTGATTAACAATAAGATTGTCACCCTGATAAACCTGTAAGGACATATAAAGCTCTTCATCTTCAGAAGCACAGTTATAGAAGGTACCGAAGCTTCCTTCATCACGGGTGTAAATACCGACCTCACCGCCGTTTGTGATGAAATAATTACCCTTCCAGATCTGAATCATCCATTCACGGCCCTGATAGTCAAACTTAAATCTTCTGGTGATATAGTTAAAGGAAATAGGCATTAAATTTGCCGCAATATCATAGAAAAGACAGAAGCCGAAATTTCTCATCCAGCAGTCAACGGTTGTATAAACAGTTGCCTCATAGAAGTTGAAGTTATAGCCTGAACCGAACATACCTGTTCCGCGTTCGTTATAGCACTCACCTGTTTTCATATTGATGGTGATGCCGCCGTCCTGAGTTTCGCTTGTTCCGTCTGCATATTCAAGATAGAGCATCAGCTTATAAATATCGGGATCATCAGTCTGAACGGTATAGATCTCCATTTTCTCAATGATGCTCATATATGAGCCGATAGCACGGCAGATAGCTGCGGTGGCATCTGCACCCTGCTCCAGATATTCGGCAGATTTCTGATATCTTGCTTCTCTGAATGCAGTTGTATCTATAGAAAATCTCTTACCGAGATATCTTGCAAGACCGTTAATGTCGGGAAGAGCCGCTGCGATAATACCAAAATCAAGACCGCTGTTCAAGGCTATTTCTTCTGCAACCTGAGAAACAACCGTATCTATCGTTACGTTAGATCTTGCTATTTCAAGTCTGCCGAAGGAAACCATTCCCAATAATGTGTCCAGAATATCAATAAGCTTAAAAAATTCCTCTGTGGACATAATGGGAATACCGATAGAAAGCATCTCATTCTTATATTTTTCAATACTGCTTTCCTTTTCTGCAGCAAAAGAAACAGGAACTGCTGTAAATAACATTATAACAGCAAGTAACAATGAAATCAGTTTCTTGGTTTTCATATAATTACGCTCCTTTATATTCAGCGAAAATATCTATTAGTAGATATATTTTACAACACTTTACAAAAAAAAGCAAGAGCTACAGTAATTTTAAAATGTTAATCTTTAGTTAAAAACTGTTATTTACATACACTTTTATTTGATGTATAATGATTTTTACTAACGGAAAGGAAATTTTTCCCTTGAAAGCTGATATTTTACAGTTAATTACAAAAAAGAAAGTACTTCTTTGTCTTTCGGGAAGCTTTATACTGGCTTTCGGCATGTATAACATACATTCAGTTTCGGGAATAACCGAGGGCGGCACCTTAGGGCTTACACTTTTATTTGAAAATCTTTTCGGCATTTCACCTTCTGTTTCCGAGATTATTCTGAATATCATCTGTTATGCAGTGGGTATAAAAACCTTAGGAAAGCCGTTTCTGATATATTCTCTTATTTCCACGGCGTTTTTCAGTATAGCTTATAGGATATGTGAATTCTTCCCGCCGCTGTTTCCCGATATTGCCTCTTATCCCCTTTTAGCCGCCATAACGGGTGCTGTTTTCGTAGGCATCGGTGTGGGGCTTTGCGTTAAAGCAGGCGGTGCGGTGTCGGGTGATGATGCACTTGCAATGAGCATAAGTAAAGTAAGCCCACTTAAAATCCAGCACGTTTATCTTATTTCAGATATCACCGTGCTTTTACTCTCACTTACATACATTCCGTTTAATAAAATCGTATATTCTCTTCTGACTGTGGTCATTTCAGGTCAGATAATAGGCTTTATAGACAAAATCAAGGCTCAGGACACTGTTATCTGAGCCTTTAATTTTACAGGAAATTCCTTAACACAAACAAAAAACCACCCCTGAGATTTCTCTTAGGGGTGGAAAAATTATTTAAGCATCAACTTACGCTGTCCTAAACCGTTTTTTTGACAGTAAGATTAACAATTAAGCAGCAGCTTCAGTTGTTTCTTCAGCAGCTTCTTCAGTTGTTTCTTCAACAGCCTCTGTTGTTTCTTCTACAACTTCTTCTGTTGTTTCTTCAGCAGCGTCATCAGCTACTGTATCCCAACCGTCATAACGGCCGAACTGGCAGTCGTTGTTACCGGAGGAAGTCTGGAACATTTCAAGCATGTTGATGGGATCGTCGAAGTCAGCAAGCCAGCCTTCACGAGCGATGTCGAAGTTGCCGTTCTTTCTTTCTTCAAGGAATGTGTTCCATTCAACCTGCTGAATTGTCATCTGAATACCGAGTTCAGCGAAGTCCTGCTGCATGATCTGAGCAGCTGCAACGTGACCTGTGCCGTCGTTTGTAAGGTATTCGATAACGATGGGAGTTTCAGCGGAAAGCTTTCCGTCTTCGCCGAACTTAAAGCCTGCAGCTTCGAGATATTCTCTTGCCTTAGCTACTGTTGCGTCGAAATCGTCATTAATGCCGTTTACATCATAGTAGGAGTTAGCTTCTGCTGTTTCCTTGAATACGCCGCCGTTACCGTCAGCCATACCGAGAGGAATGTAAGAAGAAGCAGCAACCTGACCTGTCTGACCAACTGTTTCGCAGATAGCGTTACGGTCGATAAGGATGTTGAATGCAAGTCTCATGCAAGCAGCTTCAGCAGCTGTCTTGTCTGCGAAAAGCTCACTGTTAGCATTGAATGCTACATAGTATGTACCAAGATTGTCAACGATTTTGAACTCTTTGTTTTCTGTTGCAAGAAGGTTAGCAATTTCGTCTGTGGGAACAGTATCGATAATGTCAACGTTACCTGCATTGTAAGCAGCATAGATAGCTGTATCGTCAGCTGAAAGCATGAATTCGATCTTATCAACTGTTACGTTAGCAGCATCATGATAGTTGGGGTTCTTTTCGTATGTCATAGAAACATCGTGATCCCAAGCTGTGCAAACGAAGGGACCGTTTGAAACGAAGCCAGCTTCTGTGCACCAACCGCCGGGAGAAGTCTGCCAATCGCTATAAGCTTCAACAGCGGACTGCTTTACGGGGAAGAATGTGGGGAATGCCATGAGGCCTTCGATGTAAGCACAAGGAGCTACAAGTGAGAATTCAAGTGTGAAATCATCCTTTGCAGCAACAGCAAGATTGTTAGGATAGCCTACGAATGTTGAGAACATGTAACCGTAGTCAGAACCTGTTGCTGTAGCAGCAGCTCTCTTCCATGAGTACTCGAAGTCAGCAGCTGTAAGATCGCTGCCGTCTGACCACTTAAGACCTTCCTTAAGTGTTACTGTGAAAGTAACGGAACCGTCTTCAGCGGGCTCGCTTACAGTGTAACCTGTAGCAAGATCGGGTACTGTCTTACCTTCTGCATTGTAGGTGTAGAGACCTGCAAATGAGTTAACTGCAAGACATGCGCCGTCAACTGAGCTGTTGAGAGCGGGATCAAGGAAGTCGGGTTCACTTGCAAGGTTTACACGGAGAGTTGTTGCATCGTTAGCAAGGTTAACCTTATGGAAGAACTTGTAACCAAAGAGGTTAGCATACATGCCGGATACATAATCCTTTTCCATGTAAATGTCATTGTAGTAGTAAAGGGGAATAACGCAACCGTTTGACATAAGAATGTCTTCAGCTTCGTGCATCATTTCTGTACGCTTTGCCTTATCTGTTTCTACTCTGATAGCATCGATAAGGTCGTCGTACTTAGCCCAATCATTGATAGGATCAATGAAAGCATCGCTGAGGAGCTTGCCTGCAGCAGATTCGTCCTTGTTTGCAGCTGTTGTGCCTTCGTCTGTGTTACCGCCGCAAGCGCAAACAGATAAAGCCATAACAAGAACAAGAAGCATTGCTAAAAACTTTTTCATTTTTATTTCCTCCGAAATATTTTTTTTATTACACCCTGATTTTTATTTTTAATCCGACGGAAGAGTTCAGAAACCGACGAACATAAAAATCAGGAAGCATAACCGTAAATTATTTGTTGAAGCACGCTGACATGTGTCCGTTGCCTCTGTCCGTAAGAGAGGGACATTCATGTGCACACTGCTCTGTTGCATATCTGCAACGGGGCCTGAAGGGACAGCCTTCGGGCATTTTAAGGGGACTGGGAACGTCACCCTCAAGAACAATACGCTGACGGCTTCTTGCGATATCGGGATCGGGAATGGGAACTGCTGAAAGAAGTGACTGTGTGTAGGGATGAAGAGGATTGTTATTCAATTCATCCGCATCAGCCATTTCAACGATCTTTCCGAGGTACATAACCGCAATACGCTGTGAAATATGATGAACGACAAGAAGGTCGTGTGCAATAAACAGATATGCAACACCGAGTTTTTCCTGAAGCTCTTCAAACATATTGATAACCTGAGCCTGAATTGAAACGTCAAGTGCAGACACGGGCTCGTCACATACGATAAACTGAGGATCAACCGCAAGCGCTCTCGCAATACCTATTCTCTGACGCTGACCGCCTGAGAATTCGTGAGCATATCTTGTTGCGTGCTCAGCATTAAGACCTACGTAATTCATAAGCTCAAGAATTTTTTCTCTGCGCTCTTTCTTGTTGGAGTAAAGCTTATGAACGTCAAGAGGCTCACCGATGATATCTTCAACAGTCATTCTCGGGTCGAGAGAAGAATAGGGATCCTGGAAAACCATCTGCATCTTCTTTCTCATATCACCGATATTATTCTTTGTAACCTCCTCACCGTCAAAGAAAACGTGACCTGAGGTGGGCTCATAAAGACGGAGAATACTTCTGCCTACGGTTGTTTTTCCGCAGCCTGACTCACCTACAAGACCGAGTGTTTCACCCTTTTTGATATCAAAGGAAACACCGTCAACAGCCTTTAAGGGTGTAGTCTTGAAGAAACCTGTGCGAACGGGAAAATGCTGTTTTAAATCCTGAACTTTAAGTAATACATCACTCATCAGCATTTCCTCCTTCTGCCATCATAGCATCTCTTACGTTGATCCAGCAAGATGCCTTGTGATTTTCGTTGATTGCAATTTCCTCAGGCTTATCTGTAAGACAAATCTTCATAGCGTTGTCGCATCTTGCACAGAAGGCACAGCCTGCAGGAAGATTCATAATATTGATAGGTGTACCGAGAATGGGTACGAGCTTTTCCTTCATTCTTGAAGAATTGGGAATTGAACGGAGAAGTCCCTTTGTGTATTCGTGCTTGGGATTATAGAAAATCTCGTGAGCAGTGCCTCTTTCACAAATTCTTCCGCCGTACATAACTATAATGTTATCACAAAGCTGAGCAATAACACCAAGGTCGTGCGTAACGAGAATAACAGCCATTCCCATTTCCTTCTGAAGCTTCTGAATAAGCTCAAGTATCTGAGCCTGAATTGTAACGTCGAGAGCAGTCGTAGGCTCGTCGGCAATAAGAATATCGGGCTCACAGGCAAGTGCCATAGCAATCATAACTCTCTGACGCATACCGCCTGAAAGCTCATAAGGATACTGCTTGAGTCTTCTCTCGGGCTCGTTGATACCGACAAGCTCAAGAAGCTCTGCGGCTCTCGCCTTTGCAACGGCACCCTTCTTGTCTGTGTGAAGAGTAATTGCTTCAACAAGCTGATTGCCGATAGTAAATACGGGGTTAAGGCTGGTCATAGGATCCTGGAAAATAATGGAGCTGCACTTACCTCTGAAGTCACGGAGCTGCTTTTCATTCCACTTTGTGATATCCTCACCCTTGTAATATATGCTTCCTTCCACAATTTTACCTGTAGAAGCAAGAATCTGCATAATTGAATATGCCGTAACGGACTTACCGGAGCCTGACTCGCCTACGATACCGAGGATTTCCCCATGGTCAAGCTCAAAGGATACGCCGTTTACTGCCTTCTTTTCACCTGAATCGGTGAAAAATGAAGTGTGTAAATTTTCAACTTTAATAAGAGGTTTATTCATTTTTCATCACCTCTTCAACTTAGGATCGAATGCGTCTCTCAGACCGTCACCGAGAAGGTTAAGACTGAGAACGATAAGACAAATCATAATAGCGGGGAAAACAAGCTTATGGGGATATGACATAATACCGTCTCTTGCGGCATTTGCAAGTGAACCAAGTGAAGGCATAGGAGCCTTAACACCAAGACCTACGAATGAAAGATAGCTCTCTGTGAAAATAGCAGAGGGAATCTGAAGAGCAACGGAAATTATGATAACTGAAAGACAGTTGGGAATAATGTGCTTCTTAATTATACGTGTGGGCTTAGCACCGATAGAACGTGCGGCGAGAATATATTCGTTTTCCTTGATAGAAAGAATCTGTCCTCTGATAAGACGTGCCATACTTACCCAGTAAAGAAGACCGAAAACGATGAAAATTGATATCATATTCGTTCCCAGTTCTGCAAGTATCGTGCCCGGCTTGAAAACAAGCACCTCGTTGAGAACAACTGAAAGAAGAATAATGATAAGCATATCGGGAAGTGAATAGATAATATCAACTATTCGCATCATAATAAGGTCAACCTTACCGCCGATATAGCCTGAAATACTACCGTAAATAAGACCTATTATAAGAACGATAATACTTGCGAAAAGACCGACTGCAAGTGAAACTCTCGTACCGTAAATAACACGGACAAAGTAATCTCGGCAAAGCTCATCCGTTCCGAGAATATGGGGGAAGCGTTCTCCGCCGTTTGCAATATATTCCTGCTCCATTTCACTGTATTCAAAGGGAGCAAGGTTCTGTGCACCTCTGTCACGCTTACCGTCAACCTTTAAGATTTCGTCATAAGAATAGGGTACTATCATAGGAACGAAAATAATGAGAATGAGAATAGCGGAAAGAAGGATTATACTGAGAACGGCAAGAGGATTTTTGAAAAGTCTTCTCATACCGTCCTTAAAGAAGGTAACGCTTTCACTCATTACGTCCTGCTGTGCCTTTTCAGCATCAGTTGCCTTCTCGAATTTTGCAAGGTTTATCTGTGTGCTGAGAATATTCTTTTTTGGAAGGTTTTTTTCTTTATTATCCATATTATCCCTCCGTTAATCAAACTTAATTCTGGGGTCAACTGCCTTATAGAGAAGGTCACATATAAGGTTTGCAATAACCATAATGGTTGCAAGGAATACAGTTGTAGCCATAATCATTGTGTAGTCACGGTCGTTGATGGCAGTGATGAACTTACTTCCGATACCGCCTACGGTAAAGATAGTTTCAACAACCATTGAGCCTGTAATAATGTATGCAATCTGAGGACCTGCATAAGTAATAACAGGAATCATTGAGTTTCTCAGAGCGTGTTTGAAAATAACCTTAACCCTTGAAACACCCTTTGCGTGTGCGGTACGGATATAGTCCTGTCCGAGAGCATCAAGCATACTTGTCTTTGAAAGACGTGTTATGTAAGCCATAGGATAAGCGGCAAGTGCAATAACGGGAAGGATATAGTTGGGATCGTTTGCATTCCATACGGGTATCCACTGAAGCTTGATACAGAAAACAAGCAGCAGTAAGGTTGCAAGAACGAAGGAGGGAACGGCAGTGAACAGTGTTGAGAAGAACACTATAACACGGTCGGGCAGTTTATTTCGCATAAGAGCCGCTATACTTCCGAAAACAATACCGAAGGACATAGCAACCGCCATAGACATAAGACCGAGCCTTGCAGATATGGGGAAGGACTCACCGATAATATTTTTGATTTCTCGTCCGTTTTTAAGAGAAACACCGAAATCCCCGTGAACAATTCCGTTCATCCAGTTAATGAACTGAACGAATAAGGGCTCATCAAGTCCGTATCTCTCTTCAAGTGCCTTAACAGTTGCAGGATCAAGAGCCTTCTCACTGTTGAAGGGGCCGCCGGGAACGGCGTGCATGGTAAAGAATGTAATCGCACAGATTATAAGAATTGTGACAACAGCCAAGGCAATTCGTTTCACAATGTATCTGGTCATACTGTTTTCTCCTCTCAAATTTTTTCCGCTTCATATAGCGGTATATTCGCATGACAAAATATTTATACGCTAAGGTGCAGCGGAGAAAAGCCGCAACAACACATAAAAATCATCATGATAATCTCCGCTTATTATAAACTTACGAGGCGGATTTGTCAAGTAAATGTGGGGGCATTGTTACAAATAAAACTTTTTTGTAATATTTTGTCACAAGTGCCATATTGACTAAATTTTCCGATTATTATATAAAAATATACAAGGAGATGGTAAAGTGAAACAATATAAATATGTTGCCGTTATCGGCATAGACGGAATGGGAAAATTCAACTCCCAGACAGATACTCCTAATCTTGACAGAATATTTGAAAACGGTGCTGTTGCCTGGTCTGCTCTTTCACAGAATCCTACCATAAGCGCAGAAAACTGGGGTGCTATGCTTCTCGGTACAACTCCCCTTGTTCATAAGCTGACAAACAGCAAATGCAGCAACGAAAAATACACAAACGGTGATATTCCCTCTGTTTTCAGAAGAATAAGAGAAACCGACAGTGACTGCTATCTTGTGTCACTTTGCAACTGGAATCCCATAAATCACGGAATAATAGAGGATGATATCGGCGTTGAAAAAATAACGGCAGACAATGACAGGCTTCTCACTCCCCTTATTGTTGAAGCCGTAAAGAAAAAACCGAAATTCCTTTTCGTTCAGCTTGATGACGTTGACGGCGCAGGTCATTCGGGAGGCTACGGCTCAGAAAAGCATTATGAGGAAATTAGACGTGCAGACGGCTACACGGGTGAAATTTATGAAGCCTACAGAAAAGCGGGCATTCTCAGCGATACACTCTTCATCGTAATTGCCGACCACGGCGGTGTAAGAACGGGACACGGCGGATATACGGACACGGAAAAATACGTTTTTCTCGGCGTTTCCGGAGAAGGAGTCTGCAACAACTTCATAAATTACGCTGAAACAAGAGATATTGCCGCAATTGTGCTTTATGCACTGGGACTTGAGGTTCCCGAATATGACGAAAAAGGCTTTACCTCACAAATTCCCGAAGGTATATGGGAAGGCACCAAGCCTTATTACAGAAAGCCTGTTGAAAAAATACTCATTCCTTCAAGAAGCACTCCCGGAAATGTTTTCAGTTTTATAGATAAAGACAGGACGAAGCTTCTTATGCACCTTGATAATACCCTTATTGATACTTCGGGCAAAAACCAGCTCACTCAGAAGGGTACGGTAAAATTCTATTCAAATGGAGTGAACGGTGCATCGGGTGAATTCGGAAAAACAGGCTTTGCTGTAACGGATAAGGTTTCATTCGGCGAAGATGACTTCACAATTTCCTTCTGGGTGGAAAGTGACGCTTCCATTAACGAAGCACCTGCACTTATGAGCAATCAGAACTGGTGGTGGCAGAACAGAAAAGAAAAGGGGCTTACCGTTGCCCTTCGCAACAACGACGTTATGTTCAACATATCAAACGGAAGCGACCATATTGATACGGTGGTTCCCTTCCCCGAAGAAATGGACGGCGGCTGGCTTCACTATATTGCCGCTTTTGACAGAGAAAACAGGGAAATACGCTTCTACAATAACTTTAAGCTAAGACATAAAATTACAATTCCCGATGATTTCCTTATAAATTATGATACTGAGTATCCTTTCATTGTGGGCAACGACGGCAAGGGACAGTATAACAATATATCCCACGACTTCATTTTCCGTCTTGACGATATAATCATCACTGATTATGCATTCACTGATGAAGACACGGAAGAACTCAGAAAGTATTATTACGGTGATCAAGATGAATAAGACATTAAAATTCAAAGACGGAAAATTCAGAATAATCTGCTTTTCAGATGCTCACGGAATAAAGGATTTTGACAAAAGAGTTGTACGTGATATTGATGCCATTGTTGAGAACACCCGACCTGACCTTGTGCTTTTCCTCGGCGATAACGTATGGCGTGACGGTGCAGAAAATGAAGAAACGCTCAGAGGCTTTATGTCGGCACTGGTAAAACCCCTAAATGAAAGAAATATCCCCTGGGCGCACGTTTTCGGAAACCACGATGCAGAAAAGGGCTTTATCGTAAAGGACCAACAGCCTGTTTATGAAAGCATTGAAGGCTGTCTTTCTTCGGCAGGTCCGAAGGATATCAGCGGAACGGGAAACTGGGTAATTGAAATTAAATCCGAGCATTCGGATAAGACGGTTTATAACGTATGGGGTATTGATTCGGGAAGAGATATAGGTGATTTCCTTGAAGCCTGCTCACTTCCGAGAAATTCCTCCTTGGCAAAGCTCCCCGATCCCCTTCATTTTTCATCCACCTATGATGCAGTAAGATTTGACCAGATAATGTGGTACTGGAACGAGTCAAAGAAAATTGAAGAGGAAAACGGATATAAGGTGCCCGGCTGTATGGTGCTTCATATCGCCTTCCCCGAATACTGTCTTACATATAAAAACGTAGCGGAAACAAAATACAAGGGCACAAGAAGAGAGGGTATCGGAAGCGGCCCCGTCAACACGGGACTTTTTGCCGCAATTGTGCAAAGAGGCGACGTTAAAACCGTTGTCTGCGGCCACGACCATATAAATGACTGCGAAGGCACGTATCTCGGAGTAAATCTCACCTACGATGCCGGAATAGGCTACGACGGCTACTGCCACGGTGATTTAAGAGGCGGCAGAGTTATAGACATAAAAGAAGATGATCCCTGGAACGTTGAAACCTATATGGTACGCTCCGCAGATTACGTTGAAAATTACGAATATCTTGATACTTAAATAAGAAAACGGCTTCGCCGTTGCCTTCGGCGAAACGTTTTCGTGCAGTCCGTCGCTAAGGGAAACCTTCTTACCGTTCGGCAGGATATAAAATCTTTTTACTTCGCAGGAAGAAATTTCCTATAAAGCAACAAAACGGCTCCGAGCATTTTTCGGAGCCGTTTTGTTACGTTTATTTATATATCGTTTCTGATTATGTCGTCGAGTGTTTCTCTTTTTACTGCAACGTAATCCTTGCCTTCTGCAATCATTACCACGGGGGGCTTACCCAATCGGTTATAGTTTGAACTCATTGAATAGTTATAAGCACCCGTTGTGAGAACTGCTATCTTCTCCCCTCTTTTTATGTCTGAAGGAAGGTAGATATTTTCCTGAATAAGATCTCCGCTTTCACAGCATCTTCCTGCGAGAGTGCATACCATATCGCCCTTCTCTTCGGGACGGTTTGCAGACACTACGGAATAATATGAGCCGTAAAGAGCGTATCGGGGATTATCAGCCATACCGCCGTCAATTGAAACGTAGTTTTTATAGCCGGTAATCTTCTTGACAGTACCTGCAGTGTATAAGGTAAGACCTGCATCTGCAACGATGCTTCTGCCCGGTTCAAGATAAATCTTAGGCATAGAAATACCGAGCTGTGCCACAGTCTTTTTAATAAATTCAGAAAGCTCTCTTATATTCTTATCAATATCAATATAGGGGTTACCTTCAATATATCTTACACCGTAGCCGCCGCCGAGGTCGAGAATTTCCGCCGTAAAGCCAAGCTTGTTTTTTACGTCGGCTATAAATTCAAGCATAATTTCGGAGCTTCTTATGTAAATTTCAGAGTCAAAAATCTGAGAGCCTACGTGACAGTGGAAGCCTTTAAGCTCAATTCCTTCAAGTCCGAGTGTTGTTTTTGTAATCTCAAATGCCTGACCTGTTTCAATGGCTGAGCCGAACTTTGAATCAACCTTACCCGTATTGACTGCTTCATAAGTGTGAGGATCGATACCGGGAGTAAGTCTTAAAAGCACCTTCTGACGAGTGTTTTTTGAGAGAGCAATTTCATTTATTGCATTGACCTCTTCAATATTATCACAGACGAAATAACCGATATTGTTATCAATTGCAAAGGCTATATCGGCATCTGTTTTGTTATTGGAATGAAAAAATGCATTTTCAAGGGGAAAGCCTGCCTTCAGAGCCGTATAGACTTCACCTGAGGAAACAACGTCGGTACCGAAGCCTTCTTCGTTTATTACGGTGTAAAGTCTTTTGAAGGAACAAGCCTTACTTGCATAAAGACAGCCTGCATTTTCACCGAAATATTTTCTCACGGCATTCATATATACACGGCAGTTATGTCTTATACGGTCTTCATCCATAAGATACAAGGGGGTGCCGTATTTTTCTGCAAGTTCTACGGTATCAAGTCCTGAAAAGGTGAGATGACCGAGAGAATTTACGGAAAGATTTTCGCAAATCATACTAAAACTCCTTGAAAATTAATTAAAGCATAGTTTTAAGCAGCTCTTCATAGGAAACTGCCGTCATATCAGCAGGGGCAACGTCAAAAACTGTCTTACAGCCTGTAATTCCTCTGCCTCTCATTTTATATATAGCTCTTGCGTAACAAAGTATTACACTTGCGGTGAATTCGGGATTTGAGTCAAGCTTCAGTTTATATTCAATCATTTCCCTGTTTTCCCCGTTTTTGCCGGTAACGCCTGTTCTTATAACACTTCCGCCGTGAGGAATACCCTTATGCTTTTCGTTAAGCTCTTCCTGAGAAATAAAGGTAACCGTTGTGTCGTAATCAGCAAAGTAATTGGGCATAGTCTTGATTTCATTTTCAATTTTTTCAAGGTCTGCCCCTTCTTTTGCAACGACAAAGCATTCTCTTGTGTGCTTCTGTCTTACCGTAAGAGTGGGATTTTCACCGTTTCTTACGCTTTCCATAGCTTCTTCCACAGGCATGGTATATTGTCTTGCATCCTGAACACCCTCAAGTCTTCTTATGGCATCGGAATGGCCCTGACTTACACCTCTGCCCCAGAAGGTATAATCCTTACCCTCGGGAAGTATGGCACCTGCCATAAGTCTGTTCACGGAGAACATACCGGGATCCCAGCCTGCTGAGATAAGAGCAATATTTCCGTTTTCCTTTGAAGTCTTATCAACGTTCTTAAAGTGTTCGGGAATTTTTGCGTGAGTATCAAAAGAGTCTATAACGTTGAAGCTTTTTGCAAGCTCAGGAGTCATAACGGGAAGGTCCGTTGCACTGCCTCCGCAGATCACAAGCACGTCAATTTCATCTTTATATAAAAGCACGTCGGCTGCATTTACCACCTTGGCATCGGGAGTAAGAATTTTAATGGTTTCGGGATCTCTTCTCGTAAAAACTGCTTTAAGCTCCATATCGGAATTCTGCATAATTGCACATTCCACACCTCTGCCGAGATTTCCGTAGCCGTAAATACCTATTCTCATATTTATCCCTCGTTTCAAAAAATAATTATGCGATTATGGAACTCATATCATAAAGTCCGGGCTTTTTGCCGATAATATGAGAAGCCGCCGCAATAGCACCCTCTGCAAAAAGTGCTCTTGAATGAGCCTCATGCTTCAGAGTAATCGTTTCATAATCCGTTGAAACAATTACCTCGTGCTCACCTATGATATTGCCCAGTCTTAAAGCGTGAATTCCTATTTCTTCGGGAGTTCTCTTAGCAAATCCGCTTCTTCCGAATACGAATTTTGCATTTTCTCTTACCGTCTTAATTGCATTTGCAATCATAAGTGCTGTGCCGCTGGGAGCATCTGCCTTACGGTTATGATGCTTTTCAACGATCTCGATATCAGCACCGGGAAGAGATTTTGCGGCAAGAGTTGCCATCTGACAAAGAAGGGCAACACCCATTGACATATTTGCGGCAAAAAATACGGGAACGCTTTCGGAGGCCTTTCTGATGATTTCCTTTTCCTCGTCGCTGTGACCTGTTGTTGCAACAACAAGAGGAAGACCTGCGCTTACGGCATAATCAGCCGCCGCCTTAATAGCCGCGTGATTTGAAAAATCTATAATGCAGTCTGCATTTTCCCTGATATCTGAAAAAGACGTGTAACAGGGAATTTCACCCTCTGCGGCATTTATATCAACACCTGCCACAATTTTACTGTCCATATAGCCGTTTGATGCAACTTCAAGGACACAGGCACCCATTCTGCCTGAAAAACCGTTAAGTATTATATTCATAATTTTTCCTCTTAAACGTTAATTCCTGCTTCTCTCATAAGAGCAAGAAGCTTCTTTTCGTTATCCTCTTCCATAGCAGTGAGAGGAAGACGGAGATAATTTTCACCGTAGCCCATAGCGGCACACGCAGCCTTTACGGGAATGGGATTTACTTCACAGAACAGAGCGTTTATAAGAGGAAGATAATCAAGCTGCATCTTTGTAGCTTCAGTAACGTTTCCGTTCATAAAGTGCTTACACATAAGTGAGGTTTCCTTGGGAAGAATGTTTGAAAGCACGGAAATAACACCCTTGCCGCCGAGAGAAAGTATGGGAAGCACCTGATCGTCATTACCTGAATAAATATCAAGCTTTCCTCTTGTAAGACTTGCAATTTCAGCAACCTGAGAGAGATTGCCCGAAGCCTCCTTGATGCCTACGATATTGGGGTGCTCCGCAAGTGCTGCAGCGGTAGCGGGAAGAATATTACAGCCTGTTCTTGAAGGAACGTTATAAAGAATACAGGGCTTGGTTGCCACGTCTGCAACGACCTCAAAGGATTTGATAAGTCCCTTCTGAGTTGCTTTATTATAGTAAGGGGTTACAAGTAAAACTGCATCTGCACCTACGTCACAGGCAAACTTTGTAAGGTCAATTGCATAATCGGTATCATTTGAGCCTGTACCCGCAATTACGGGAACTCTGCCGGCTGCTTTTTCAACGGCAAACTTTATACACTCTCTGTGTTCTTCATCCGTAAGAGTTGATGCTTCACCTGTTGTGCCGCAGGCAACGATAGCGTCAATGCCCTGTGCTATCTGCCACTCAATGAGTCTGCCGAAGCTTTCGTAGTCAACACCGTTTTCATTAAGAGGGGTAACGATAGCAGTTGCCGCACCTGTAAAAACTGTCTTTTTCATAGTAATTCCTCCGTTATATCTATATGCAAAAAAATCAGCCGCCCGTAAATTATACGAAGCAGCCACAATATATACTATATTCTCCTGACATAAAAAACAGCCGTCATCAACGGCTATCAGATACGTCACAGGCAAACCCATAGTACAAGATAGCTCTCCGCAAAAAGCGACAGCACAGTGACTCTTAGTTCACTTTGCCAGAACGACCTACGCCGCAGCCGTCTTCGGCGCCGATACCTTTCATTTCTGCAACGCCCTTGCGTAAGGGCTTACACAGAAGCTACTATTTATCAAACGCACCTCTATCAATGTAAGTAGGATAACACAGAAGTGTTCTCTTGTCAATATTATTTACAAATAATATAGCCGTAAAGGAAAAAAAGAAATTCCTCTACGGCAGATTTTTACAGCTTATATATCTGAGGCCGTCTGTCCTCATAAACCTTCATTGTTGAGCGAAGCGCCCTCTGCTCTTCAAAAGAAATATCACAAAGAAGTATTCCTTCTTCGTTTCCGAGAGAAAACGTCTTATTGCCAAAGCAGTCAAACACTCCTGAACCGCCTGCAAAACGGGTTCCCGAATAGCTTCCGCAGCCGTTACACAGTACGACGTGCATCTGATTTTCAACAGCTCTGCATTTACAGAGAATATCCAGCTGAGAAAGCCTTTCATAAGGCCACTGACTCACAACGAAAAGAAGCTCAATTCCCTCAAGCGCCGCCGTTCTTATCAATTCGGGAAAACGGATATCATAGCAGATAACAACAGCTGCCCTTATTCCGTTAATACTGAAAAGCGAAACCTTATCTCCCGCAGTAAAAACCTTATCCTCTCCCATAAAAGAGAACAGATGCGTTTTACTGTAGGAAGCAATATTTTCACCCTTTTCATTATATACGTAAGAGGTGTTATATAAATTGCCGTCTTTCCTTTCGGCAACGCTTCCGCCTACTATCAGGATATTATTCTCCTCACTGCAGTGACGAAGAAGCTCCCTTGATCTATTTCCGTTTTCATCAAAAAGGCTTTCTTCGCTTTTCTCAGGGAAAAAGCCTGTATTCCACATTTCAGGCAAAACCAAAACGTCGGGCTTTTCCTTACAGGCTTCTTTTATAAGCTCTTCACAGTGAGAAAAATTATATTCAATATCTCTTTCTCTGCTATCCGTCTGAATAATCGCAATTTTCATATCAAAGCTTATTACGGATTATCTTTCCGCTTGTAGTCTTGGGAAGACTTTCTCTGAATTCAACTATTCTCGGATACTTATAGGGGGCGGTATGCTTCTTGACGTAGCTCTGAATTTCCTTCTTGAGCTCATCCGTTCCTTCAGCGCCCTTTGTAAGAACGATAACAGCCTTAACGACCTGACCTCTTACTTCATCGGGTGCGGCAGTAACACCGCATTCAAGAACGTAGGGAAGCTCCATAATAACGTTTTCAATTTCAAAGGGCCCGATACGGTAGCCTGATGATTTGATAACGTCATCAACACGGCTGACGTACCAATAGAAGCCGTCCTCGTCCTTCCAGGCCATATCACCTGTGTGATACATTCCGTCATACCATACCTCTTTGGTCTTTTCTTCATCGAGATAGTATCCCGTGAACAGACCGCAAGGAGTTTTTTCATTTGTTCTTACTATAATTTCACCGGGAACACCTACGTCGCAGGAATTTCCTTCGGCATCAACTATATCAATATCATAAATCGGCACAGGCTTACCCATAGAGCCTATCTTATGCTTTGCACCTACGAGATTACCTATCATAAGCGTGCTTTCAGACTGACCGAAGCCTTCCATAATACGAAGTCCCGTAAGCTTTTCAAGCTGCTTGAACACTTCGGGATTAAGTGCTTCACCCGCAATCGTTGCGTGTTCAACTGAAGAAAGGTCATACTTGGTAAGGTCTTCCTTAATAAGCATACGGTACATTGTGGGAGGAGCGCAGAAGGTGGTTATCTTATGCTTCGAGAACATAGGAAGAATATCTGCCGCATTAAAGCGGTCAAAGTCGTAAACGAAGGTTGCGGCTTCGCACATCCACTGACCGTAAAGCTTGCCCCAGAGAGCCTTTGCCCAGCCTGTATCTGAAATTGTAAGGTGAAGTCCGTCGGGATCAACCGAGTGCCAGTATTTAGCCGTAACAAAGTGACCTAATGCATATTTATAGTTATGTGCGGCGATTTTTGGATAGCCTGTTGTGCCTGAAGTGAAGAACATAAGCATAAGGTCTTCACCACAGGGAGAGTCCTCTTTTCTTTCAAACTTTTCACTGAAAAGCTCATATTCGCTGTCGAAATTACGCCAGCCTTCCTTTTCGCCGTTTACGATAATTTTATTTGTAACAGTTGGGGAATTGAGTATTGCCTTATCTGCTTCATCAGATGTCGTTCCGTCTGCAGTACAGATAACGGCACTTATTCCCGCCGCATTGAAGCGGTACTCAAAATCGTGCTCAAGAAGCTGATTTGTTGCGGGAATTGCAACAGCACCTAATTTATGAAGTCCTAAAATTGCAAACCAGAACTGATAGTGGCGCTTCATAACAAGAAGAACTCTGTCGCCCCTCTTGATACCGAGAGAGGTGAAGTAATTAGCGCACTGATTTGAAGCACGGCTTATATCGGAGAAGGTAAATCTTCTCTCCTCGTGTTTTTTTGAAATATGAAGCATAGCAAGCTTATCGGGCTTGGTTGCCGCAATTTCATCAACTATATCAAAGGCAAAATTAAATTTATTCTCATTGAAGAAATCAACCTTTACGGGCGTTCCCTTGTCATTCTTCTGAACCTTAACCCACTTACGATAAACTCTGTCTGCCTTTTCTTCACCAAGACGCTTGGGTGAAATACCGGCATTTGCCTTCTGTGCGGAAAATTCGGGAATAGGCTCACCTGAGGGGTTAAGAACGATAGCATAGAAAAGGCAGTCTTCATCACCGACAGCCGCCATACCGTGAGGTGAGGAGCTGTCGTAATAAATGCTGTCACCCTCGTGAAGAATTTCCACGTGCTCACCGACCTGAACCTTGAGGGAGCCCTTGATAACGATATCACATTCCTGTCCATCGTGAGTGGTAAGCTCAATATCCTTGTTTTCTGCCTCTGCATTTTTTACGGAATGAACGTAAAGAGGCTCTGCTATTCTGTTTTTGAAGGATGAAGCAAGATTATAATAGGTCATACCGTGTGCCTGTTCAATCTTCTGACCTTCGCCCTTTCTTGTAACCGTGTATGATGCAAGTGTAGGTGAAGTACCCTGAATAATATCGGTGACGTCAACGTTAAAGGCAAGTGCACAGCGGTATATGAACGCAAAGTTAAGGTCACTTTTTCCCTCTTCACATTCAATATACTCTTTAAGAGTCACGCCTGTTTTATTTGCCATTTCTTCGGGAGTGAAGCCTACAATTTCTCTGAGCTCTCTTATTCTCCCTGCCATTTCTCTTATCTTGAAATCAAGACCGGTAATACTGTTACTCATAAATCCTCCGTGTCGGGACATTAAAAAAACGCCCCAAAGAAAATTTTTCTTTGAGACGAGTAAAAACCCGCGGTACCACTCAAATTGCGCCATGCGCCTCTCAGGCTCTATGCTTATCATAAGCCTTATGCTTTTACGCAGCCATACGGGAGAGCTCTACGGTAAAAATTACTTTCCTCTCTCCGACTCGGAAGCTACAGATAATTTCCATCCGCCGACGGCTTTCACCAAGCACCGCCTCTCTGAAGACCTCACGGAAACTTCCCTCTTCGTCATTGTCTTTAATCAGGGGTATTTTAGCATTAATTTACCTTTATGTCAATGCTTAATATATTAAATTAATTAAATTCAGAAAATACCAATTTTAATTAATGAAACAATTATGACATTTATCAGGTTAAAAATTACCTGACTTGCATTTTATTATGATTTTTATTTATAATACGGCGTATCACTTAATTTTTCAGGAAAAGAGAGTTAATATGAAGAAACTCAATAAAATAAAACCAATACCTATGTCACATCAGATAATCTGGTGGGCAGTCCGTGCTTCCCTCATAACCTTCAGTATATGGGGGCTTCTCCACAATTCCGTAACTCAGTTCCTTATGGGACTTTTTGCAATTGCCTTTTCACATCTGTGGGATATGTTCCAGCTTTTCGGCGGAAAATCCTTCATTACGAGAGTCACCTATCAGTCACAGACGATGCTCAACTTATTTATATGCTTCGGTGTTGTTATAGGCTACGTTCTCAACACGAAAACCAATTTTCAGTATATTGATATTATAGAGCACTTTATTTCAGGTGTGGTGGCTTCTTACTTTGCCTATGATTTTGCCGTAGCCTTTCAGGGCAGAAGCCGTCATTTAAGTCCCGGACTTGCCTCTCTTTTTGCACTGTGCTTTTCCTGCTTCATTTTAGTAGGCTGGGAATTCTACGAATTCACAATGGACAGACTTTACGGCTACACCCTTCAGGTTTCTCCCATAATCAGCGAAAGCGGACTTGTTGATACTATGATTGATATGATTTTGGCAGGTGCGGGAAGCGTTGTAGGTATGTTCTGGGTAGCCTTTTCAAGAAACGGCATTATCGGCAAAAACAGAAAAGAGGTTCGTGCTACGGTAAAGGCACGTTCAAAGCGTGACAGAGAAAGAGAGCTTAAATATCTCGAAGAGCACGATTTCGATTAATGCATATTAAATAAACTGATTAATTTTGTATATTAAAAAAATATATTAATTATTGCAAAAAAAATATTTACAAGCAGAAAATTTTGCAGTATATTAATATCTAAATTGAGATATTACTTTTTGGAAATATTTCAAAAATCCATTTATAAGGAATGATATAAAATGAATGTAATGCAGGAAATTACAAAATACGGTCACGAAAAAATTCTTTTCGTAAACAACGAAAAAGCAGGTCTTAAAGCTATTATCGCTGTTCACAACACAGTAAGAGGGCCCGCTATCGGCGGTTGCCGTCTTCTCCCCTATGCTTCCGAAGATGAGGCACTTTTCGACGTTCTCCGTCTTTCAAGAGGTATGTCACACAAGAATGCTGCTGCAGGTCTTAACTTCGGCGGCGGTAAGTCAGTTATTATTGCTGATCCTTCACAGAAGACAGAGGCTATGTTTGAAGCCTTCGGTGAAGCTATGAATGCTCTCGGCGGCTGCTATATCACAGCAGAAGACGTAAACACAGACTGTGACGATGCTCTTATTATTGCAAGAAAGACAAAGCACATCTGCGGTCTTCCCCACATTTCAGGTGACCCCTCACCCTTCACCGCTATCGGTGTATATCAGGGTATCAAGGCTACTGCAAAGGTTGCTTTCGGCTCAGATAACCTTGAAGGCAAAACAATTGCAGTTCAGGGCGTAGGTAAAGTAGGACTTGACCTTTGTAAGCACCTCGCTTCAGAAGGCGCAAAGCTCTACGTTGCTAACAGAAACAACAAGGCTAACCTTGAAATTGCCGCTGAAAAGTACGGTGCAACGATCGTTACAGCTGACGAAATTCTTACTCAGGAATGTGATATCTTCGCTCCCTGTGCTCTCGGCGCTATCGTAAATCCCAAGACTATCCCCAACTTCAACTGCAAGGCTATTGCAGGTGCCGCTAACAACGTTATCCTTGACCTTGCTTCAGGTGAAGCTCTTAAAGCAAGAGGAATTCTCTATGCTCCCGACTTCATCATCAACGCAGGCGGCGTTATCAATGCAGCAGGCGAAGCAGCAGGCGACTACAACGAGGAAGAGGTTCTCAAGAAGGTCAACAACATTTATAACACTGTTGAGCACATTCTCACAGAATCACAGAAGACAGGCGAACCCGAAGGCGTTATTGCTGAAAGATACGCTGAAGAATGTATCGAGGCTGCAAGAAAGTAAGCCATACGGTTTATTAATACACAGTAATAAAGGTGATACGGATTTTTCCGCATCACCTTCTTTTTTTTCTCTCATTTATTATCAATCGTAAAACTTTATATCATTTATATCAAAGTAATCGTTTTCGCAGATGCTTATTACTTCTTCAATATTATCCGTCACCTTGAAAAGCTCGGGAGTCTGTGCACGGACAAAGCCATCTCTTACGTTATCGTGTATAACTTCTATAAGCTTATCAAAAAATCCGTCAATATTGAAAACGACTATAGGCTTTGACTGACGTGCAAGCTGCTTGAGCGTCAGCACCTCAAGAAATTCCTCATAAGTACCTATTCCGCCGGGAGTGACGATAAACGCATCGGAATTATCCTCCATATACATTTTTCTGTCACGCATACTTTCGGGCCATACGAATTCGTCACATTCACTGTAAAGCACGTCACCCGCTTTGAAAAATTCGGGAGCAACACCGACTATATAACCGCCGCCCTTCTTAAATCCGCGTGCCGCCGCACCCATAAGTCCGTTTTTGCCGCCGCCGAACATAAGAGAATGACCTCTTTTTGCAAGCTCTTCTCCCAAAAGCTCTGTTTTTTCAACGTATTTTTTATCAATTTCCGTTCCTGATGAACCGAAAACACAAATTACCATAAATTAACCTCATTCCATAGAAATATTTTTGAAGGTAAGAGCCTCAAAAATATGAGCTCTCGTTATTATATCATATCCTTCAAGGTCTGCAATTGTTCTTGCTACACGAAGAATTTTATCGTAGGTTCTGCCTGAAAGACCTAATTTTTCATAATGAGTCTTCATAAGCTTCTGTGCGCCTTCATCGAGAACACAGTATTTTCTCGTCTGAGAAGCGTTCATTTTGGCATTACAGGTGACACCGGTGCCCCTGAAGCGTTCACGCTGAACGGCTCTTGCCTTCTCAACTCTTTTTTTGATTTCTTCTGAGCTTTCTTCCTTGTTGCTGCCGCTGATTTCCGAATATGTTGCCGCAGGAACGTCTATCTGAATATCTATTCTGTCAAGAAGAGGACCTGAAATCCGGTTTCTGTATCTTGCTGCCGCCATAGGCGAGCAGGTACATTCCTTAACAGGATGTCCCAGATATCCGCAAGGACAGGGATTCATAGCCGCAACAAGCATTATACTGCAAGGATACGTAAGCGTTCCCGCAACTCTTGAAATTGTTACCTCACCGTCTTCAACAGGCTGTCGCATTACTTCCATTGCAGTTCTCGAAAATTCGGGAAGCTCATCAAGGAATAAAACGCCGTTATGGGCAAGGGATAATTCACCGGGCCTGGGAATTGTTCCGCCGCCTGAAAGAGCAACAGGTGAAACGGTATGATGTGGTGAACGGAAGGGCCTTTGCTTCACAAGTCCGCTTCTTTTTTTGAGTTCACCTGCAATTGAATACAGCTTTGTGGTTTCAAGGGACTCTTCAAAGGACATATCGGGAAGAATTGACGGAAGTCTTTTTGCAAGCATACTCTTGCCTGAACCGGGAGGGCCCGACATAAGCACGTTATGACCGCCTGCCGCCGCAATTTCAAGAGCTCTCTTTGCGGAGTGCTGTCCCATTACATCTGAAAAATCGGGAATAATATCATCATTTTCTTCTTTTGCCAACGGCACGGCTACAGCCTTTTTCAGCTCTTCACCTACACTGTTTCCCTTAAAGAAATCAACAAGCTGTTTTGCGTTCTTAACGGGATATATTTCTATTCCCTCAACAATTGCCGCCTCTTCACCGTTTTCAAAGGGAAGAAACACCTTTTTTATACCGTTATTCTTGGCTTCTATTACCATAGGCAATACACCGTTTACGGAACGCACATCGCCTGAAAGAGAAAGCTCCCCGATAAATGCCATTTCTCTGACATCAACATTCAACTGCTTACCTGCTATAAGAAGTGAAATGAAAATCGGCAGGTCATATACGCTTCCCTCTTTTTTTACATCAGCAGGGGCAAGATTTACAACAATATGATTATAGGAAAATCCGTAGCCGCTGTTTTTTATAGCAGACTGAACTCTCTCTTTTGCCTCAGAAACAGCCGTATCGGGAAGACCTACCATATCGAAACGATATTTTCCGCCCGATATATCCGCTTCCACCTCAACCATAAAGGAACGCATACCGAATATTCCCATACTCATTACCTTTGCAGTCATCCTTCCACCTCCGAACATTTGTTTGTATTATACATCTAAAAAAAGAAAAAGTCAACCGAACAGCTGACTTTCCTTATAAAAAATTATATATTTTTTTAATTTAATGTAAATTATACGCCGTATTGCTTCAGATATTCCCTTACGGAACGGCTCATTTCAACAGAAAAATCACTGTTATATTTTCTGTTGCAAAAAGCCTTCATCCACGCTTCATAATCCTTCACAGAGGTCTTTTTGGAGAACAGCTCTTCCCTTTCCTCTTTTGTAAAATCCTTATATCTGTCAGTATGAACGATGAATTTCATATCTGCTCTTTCAGGCTTTTGTCTTTTTATCTGTGAGCTTTGGGGATAACCGAACACAAGCATAGCCGCAGGAAAAACGTATTCGGGCAAATTCAGCATTTCTCTGTGTATTTCACAGTTTTCCATAATATCCCCGATATAACAAGAGCCGATACCGAAGCTTTCCGCCGCAACCACTGCATTCTGTGCGGCAATAAGAGCATCGTTTACACTGAGCAGAAAATCACCCACAGAAAGCTCTCTCGGCTCACAGCCCGTATCATTAAAGGCGTCGTACCATTTCTTGAAATCCGAACAGAATATGAGAACAAAATCCGCTTCTGCAATAAAGGGCTGATTATCACAGGTGACGGCAAGTCTTTCCTTCAGCTCCTGCTCACGTATATCAAGTATTGTATAAAGCTGTTGATTGCCTGCGGTGGGTGCATTTACGGCACAGAGAAGAATTTCGTTTTTAATCTCCTCACTGATTTTCTTATCAGTAAAGGCTCTCACGGATTTTCTTTCTTTAAGACCTCTTGTTATTTCGTTCATTTCTTTTTCTCCTTATTTCCGCCGATTTCATTCCAGAGGGTAAAGCCTAAAATAAGAAGTCCGCCTATAATCTGCTGAAGTGAAATTGCCTCATTGAGAATAATAACGGAGCCCAGCACCGCAACCAAGGGATCTATATAACTGAGAACTGCGGTTTTCTGACCGGGAAGCTCTTTGAGGGAAGAAAAATAAAGACAATACGTAATACCTGTATGAATAATACCTACCACCAGAAGAAGCACAAGGGATTTTGTATCAAGGGTATGAACGGTGATACCCCCTGTGCACAGCACGTAAGGAAGAAGCACCGCCGCCGCAGAAACGAACTGCAGGAAGGTGCGGTGAATTCCGTCAACCTCTTTGATGAATTTATTAAGAAGAATAACAGTGGCATAAAGACAGGCGGCACCAAGACCTAATGCGATACCGATAAAATGATTGCTACCCTGCCCCATATCGCCCGTGAGAGTAATAAGCACAATACCGAGAGTGGACATAATAAAGCATATCCACTGCTTACCCTTCATCTTTTCCTTAAAAAGAAGAGGACAAAGAAGGGTTACGATAACGGGGGCAAAATAATAAGAAAGAGTTGCAACACTGACTGAGGTATAGTTATAAGCCTCAAAAAGAAGAATCCAGTTAAAGCCCATAGCAATTCCCGATAAAATAAGTATGGGAAGCTGTTTTTTTATTTTGCCTAAAGGAATTTTATTCTTTGTTATCAAAAGAAAAACAGCAATAAATACACCTGCAAGAACTGCTCTGAACAAAGCAATTTCTCTCGAAGGCATATTGATATTTCTTATAAACAGACCTAAGGTGCCGAAAATCGACATTGAAATTATCATCATAAGTCTTGGATCAAATAACTTTTTCATTTTCTTTTTCCTTTGTTTTCTTATTCCTTTGTAAGCTCTTGGAATTGGTCAGTAAAATATGCATTGGTATCAGCGTGACGGCCAAGCTTATCAGTAACCGTAATTCTGAAATAACCGTCAGAGTGCTTTATATCAAATTCAGCCTGAGTAATTTCTCCGCCGTTTTCGTTATACCTTGAACAGCATCTTCTTCGGTTTACGGTGCAGACGATTTTATCTGCAGGTGAGCATTTTATATGTAATATGCCCTCTTCAATATAAAGCTCATAAATTTCAGGGCCCTGAGAGGAATAAAAATTTCCCTTCACTAAGGCATCGGCAACACATTCGTATGTAAGCCTTTCCGCTTTTATCACCGTAAACGCACCGAAGGAGTCCCACATTCTTGATGAAGGATCACGTCTGTTGTGGTTATCGTCAGCGGCAATAGCAAAAATTCTTTCACCCTTATGGAGAAACTCATCATAAATTTTACCGTTATATTCATCATAGCCGTCAATAAAGCTTGAGTAATTGCATATTTCCATAGCATTCATACCTGAATACTTAATATAATCCTCATAATGCTCAAGTGACCACGTGGGGTGATTATAGGTTACGAAAAAGCCTTTTTCACGGCAGAGCTTTATTGCACCGTTTATGCAGTCGGCGTTATATTCTCTGTTATAGTCAGGCTCATTTTCATCATACTTAATAAGAGAATTCTTTTCTGTATCGTGATATTTCGTTCTGTGAAAAAACGGCTGTGTATTATTATCTCTGTCAAGTGAAATAAGGCAGATATCGCAGACCTTTGCATCAAGAAAATTAGGGCGCCATGACTCATCAAAGCCTATCTCCACACCCGTAAGCATCAGAAAATCCTCATCAGTAAGCTCGTGATGAGGTATCATAACCTCATGGTCGGTACAGCAGAGAATGCTGTAGCCGTGCGATTTATATAAATCCTTCATTTCCTCAGGCGTAAGCTCACCGTCTGACACCGTTGAATGAGAATGAAGATTTGCCTTATAAAAATTTCCTTCTTTGGATATAAGCTCGTATCTCATAAAAATCCCCCTGAAATAATAGGTTTATTTTAACATTATACTTATTAAAGTGCAATACAAAATGATTTTACACTTTACGGTTTTTTTGTTTTATGATAAAATTCTTACAAAACGGGGTGAGAAAATGGACAAAAAACTGCTTCGCAGAGAAATAAAAAGCAAAAGAGAGCAACTTTTACAAGAATATATAAAAAATGCCTCCGAAGAAATAGAAAAGCGTTTACTCGGAAGTGACAGCTTTATAAATGCAAATAAGATTTTTATTTATATTTCAGCACCAAAGGAAGTCTTTACACATAACATAATCAAAAAAGCGCTCAGTGACAAAAAAGAGGTTTTCATTCCGAAATGCATAAACAGCGGAATTATGAATGCAGTTAAAATAACAGCCGATACTGTTTTCAGTGAAGGCTATATGGGAATTTATGAGCCTGAGGAAACGGGAATTCCGGCTGAAGAATGTGAATTTGATATCATAGTAATGCCCTGTATATCCACAGACAAAAATAAAAACCGCCTCGGCTACGGCGGCGGCTTTTATGATAGATTTGTTGAAAAATGCAAGGCACAAAAAATCTGTCTTTGCTTCAATGAGCTTTTATGTGAGCACATTCCCTCTGAGCCGAACGACATAAAGCCCGATATAATTATAACCGAAAAGGAAATTTTCTGATCATAATCGCTGAAGAGCCTCAATAGGCTGAAGCTTTGATGCTTTCATAGCGGGATATCCGCCGAAGATTATACCGATAACTGCACAGAAGGCTATGGCACCCATAGCAACAGACCAGTTCATCGTCACTTCTAAAGATGCAAAGGAGCTGTAAACCTCAAGTGAGAGCACTGAAAGAATGAGTCCTATAAGACCGCCGAGCACTGAAAGAATACACGCCTCGCACAAGAACTGGAACATAATATGCTTTCTTTTTGCGCCTACAGCCTTTCTTATACCGATTTCACGGGTTCTTTCCGTTACGGAAACAAGCATAATATTCATAATACCGATACCGCCTACAAGAAGAGATATTGCAGCAATACCTGCAAGAAGAAGTGACAGCGTATCCGTAACGTCATCCATAGTATCAAGAATATCAGACTGATTGTTTACCTCATAGGCTTCTTCATCACGGGTTATCTGCAAAAGGAACAGCTCAATACTGCTTATTGCGGAATTTACGGCACTCTCGCTTGAAGCCTTTGCATAAAAGGTTGAAACAGCCGTCTGTCCCGTCATTTTTTCCGCAGTTGTGTAGGGAATGAGGATTTTGCTGTCATCACTTCCCATAAGGCTTGAGCCCTGCTCATCAAGAACGCCGACAACCTTATAGATGCTGTCACCTAATATTATCGTTCCGTCAACGGCATCCCAGGTTCCGAAAAGCTCTGTTGCAACCTCAGTTCCGATAACACACACCTTTGTTGCCCATTCGATATCGGACTCAACAATTTTTCTGCCTCTCTGAATATCCGTTTCCTGAACGTCAAAATAAGAAGGTGTTATTCCCACAACAGAGTAATTACCCTTGTTGCTGTTTTTCTTTACAGTCTTACTTGTTGTAATAACGGGAGCAACCGCATCAATTGCAGGATAGGAAGAAAGTGTATCAATTGCTTCATAGGAAACCGTGGCTTCATCGTCGGTAACGTTCGCCGTAATAAGCTGTGAGCCCATACTTGCTATGCTGTCGGTGATGCCGCTTGTTGCACCCTTTGTTATGGAAACAAGAATAACAACAGCCATTACACCGATAATGATACCGAGCATTGTGAGAATTGAGCGCATTTTATTATTAAAAATTGCTTTAACGGAGAGCTTGAGAATTTTCAGTGTCATTTTCTTCCCTCCCTTTCGCTGATAACACCGTCGTGCACGTAGATTTTTCTTTGTGCCTGTTCGGCAATATTACTGTCATGGGTTATGAGAACGATGGTATTACCGTCCTTCCATAATCCTTTTATTATTTCCATAATTTCATTTCCCGAAACTGAGTCAAGATTACCCGTAGGCTCGTCTGCTAAAATGATTGAAGGCTCACTTGCAAGAACACGTGCAATTGCAACTCTCTGCTGCTGTCCGCCTGAAAGCTGACTTGGCTTATGATGCATTCTTTCGGCAAGTCCGACCTGAGAGAGAGTCCTCATAACCCTTTCGTGACGCTCCGTTCGGGAGATTTTATGATAAAGCAAGGGCATTTCAACGTTTTCGTAAGCCGTAAGGTCAGGAAGAAGATTGAACTGCTGAAAAATAAAGCCGATTTTCAGACTTCGTATTTCACTTAACTCATCCTCTGTGCAGTTCTTAATACTGTGTCCGTCAAGAATATATTCACCGCTGTCCTGCGTATCAAGACAGCCTATAATATTCATAAGCGTGGATTTTCCGCTTCCGGACGGGCCTAAGATTGAAACAAATTCCTGAGGCTTTATATGAAGGCTGACATCCTTTAGCACAGGCACATCAACCTCTCCCAAAGAATAGGATTTGTATATGTGCTTCAGATTTATCATTACGGCTCCTCCTTATCGGCTAAATCAGGGGAAGCTGCCGCCGCTGCCCTGAGGCATCTGACTCGGATCAAAATTTTCAAAATCGAAATCGCCGAAATCCATTCCGCCGGGGAAGCCGCCCATTGAGCCCATACCGCCCATACCGCCGAAGCCGCCGAAGCTGTCCTCTGACTCTGATGCGGAGCCTGTAAGAGTTGAGGTAATCTTCGTAATAACTATAAGGTCGCCCTCTTCAATTTCATCACTTTCTATAATGATATAAGAGCCGTCGGACATACCGGTTTCAACATTTACCTTTGTAAGTGTGCTTACATCAAGCTCCTCCTCAGCGTAAACAGTGCCGAATTCTGCACCTTCGGGAGCAAGATAGACGTAGTTATTGTCACCTGACGTGCTTACAGCATCAACGGGCACCAGATGTCCCTCGCCTGAGTCTTCAACAACTATCTGTGCAGTTGCACTCATTCCGGGATATACGTTTTCTATATGCTCTACAAGAGCTGTTATCTGGAAAGCAACACTGCCGCCGCTTGACGAGCCGTTATATGAAATTTTTGAGATGCGTCCCGAATATTCACCGCTTACCGCATCAACGGAAAATTCTACCTCCTGACCGAGTTCAATCAAAGAAATTTCCGTTTCATCAACTGCAATACCCATAGTAAAGCCGTCTTTACCCATAATCATTGTAACAGTTCCGCCGACAGCCACCTCATCGCCTACGTTAAGAGGAAGTTCTAAAAGAACACCGTCATAGGGAGCTATGATTTCCTCACCGCCGATAACTGCAATAACGTCATCTGCAGCAACTTCGTCACCTACAGTGCAATTAACCTCTTCAACCTCACCGCCGACACCTGAAGTAAGTGTTTCTTTTGTTACGGGTGTAAGCGTACCGCTTCCGCTTATGGTCTGTGATACGTCACCGTAGGTTATTTCATCTACGTTATAGGTTGTAATTCTTGTACTTTCGGTTTTTGCTCCTCTGAATAAAGGGCTCAATACTGCAATAAGAATAACCGCAATAACAGCCGCTGCAATAATAATCACAGGCTTTTTCTTTTTCTGCACACTCTTAACTTCAACAGGAGCTGTAGTCTTCTGAACATTTTTCGTTGTTTTCATTTCAATTTTCCTTTCTGAATATGATAGCACAGACTTTACAACCCTTACCTAAATCAAGATTAAAAAATGCCCCATAAAAATGAGGCATTTAAAAAATTCCGTTAATTTTTTCCCTCTTCGCTTTTTTCTATGGGTGTGTAGCCCTTGCTTGAGTAGGGATTTTTATTCTCCCGATATTTTTCGGGCATATTACCTGCCTTATTGAGAAGAAAAAGCACAAGAGTCTTAAAAAGCACCGCCATAAGCCAGATAATAATTGCACCGATAAACCACCACAGAGAAATACCGAAAATAAAGTGAAGGGCAAGTGCTATCCACGCGGGCACCGTCCATTCGAGGTTAAAAGCAAGATTAATGAGATACGACAGCAAAAAACCGCTGTCCTTTTTTACAAATTTCATATAATACCCTTCTGTAAAAAGCCGACATATCCTGAAAGGATATACCGGCTTCTTTTACTGTATTCCGTTTTATACAAGAGGAGATGCCTGTGAAAGCTCTGCTTCATTTTCTCTCTTTTCTCTTATAAAGGAATAAACAGGCTTTAATCTTTCTCTGTCAAGGGGATAACCGAACTTCATAAGAAGCCATACGCCCGTATAGACTACGGCAGGAATTACCGTACAGATAAGCATAATCTTCTGGCTTGTGCCTTCAACGAAGCCGTAAGTGTCACCGCTGTAGTCTGCCCACTGCAAAAGGAAAAGTCCGAGACCGTCTGCAATAGTCTGACCGAGCTTTCTTGAGAAGGTATAAACGGCATATACGGCACTTTCGTTTCTGATGCCCGTCTTATATTCCTGATAGTCTATAACGTCCATAACAACTGCCCAGCAGGTAAGGCTTACGAAGGTGTAGCCGAAGCCTATGAGAAGAAGTGAAACCATAAATATCCACGCAGGAAGCCTGCCGTTTACGGGATCAATTAAATTCAGTATGCTCTTGTTGTTTGCTATTATGGCAATACCGACGGATGCGGCGGCGGCAATAACCGAGAAGTTACCGCAAAGCTCTTTTTTACCGAATTTTTCAACAAGCTTGGGAGTTAAAAGAACAAATATGACCATAGGAAGATAGTTACATATCGTTCCTATTGTACCAAGTCCTGTATTGAGGAAATAGTTCTTATAAAGATATGCGTTAAAGGAATTGAACTGAAGCTGTCCGCTTATGAGAATACCTGCAAGAGCAACGGTAACAAAGGGGCGTGATTTGAAAAGTCCTATGTAGGTTGCCTTGAAATCGACCTTGGGATCGGGAGCAGAGGGAACTCTTTCCTTAGTTGTTTTATATCCCCACAGATAGAAGATAATAGAGAGAATACCCATAACAAGACCGAAAATAAACATCTTGTTTCCGTCGGCATCCTCAATAACCTTATTTGTCACGGGATCGTACATAGGCTGACCGCTTGCATCAACACGGACGGTATAAATAAGCATCGGAGCAAGAAGAGAAACAACTGCTCCGCCCACACCTGAGCCTATTGAACGGAAGGTTGAAAGAAGGGTTCTGCCCTTAGGATCATCTGTAATAACCGAAGCCAGTGAGCCGAAGGGAATGTTCATACCCGTGTACATCATTCCGTAGAAGGTATATGCCACAAGTGCGATTATAAAGAGAATTGTGGTGTTTGAGGTAAGCTTATTATAGGGTAAGAAGCAAAGCACGGTTGAAATACCCAGAGGCACCGAAACCCACTTGAGATAGGGGCGGAACTTTCCGTCTTTCACAGGGGGCTTCTTTGCAACCATAGCACCCCAGATTGGATCGTTTATGCAGTCCCAAAGACGTGTGATAATGAGCATTATACCTGCCCACGCCGCAGGGATTTTCAGCACGTCAGTCATAAAGAGCTTGAGATAGCCTGAAATATAGGTAAGGTTGAACATATTACCCGCTTCGGCAATCGTATAGCCTGCGGCTTCCTTCACGCCTATTTTATTAGGATGATTATTTATTTCTTTTTCTTTCTGTTTTTTTGCCATCGAATTTATCTCACTTTCCGCATATTATCAGAAAATCATATCAGAATAGATAGGATAATGGTCTGAGGGATATCTGCCGTTATACTGCTCTCTCATTATTCTGAAGGTAAGAATCTCACTGACTTCGCCGTTTACAAGAATATAGTCAATAGGTCTTGTTCCTATACCTCCGCCGTAGCCGTGAGCAGTTCCGCCCTTATCGGCAGAAAGCGCAACACAGGACGTATCGGAGAACTCACCTTCTGTCATATACGTATAAAGGGAAGAGTCTGTTGAGAAATTGAAGTCACCTGTTATAACAACGGGCATATCAAAATCCTCTGCCCTTTCAAGTATCATCTCAAGACCTTTTTCACGTGCAAGGCTTCCGCCGTTGTCAAGGTGGGTATTAATGTGAGCATACTGCTCGCCTGTTTCTATATTTTCAAGAATTACCCAGGTGCAGGTTCTGGGATAATTTGCATCCCAGCCCTTTGATACCATAAAAGGTGTTTCCGAAAGCCAGAAGGTGCCGCTGTCAACAAGAGTATATTTATCGTTTCTGTTCATAATTGCCGTTGACTCACCTATAGCTGAACGCCTGTAAGCCTGCCTACACCGACAATTGTGTAATCGGGAAGATATGTTTTCAGTGTAAGATACCACATACCCTCACATTCCTGAAAGCCTACGGAGTCGGGCATATAGTCGGCAACGACCTGAGGCACAATTTCCTCACGGTCAAATTCACCTGCACGGACGTTGAAGGACATAATTCTTACAACACTTTCATCTGTTATAACGTCCTTGGTTCCCAGTTCCGGAAGTCCCATACCTACCCATGGAGCAAAGAGAGCGAGCAAGGCACATATAACCTGTCTTGCATAAATAAGCAACTGGTCAGTTGACATAATTCTTATCGCCTATCCGAATTTTTTATTAAAGCTCTTTCTTCAGACATTCATAGCCTGCAAGAATACTGCTTCTTGCATCAGGCTGATGTCCGCCTGCATAAAGAGTAATTTTTCCGTCGGGTGTAACTCTCGTTCCGTCACTGAGCACTGCCTTGAGCCAGTATTTATGAACATCGAAGACTGCTGTAACAGTTTCTCTTGCGGGAATTTCAAGTGCCTTGATACCGCAAAGCTGGAAATGGGGGGTTACGGTTCTTGAATCGGAGAACTGTGCATAAAGCTGTGCTCTTTCACCGCAGGTGATATCGCTTTCATTCGTTACATCAACGCTCACCTTTATGCTGTCTTCATTTTCTTCAAGCACTTTAAGCTCTGAATAAGTAAATTTACCGTAGGAAAGACCGAAGCCGAAGGGATAAAGAGCCTCACCCTCAATAAATCTGTAGGTTCTGCCCTTCATTGAATAGTCTTCAAATGCGGGAATTTCGTGGTTTACGCTATATACGGTTACGGGAAGACGTCCTGAAGGAGAAGCCTTGCCTGAAAGAATGTTTGCAACGGCAAGTCCGCCCATAGCACCGGGATACCAGGCGTGAAGAATTGCCTTTGCCTTCTGATTTACCTTTTCACCCAGGTCAACAGCACTGCCGCACATAATAACGACAACAACGTTTTCACATACGTCGCAGACAGCCTCTGCAAGCTTGATCTGAGTTTTAGGAAGATTTACGTATCTTCTGTCGCCCTTCATAAAGAAATCGTCTGCCGTGAAGTTGGACATTTCCTCGCCTTCAACGGAGCAGTCAAGTCCGAGAGCAAGAACTGTGATATCAGCCGTGCTTGCGGCGGCAAGACCGTCGGAAAGAAGGTAGCCGTGTCCGTCGTGGTCAAGAAGCTTTTCCTTATAGTAGTTCGAGCCCTTAACAACGGCAATATCGGCTTCTGTGAATACTCTTCTCACACCGTCTGCAACGGTTACGTATTCAGAAGCGTGTCCGTTATAGTTACCTTCAAGAGCAGTTACTGAAAGAGCGTTGGGACCAACCACTGCAATTCTCTTGGTTGTGTTTTTATCAATGGGAAGGAAGCTGTCGTTCTTCATCATAACGACACATTCCTCAGCGGCTTTAAGATTAAAGGCTCTGTGCTCCTTACAGTCAACAACAGTAAAGGGAATGTCGCTGTACGGACGGACCTCTTCAAATTCACCTAAAAGATGTCTTATTGTATAAAGTCTTTCACAGCACTCTGTAATTTCATCCTCTGTTACAAGGTCCTGCTCGTAAGCATCAACAAGTGCGTTATAGGTTTCACCGCAGTTAAGGTCACAGGTATTTTTAAGAGCTAAAGCCGCCGCCGCCGCCTTTGTTTCAACAATATGGTGGTCACCGCAGATATCTGCAATTGCCCAGCAGTCAGAAACAACGTAGCCGTCAAAGCTCCAGTCCTTTCTGAGCACCTTGCTTAAAAGATATGAATGTGCACAGCAGGCCTCGCCGTTTGTTCTGTTATATGCACCCATAACGCCTGTAACACCGTTTTTAACCGTGTGCTCAAATGCGGGAAGATACGTTTCGTGAAGATCTTTAAGGGAAATTATTGCATCAAAGCCGTGACGCATTCCCTCAGGACCTGAATGTCCCGCAAAATGCTTTGAACAGGCTGATGCTCTGAGAAATTCCTCTTCACCCTGAATACCCTTTATGAGTGAAGAAGCAAGTGTTGCGGCAAGGAAGGGATCCTCTCCGTAGGTTTCCTGTCCTCTGCCCCAGCGGGGATCACGGAAGATGTTGATATTGGGAGTCCAGAAGGTAAGTCCCTTGAAAATATCGTAATCACCGAACTCGATGCTTTTATTATACTTTGCTCTTGCTTCAAGAGAAATCACGTCACCGATTTTATTTACGGTTTCGGGATTGAAGGTAGCCGCCATGGCAATTGCGTGGGGAAAAACGGTTGCAGTACCTGCTCTTGCAACACCGTGAGCCGCCTCATTCCACCAGTTATATTCTTTAATTCCCAGCCTTTCAATTGCAGGAGAATTATATAAAAGCTGAGTAATTTTTTCTTCAACAGTCATTTTTGCAACGAGAGCCTTTGCTCTGAGCTTTGCTTCGGTTTTATTCATCAACAGTACCTCACTTTCGGTAATTAGTTTTATTATATATTAAATCACAAAATAAACAAGTCATTTTTTTCAAGTTTACGAAACTTTTATAATTTTTCACTAAATATTGAATTAGAAATCTTCTTATGATAAAATATCGGCAGAACACTTCAGGGAGGAATTTTTTCAGTGAAAAGTGTAAAAAGAGGACGTATGCCTTCATTTACAGGCGGAATGGTAAGTATTTTTATGGCGCTGTTCGGTCTTGTGTGGGCGATTATTGTTTTTAAGGCGGGCGGCGGCTTATTCGGCTGTTTCGGACTGATTTTCGTTGCCGTCGGTATTTTTAATGCCGTAACCTCCTTCAGAAATGCCCTTTCGCCAAACAGATATTCAGAGTATGATATCACGGAGGACTGGGAGGAAACAGATCCGTGGAACGAAAAATTCGGCAATCAGACTTCAGAAAACGGCAATTCACCCTACGGCACGTACAACATGGGAAATTCCTTCTGCCCCTATTGCGGAAATGAAGTAAAAAAGGATTTTGAATTCTGTAACAACTGCGGGAAAAGGCTTCCCGACTGATTATGAAGAATTTAACCTCTGAAAACATAAAAAAAGCATTAAAGGACACGGTTCCCGTTTTTTCGGGGTATATAGTTTTAGGCTTCGGCTTCGGAATTGTGCTTAATTCCAAGGGCTTCGGAGTGCTTACGGCATTTCTTATGAGTCTTTTTATATATGCCGGCTCAATGCAATACGTTGCCATTGACCTTCTCTCAGGCGGAGCGTCCATCATCACAATGGCACTCACTACCTTTCTTGTGAATGCAAGACATCTTTTCTACGGCATTTCTATGCTTGATAAGTATAAAAATGCAGGAAAAATAAAGCCGTATCTCATTTTTTCACTGACAGACGAAACCTATTCTCTTGTCTGCACGGAAGAAGAAAAGCCTCATAGCTACTATTTTCTTGTGTCCGTATTCAATCATATTTATTGGATAACCGGCAGTGTTATGGGTGCGGCAGTAGGCTCTGCCTTCAATTTTTCTCCTAAGGGAATTGACTTTGCACTGACGGCTCTCTTTGTTACGGTATTTACTGAGCAGTGGCTTTCCTCAAAGGACCACACTGCCGCAATTATCGGTGTTGTGTCTTCCGTTGTATGTCTTGTTGTTTTCGGGAAAGACAGCTTTCTTATTCCCTCAATGCTTCTCATAACCGCACTTCTCACTCTTCTGCGATTTATAAGAAAAAGAAGGGAGGAGAAGAAAAATGCCTGATATGAAAACCTTTTCTCTCATTTGCGTGGCGGCAATCGTTACGGCGGCACTGAGATTTATTCCCTTTATAATTTTTTCGGGCAAGAGAAAAACACCTGAATTCATAACCTATCTCGGAAGGGTTCTGCCCTTTGCCATAATGGGAATGCTTGTGGTATTCTGCCTGAAAAGCGTCACTCCCCTCACCTTCCCCTACGGAATTCCGGAGCTTATTTCAATAATCCTCGTAATTCTTCTCCACGTATGGAAAAGAAACACACTTCTCAGCATCATTTCAGGTACTCTCGTTTATATGGTACTTGTAAACTTTATATTTATTTAGGAGAAACAATATGAAATTATTAATCGCATCAGACATTCACGGCTCATATTTATACTGTAAAAAGCTTATTTCCGCCTTCAGAGAGGAAAAGGCTGATAAGCTTCTTCTTCTCGGCGATATCCTCTATCACGGGCCGAGAAACGACCTGCCCGAAGAATATGCACCTAAAAAGGTCATAGAAGAATTAAATCCCCTTAAAAATCAGCTTCTCTGTGTAAGAGGCAACTGCGACACTGAGGTTGACCAGATGGTTTTACAGTTCCCCGTTCTTGCCGATTACATTGTTGTTGAAACAGAAAAGCACACAATTTATTGCACACACGGTCACAAATACGGCGAGGACAATCCCCTTCCCGCACCCGAGGGCAGTATTCTTCTCTGCGGTCACACCCACGTACCCAAATGTACCGATCACGGTAATTTCATTTATATGAACCCCGGCTCTGTTTCAATCCCTAAGGAAAACAGCCACCACGGCTATATGACCTATGAAAACGGAGTTTTCTTATGGAAGGATTTTGACGGCAATATCATAAGAGAATACAGATAAACCGTTTTTTCGGTGCTTCTCAGCTGAGAGGCACCATTTTTTATGGTCAGCATACCATTTTATGCCATTTTTCTTCGTCATTTTGCACAAAGACATAAAAATCATAAAAAAGCAAAAATCTATCACTTTTTTGCTCTTTGTGAAAATTATACAAATATTAAAAAAGTGTGCAAAAACTGTTGACGAAGGGTATTGACCTGTGCTATTATAAGGCTGCAGAGAACAATAGGTTTTCTGAAAGAACAAAGAGAGAGTGAGTCCGATGTACTACTAAAGACAAAAACTTAATAGGTTCAGAAAATCCTTTCCGACTAAGGAAAAACAGGCAAAATAAAAGACTGAAGGAATATGAATGACAAAATTTTGACAGTTTTTATAGGTCGGATACTGCAAAAAAATAACGAGAGAGTGAGTCCGATGTACAACTAAAGATTTACCCCACAGAAATTTAAGGAACCTTCTTTTTTACCGATAGCGGAAGCTCAACAAAATAAACAATAACACCATTTCAGAAATTGATATAAAGAGCAGTTATCGGAGTAAACCCCTTAAAGATCTCAAATATCAAAAGAGAGAGTGAGTCCGATGAACAACTGAATTTTTTAATAAAGGTTGTTAATTCGTGAATAAAAAAACGAAGAAAAAACAATAATCGAAGATAATAATAAAAACCTTATGTTCCCACCGAAACAAAGAAAATCGGGTACGTTCAGAATATAAAGTTTCATTATCCCCGGCACATTCGGTTTACTGATAACGGTCAAGAAGAGAATGAAAGTGTAAAAAGATTGTTTTACCTCATTAAAACAGACAGATTAAGTAGAGAAAAACCGAAAAGTAAGTAAATGCGAATTGATTGTTTTTTCAAAAAAGGCGATGACTTTTTGATTGATATAAATTAAAAAGCAGTTTTCAGACAAGAAAGATGTCCGAAAGCTGCTTTGTTTTTATCATTTCACTTTTTCATTAATAGTTCTTACACACAAAGAAATTCCCCTTCGTCATAAAACGAAGAGGAATTTTTTCATTTAATAGTGCGCCATACCGCATTCACAGACAGGATTTGTCTTGAAGAGCTTCATAAAGCAACGAAGCATTTTCCAGATAAAGCCTAAGAAGCCGTCCTTATGGCACATGTGACCACAATTAGCAACATCGGGCATTTCTTCGCCGCAGTAATCGCAATAGCCGTTATTGTCATTATCTGCATGAGCAAGAGTATTTGTTGTGTCACCTGTGTAGCCTGCCATACAAACTGAACATCTGTAAATTGTGTAGCCGTTTTCAGCACATGAGGGAGGAATTACAGTCTTATCATAAGAATGACCGTCCACACCGCACTTAACTGAAGAGAAGTTCACATATTCAATAACCTTACCGTTACTGTCAGCAAGAGCCATTACATAATAGCTGAAATGATCAAGCTCAACAGTAATAAATGCATTATCCTGAAGAACTGCATTTAAGGGAGTTATCTTGTTATCACTTTCAATTCTGTAAAAAAACAATCTTATTGCCGTTTGCAACAGACTGTGCAAGATCAGCAGTAAGAGGAATCTTAACAGTTACAGAACCGTCGGGCTGAACTGTTACTTCACCCTTCTTCATTTCAAGTGAATAGAACTTATTGTTTGCTGTGCCGTCGCTGAAGCAGAAGCTTAAGGAAGCATCAAGCATTACATAACAATTTTCACATACGAAATTGTCTTCAAGTCTTTCATCAGCATTTTTAACTGTTGCTGAATACTTATGAGCCTGAGGAGCCTGCGTTACATTATAGACAAGTCCGCAGTAGCAGGAATGTCTGATAACAAGTCCGCTTACGCAGGTACCGCCTACAAGAGTTTCGGTGAACTTATGCTCATGCTCTTCAAACATTGCAGTAAGAACAATATTCTTTGCAGGCATTCTTGAAGGAACGTAAGGAGCAAAGCCCGTGAAGAGAAAACCTTCTTCTGCAGTTACTGCAGGGGGAGATAATTTTTCACCGATAGTATAATACTCTACAATTGCCTCTTCTCCGATTACCCATGTAACAGCATATTCTTCACCTGCAACGCCGTCTGCAGTAAATACTGTAACTCTGTCACTGATCACTGCATTTTGGGGGATATCCCATGACGCATAGTCACATTCGGGAGCAACTATTTTTTCACCCATATTTCCTTCTCTTACAGCAAATACTTCATTTCCGATTACGAAAATAACAATATTTCTGTCAGCAGGAATTGAAACAGCGGGAATATCAAAGGAGGTTATTGTTTCATCGTCAATGACAACACCTGCATTTTCAGTATTTGTTTCATAAGTTCCCTTATTAACAGCCTTTTCATTCGGTGTAACGTCGAAGGTTACACTTACGCTAAAGCCGGTGTTGACACCATTTTCGAATACCTTTTCAGGCTTAAGACCTACGAATTTTACTGTTGTTGTGCCGTCTTCATTTCTTACGATTTCAAGACTTTCATCTGTAAGTCCGTATTCATTGAACATCTTTTCTCTGAGAGCATCCTCCTGCTCTACAGTAAGAGTGAAGTCTGAAGAAATTGTATCGTAAAGAGTGATATTATCAAATGCTACAGTCTTGTTTACAGCTCTTGAAACAATAACATCAAAGAGTTTATCAAGATTAGATGTATCATTTACAGCAAGATAGAAGCCGTTATTCTTATTTCCGCTGCCTTCGGAAATCATAGTTGTTGAGTTTTTATAGTTTGAAGAAACAAGGTGTAAGAATCTGTTGAAGGAAGTGCTGTCTGCAATAAACTCATCAGGATCAGCATCAGCACTGATACCTACGCTGTAAATGTAACAGCCTGAATGCTTAAGAGCAAATGCTTCACTGATAGCAGAGTTTGCAACAGCAACATCAAAACCGCTGTGATAGTTAGGTTCACCGTCGGTAATGAAAATAACAAACTTCTTTCTTGTAAGATTTTCTTCCGAATAGTTATAATCGAAGATATTAGATGCCATTTCAAGACCTAAATCTGCTGCTGTGGCACCGCTTGCATCTACCTTTGAAATTGCAGAGGTAAGAAGTGAATTTACACCCTTTCCGTCAGAAATAGAAACAAATGCATTCTTATAATACTTTTCTGCATTGGCAGTGGATTTCTTTATCTGATTATACTTACTGCCATAAGTACAGCAAAGAACTTTTTGATAGAAGAATTCATTTTCACTGCCTCCATTATTATTTAATAGACACAGTAATAATATATTACCCCAAAATGCAATTCAATACAGCATGTAATGACTGGTAGAAATTCACGTATTGAACGGTAAATTTTACAGCAAATAAAAACTAACAGCCGTATTTTTATACGACTGCTGTTTTTAATATATAGGAAATTACTCGCATTTGTGAGTAATTTATTTATAACAAGAAACACCTACAGCCCCCAAGATTGTGCGTGTGGGTGGGGAGAGGGGTTGATAGATCATAGGATTCTTTTTTATTATTAATCTTCAGAATATACCCTTTCAAGCTCGTCTATGTACTCGTTTACGTCATCGGGGAACTGTATTGTGGGTTGGTCGGTTATCTGCTTGCCTAAAGTGCTTAATTTTTCCCCGTTTTCATTGAGGCGTTTTCTTAACGTAATAATTTTCTGAGCGCATACCTGAGCACTTTCAGCATCATTAGCCTCGCTATAAAGAGAATAGGCGTGAATGAGCATTGAGCAGTAGTCAAGGTATTCGTCATAGCTTAACACCGCACGTTCAATTGCCTTTTCCTTATAATTTATCATAGAAATAATATCGCCCTTTGAAAAAGCAACTCTTGCCTTAGCAGAATAAGCCACGCTTACGTATTCGTTTCCGCTTATTATTCTGTCGGCAATTTTTTCCATCTCAGAGGGACTCTCTGACTCGATCAGAAGCATTATGCTGTTACTTGTGTATGAAGGATAAAGCTTATTCACAATTTCCGTTTTTCCGAAATAAGAAAAGGCCAGTGCCACTCCGAAATAAAGTGACAGCAAGGTAAGTGCCAGTGTAACAGGTGCGAAAACAGGCTTCTTAACTGAAAATTCAACCTCCCTGCCCTCTTTCAGTTCAAGTGACATAATAAGAATTATAAACATTGACACGTACTGAAGGTCGAAATCAAAGAAGCTATGGGCACAGATTACGAATAAAAGAAGTCTTTTTCTCAATGACGAGCCTTTTTTCAGAAAGCTTTTTATAATCGCACCTACAAGAAGAGCAAAGGGAAGCCACCCTATATCAAGTAAAATCTGCAGAAAATCGTTATGCACGTTCATTACGGAATAAAGCCCGGTCTGGAATGAGCCCTGCATATAGTAATATCCCTTAAAGCCAAGTCCTAAGGGGTGCTTCAGAATTACGGGCAAAGCATCGGAATAGTAAAGAAGTCTGCCCACAAAGGTGCTTTCCTTCAAAGATACGGTAAGGAAACGTCCGATACTGTAAAAATTATCCGTAACAAGTGCCACAACAGCACCGACACCGAGCACTGCAAGAGTAACTGCAATAACGCTGATTTTAAGCTTCTTATTCTTTGAGAAAACAACAAGTGCCAAAACAGTTACAGCCAAAAGAATAAATACGGTACGGCTTCCCGAATAGAGAATACCGAAAACGTAGATCCCGAAAAATACTAAATCCTGAATACCGTGCTTTTCCTTCGTGGCTGTAATTATCAGAGCTATCAACAAAAACAGTGCAAAGGTGTTTGAATACTGAAAAAATCCGCAAAGGCGCCCTGCAATTTCTACGTAATCCTCAACTACCGGAATAAAGCTGAGAACGGTTGAAATTACGGTCATACTTACTGCAATAAAAGGAATTACGTCAAGATATTCCAAGGGATTTTTTTCCTTCCCCATTACAATAAGCATTGTGAGAAAAAGCGGAAGAAATTTAAGTCCGCCGATAAAGGCTTCACCGCTGTCAACTGCCCACAGTGAAGACAAAAAGTATAACAGAACTATACTGCAAACGGCAAAAAAAGCAGTATTGAGATAAAAAGTGAAGCTTTCTCTTCTGAATATTTCCACCGTCAGATATATTAAAAGCAAAGCCGCCGCAAAACAGCATAAAAATTCATTAAACAGTCCTGCCGCCGAAAAAGCGAACAGAAAAAACACTTCAATTACACTAATATCCGCTTTTTTTAAGATCGATATTTTATCCAAAGCTTCATCACCTTCTTAATTGTGCATAGTACATTTTTCGGGCATATTGTCACTTACATACCAGCCTGTGTCTGAAGGACACTTTTCACCTGCAAGCTTTCCGCTGACAGTGCAATATTCTGTAGCTTCAACTCCCTCACAGGAAGGAAATTTTTTATTTCTGTCAAGCTCAATATTACGGAAAATCTCTGCAAACACTTCACTTGAGGCGTTTCTTCCCAATTTTTCTCCGTTATGCCATAAAGCCATAGAATATTCAGGTGTAACGCTAACCATCCAGCAGTCCTTATATCCGTCACCCGTGCCTGTCTTTCCGAATACAGATATATTCCCTGAAAGCCTCACCCTATCAGCCGTTCCGCCCGTTTTAAAGGGTTCTTCGAGAAGCTTTGTCATAATAAAGGCGGTCTGTTCACTCATCACCTGAGTTTTTTCACCCTTATATTCATACAGGATTTTTCCGTTACCGTCAGTAATCTTCAATATACTGTAAGGCTTCTCATACTGTCCCTTATGAGAGAAGATATTGTAATAACCTGCCATATCAACAGGGGTTATTCCCGAATAAAGATAGCCTAAGGCAAGATTTGACAGGATCTCGTCTTCTCCGCCAAGCTCCAGCTTCTGTCTTTCAAAGGAAAGCTCAATATTAAGCTTATCCTCTAAAAAGTCAAGGGAATTTTTCACGCCCACCTCTTTGATTAATCTTACGGGAACTGTATTAAGAGAAAGCTTTACGGCGTGAGCAACGCTTACGTCACGGTAAACATAGTAGCCTACACCGTTCTCAGGCCAATCCTGTAAAGTGCCGTCTTCCCCCTCAACAGTCTTATAGGGCATATCCGCAACCATAGATGAATAGTGAATTTTCTTCTGTTCTATTGCAAGTGCATAAACACTCAGCGGCTTTATTGATGAAAATACTGCTCTGGGAACCGCGGTATTATCCGCTTCTCCCGCAGAAAAAGCACACACCACCTGATTATTCTCATTACAGGCAACAAAAGCAAATTCACTGCCATTAACGTCTGAATTCATATATGCTTCATAAGCGGCATCAAGCACGTCACCTTCAAATGCGGTTTCAATATGAGCACCCTTATCAATAAGATACCCTATCGCCTCTCCTGCACTCACGTTCTTTTTTTCCGTAACGGCTTCTATTGCCTCTCTTAAAACAAGAGAAACGAAGGATGTGTTTGCCGAGTCGTTTACGTATATATCTTCAATATTCTCAATAGGCGCAGTAAGCTCACTTCCGTCACTTCCGGTAATTCTCAGTACCTTTTCATAATCGGAAGGAGCAAATGAAAAGTACCCTATGAGCAACACTGCAGCAATTAATATCACCGCAGCCGTTAAAATTATTATCACTTTAAGCTTGTCTTTTTTCATATCACAGTATCCTTTTATTTTTGTATGAGAAGCTCCTCTTTTTCGGGATATAACAGAAGCTCTGCGGTAAAGAGAAAATTTTCACAGCTGAGTAGTAATTCACCGCCGTATTTTTCCGCCACGTTTCTTACGTTTTTCAGTCCTATTCCGTGTAAACGCTTATCCTTTTTAACGGTACTGAAAACTGAGCCTTCTTTTTTTTACGTAGTCGGTATTATAGGGATTGGTAACACTTATAAGAAGAGCATTGTTTTTCATAACGGATTTTATTTTTACTGTTTTCTCTGTTTTATCATCAGTCTTTTTACAGCCTTCAATTGCGTTATCAATGAGATTTCCCATAGAAATGCATATATCCTTGCCTTCAACTATATCCTGCGGAACCATTCCCGAAAAATCAATTTTTATACCAAAGCCCTCTGCTTCTTCCTTTTTTACGTTGAGAATTGCATTAAGAACGCTGTTTCCCGTTGAAAACGAATTCACAGTGCTTTTCATACCGTCGGAAATTTTCTCAAAATATGCCTTGGCACCGGTGCTATCCCCCTGAGCAAACATTGAATTTATAACTATGAAATGATTTTTCATATCGTGCCTGAAGCTTCTCAGCGCTTCATCGGAACGGGAGGCTTCTTCAGCATATAAAATCTGCTCGTTAAGTCTTCTCATTATTTCATTCTGCGTGTTTATATTCTTCATTATCTTCATAACCAAAGCCGCAATACATACGAAAATCATAATTGCGGAAACAGCATACAGAAAATCGTACCAGGAGGAGCTTACACCGAATTCCTTATAATAACAGGTGAGTTCAAACAGCAAAAGTGCAAAAACCATCCATTTCGGAACCTCTCTGAAGGCACATAAAAGAACGTTATTCTCTTTATCGGCAGACATTTTTCTGACAAAGAAAGCAACTGCGGCAAAAACAGCTATATTAAATAAGCATTCGGCGATTATAGTTGTGCCCATTATATCTGCCGCAAAGGACCAGAGCATATCCACAGTAAAGATATAAACGAAAACAACCGCCGTTGCTTTTATCAATGGCGGTCTTCTGAAAAAGATATACATCGCCGCAATATAGTAAAAATTCGATATGGCATCAAGCAGCTCATAGGTAAAATCAATTCTCTCTTTGAGAAAAAGCGAACCGAAAAAGCTGTAGCACAAGGGAATAATACTACATACGGCAAAAGATATTCTGCCTCCGAAAAGTTTTTCCGGAAACACGGTGTTTAAGATATATACAATACTCAGTATAGCAAATACGTCCTTTGTAAAATACAAAAAGTCCTTCTGCAAATGCCAAAGCTCTGCCTCTTTTCAATTATTGAATTTGAGATAATTTGCATACTGTTTATTGAAATCACTTATGCTGCGGCGGCTGATAACAACCTTTTCACCGCTTTCCATATAAAGCTCGTTTCCGTCTTTTCTTCGGATATATTTCATATTTACAATAAACTGGCGGCGGGTTTTGAAGAAAGCATCACTTCTTATCTCTCTTTCAAATGCACTTAACGACTTATGTGATTCAACGCTTCGACCTTCAAAACGGACGATAGTCTTTCTGCCGACCGCCTCAATATACATTATCTCGGAGGATTTTACAAACAAGGGCTCGTGACTGCCTTTTATTTCTACAGTGCTGTCCTTTCTGAGTCCGTTTTCAAATGCAATCAATGCCTCAACAAGCTTTTCTGTGCTTATGGGCTTGAGAAGATATCTTAGAGCCTCTACCTCATATCCGCCTGCCGCATATTCAATATATGCCGTAACGAAAATAATGGCGGCAAATCGGTTTTTTATGCGGTATTGTCTTGCTGCTTCAACACCGTCACAATCAGGAAGCTTACAATCGAAAAAAACAAGATCGTAAACAGTGTTGTTTTCAAGAAGCTGTGAAGCACTTTCAAAAATATCAATACAACTGATAATTATGCTTTTCGGCATATAATTTTCTATATTAACTGCCAGCTGTTGTGCCTCTAAAAGATTATCTTCACAAATTGCGATCTTCAAAAAACATTCCTCCCAAGAAATAATAACATAAATGTTAATTAAATAAAACACTATTGTTAATATTTTACATTTTTTTGGTAAAAAAACTCAATGCCCTATGTAATGAATGGTCGATTTTTGACGTATGAACGGTATCTGCATCTTTATAAATTTGTTTGACACAGGTATTTCTTTATGTAAAATAGACTTATATTGAGTTCAAAGGTGTTTTTATGAAAATTACGAAAAAATTTCTCTCAGTGTTTCTTTGTATAATAACAGCGCTTCCCGTTTTTTATTATCTGTTTTTGCCGCTGAAGGTGATACTCTCACTTCCTCTTTTAATCAAGGGGATATTATCGAATTCGGCTCATACCCACAGAGTCTTGTAACGGATGAAGCACTGAAGGAAGAACTTTCCTACTATATTGACGACTCAGCCTGGCAGTCACTTGGCTGGTACAGAGGCACAGGTCAGGCAGGAAGTATGTATGAAACAGATGCAGGTAAATTCTACGATATTGAGTATTACGGTGACACCTACCGTGCAGTTAAGTTTTCAGAGCACAGAGCCGCCGAAACCTCACTTCTGCCCACAGCCACTTATCAGGCAGCTTTAGGATATACTCCCGATAACGTATATTATTTCAAATTCGAGCCTATCAGATGGCGTGTTCTTGATGCTTCAATAGGTCTTCTTCTTGCTGAAAGCATTCTTGACGCTCCCGCTTACTCAAATAACGCTTACAGAACCGACGCCGATGAAGACGATACAAAATACCTTTACTATTACTATTCAGATCCCGAGCTTACACGTTATAGCAGCAGCTGGGAATATAGCTCACTCAGATATTTCCTCAATAACACCTTTATGGAAACCGCATTTTCCGATCTTGAAAGCTCACTGTTGGGTGAAGTCACTCTTACAAACAGCGTATTAAGCGGATATGACGAGAAGTATTCGGGAAACAATACCACCGATAAGGTTTTCATTCTCAGTACAGGTGAAATAAGTGCTTCCGCTTACGGACTTAACAATTCGCTGAGAACGAAAAACGGCTCTGATTACGCTCACATGCACGGTCTGTTCTCAGGCGTTCTTGATGCGGGTACAGGTGCACAGTATTATCTTCGTGATGCCATCTCCTCTGCAACTGTAGGATATGTTTCCGAAAGAGGCGTTGTATCAACAGGTGTAAATACCTACAGTCAGGACGTAGGTGTTGTTCCCACAGTAGCTGTAAATCTTGAGCTTCTTGAACAGCTTGACCTTTATAAAGATATTAAGGTAAGCTTTTCAGACGGAGTTCTTACCCTTTCAGGCACAGGAAATATACCTGACAGAACAGCCTCGATCACAGACGTTCTTTCACAATATGAGGAAATCACAAATGCGGTTATTATAAAAGACGGAATTACGGAAATTTCAGAAAACGCCTTCAGTGAATTTATTTCTCTCAAAACACTCATTATTGAAGGGGAAACAAAAATCAAAAAGAACGCTTTCCCCGACAGCTTCCTTCTTTCAACGGCGGTTTTGAAGTCCGACACTGAAATTGCATCTGAAGCCTTTTCTCCCGATATTTTCTATCTCAATATTTTCTCTGATAAAAATATTACGTTTTCCTCTGACATTCCCGAAAATATAAACGTATATAAATATACCTTCTCGGAAAACACCCTTTTTGTTGACGGAAGTGTCACAATGAATGCCTATGAATTCTTCGACCTTCTTGCCGTATTATGTGAGGATTATGAAAACGTTGAGAACATCAATTTCTCCTCCTTCACCTCAACAGACCTTGTTTTCTATACGGTTGACGGCAATACGGGTGAAAAAACGGCAATTCCCGATTCAACCGTACCTGAAGCATCCTTCAGCGTTGAAGCCTCAGTCAACGGAGAAAGCATAAAAATATCCTTCAACACTCTCTGTGAAATGGCATCCGACGGTACTCTTGAAGAATTCTATCTTATTACAAAATCCGAAGTAATTGAGGACATAGAAGACACCGATATGGAGATAAACTCACTCAGTGACCTTATCACCTATGCAATAAAATGGATAGTAAGCCTTCTCAACTACTCCTTCTCACTGTTCTCAAAGCTGAAATAATCAATATCATTCACACCGCAAAAACAGCCTTATTCCTTTCGGAACAAGGCTGTTTTGTTATTATCTCAGAATTAATAATGCGCCGCACCGCATTCACAAACGGGATTTACGCCGAAGAGCTTACTGAAGAAATTAATAATCTTCCAAAGTATTCTCAATGCACCTTCATTATGGCACATATGGTCACATTCAGGCTCAGTATCATCTTCAAGAGGAGGAATTGATTGACCATAATCAAGAATCGATCCGCATTCTGAACAAACTGTAAGTCCGGTAACACCGGGTAAACCATTCTCAGGAGCTACATCCTCAAGAACTTCAGGCTTATGCCCCTTCTTTGCAACAACTTCGGGTGCCACAAGAACATCACCGCAAAGAGAACACTTCACACCTGCAGTCATACCGTCAAGAGTACAAGTAGGAGCCACAGCAGGAATTTCTTCTTCAACATGGTCACAAAGATATGCATACTTGATACCGTTTTCCTTAAGATAAGACTCAGCGACTGAATCCTTATAGCAATATACTGTATAATGATCCTTTACAACAGTATCTCCCTGACTGATAAAATAATCCATCTGTGCCATAAACTCATCAATTGAACCATACTTTTCAATAATATAATCTTCATCTAAGTTTAATCCGTAATATTGCGAATCAATCAAAATCTCAATAAATTCTTCACGCTCTGTATCTGAACCGTAGAATTCAAGCACACCTATCAAAGTACCGGTGATATCAAGATTTCTGTTATAAATCTTGATATCTTTCAGTGAATAGGCGTAAGCAAATTCGCTGTCTGAAAGCTCTTCTACGCCTGCAGGAATTTCAATATGTTCCAGTCTTAAGCATACTATAAATGAGCAATCACCGATAACTTTAACATTTTTTGACATAACTATTTCTTTTATGCCCATATTATAAGCAAAAGCATACTGCTGAATTTCTGTTACATTATCAGACATAACAACCTTTTCAAGATTCTTACCAAATGAAAAAGCATAGGTTGCTATAGTTGTTACACTGTCGGGAATTATGTATTCCTTTGCGGTACTACCTAAAGGATAATCAAGAAGAACTGTTTTTTCCTTATTATACAACACGCCGTACTCATCAGTGGAATAATACTTATTATCAGGAGAAACTATGTACTTTTCGAGATAAGCATTATATGCAGGTCCGAAGTACTCTGCAGTTGCAGAAACATTTAATTCTTTTACGCCTGAAAATGCGAATGCCCCATAACCTACATATTCAGCTTTTTCGGGAATATCAAAATACTGAAGCTTAGCACAATAATTAAAAGCTCCGTCACCAATAGTTATTACACTTTCAGGACAATTAAACTCAGATAATTTATAACAATTATTAAATGCATTTTCTCCGATTTCTGTCATTTTGCTGTCAGGGGAAATGATTACCTTCTGAAGATTTTCACAACCACTGAATGCCGACTCCCCGATTAACGTCAGATTATCTCCGAGAGCAACTTCCTTAAGAGTAGTGCAATACATAAATGCTCTTTCTGCAAGAACTTCTATGCTATCAGGAAGATTGATAGTTTCAAGATTTCTGCAACGGCCGAATGCTTCATAATGAATTTCTTTAAGCTTTGAATTTTCACCGAATCTGACTATTTTCAGATCATCACACTGCTTGAATGCCCATTTGCCTATTATTTCAACCGAATCGGGAATACTTATTTCTTCAATTTCAGCAATACAAAAAGCATCTTCACCGATAACCTTGAGTTTACTGTTACCTTCAAAGGTTACATCTACAATATTTGCATACTGAGCAAACATATCACAAATTGATGTAATTTCAGAACCAATTATTACTTTGATATCACTGTAATATTGTCCTAAAGATATAGGCTGTGTCATATCTCCTGTGCCATCTATTCTGAGCACATGATTATCATCAAGTGTCCATGTAACATTATCTCCGCAGATACCGCTGTCAATTATTTCAGCAGCTGTAGCCTCGGGGGCAAGTGTGTCGTTTACCGTAAATACGGTTGCAAGCACAAGCATTGCAGTAAAAATTGTCAATAATAATTTTTTCATTTTCTTTTCCTTCTTTCGTTTTTCTGAATAATATTCATACATGATATAAGCTTTTATATATCATCTCCCCGAAAAAAGTATTTCTGCATGAATAAATGCTTCTGCAGATGTTATATTAATTAAATAATGCCATAAATTCTGCCAAAAGTCAATGGCAGAATTTATGGCATTTATAATAATTCTGAGGTGAATTATTATGATTTATAAAAGAATAAGGGACTTGCGCGAAGACAAGGATATGACTCAGCAGGAAATGGCAGATATCCTTCATATCAACAGAAGAACCTATTCCGCTTATGAAAACGGCATTAACTCAATGACACCTGAAACCTTATGTAAAATTGCGGATTTTCACAACACAAGCGTTGATTATCTGCTCAACCGAACCAATGAAATTATACCCTATAAATAAACCAAAATCCCCTTTCAGCAGTGAAGCTGAAGGGGAATTTTTTTTAATAGTACACAGTAAGCTTTGAAACTACGGGATAGTGGTCGGAGGGATAAATTCCGTTTATCTTCTCAGTCACGATATCATAGCTTGCAACGCTCTTGACGTAAGAATTCACGAAAATATAATCAATAGGCTTATCGTTAAGTTTATCCTGATTTGAATAGCCGTGATAGGTAGCACCGCTGTCGGAAACCTCGGCAAGATATTTTGTATCTCTGAAGCCTGCTTCAACAAGTCGGTTATAGGTAAGCTTTCCTTCTTTTGCGTTAAGGTCGCCTGTAAGAATTACGGGCATATCGTAAGAAGAAGCCTTCTGTGATATCAGCGCCGCCGCCTCAACTCTTGAAATTGAGCCTGAGTTATCAAGATGTGCATTGAAATGAGCATAGGTAAAGCCTGTAGCTTTATCCCTGAGCACAGCTATAGTACAAATTCTGTTTATCCACGCATCCCAGCCCATTGAGGGCTTTTCGGGCGTTTTGGATATCCAGAAGGTTTCAGTTTCAACAAGCTCGAACTTATCATTCTTGTAAAAAACCGCACTGGCCTCTCCGCCGTGGTCCTTATCTCTTCCGTGACCGGCATAGGAGTATTCGGGAAGAGCCTCACTGAGTCTTGAAAGCCAGGCTTCATCAGCCTCTTCGACACCGAAGGAATCTGGAGCTGCCCTTCTGATAGCTTCCACAACCTCATCAGTTCTGTTCACGGGACTCTTCTCCCCCGTACCGCTGATATAAACGTTAAAATTCATAATCACAAGCTCTTCACAAGCCTGCGCCTCATCAAAAGAAGCCTCCGGAAGAACAGTAACAGGTGTAAACCACCCGCTGATAAAACTCATAACAAAAGCCAGAAACGCACTGAACACCTTTTCCATACAATCAAGTCCTTTCGGTTGAACACTCTCAAATAAATACGTTTAACAACAGAAATATCAGGATTATATCAGAATACTCTACATATAATCCCAATTATTTATTCTTCTCTTAATTTTTTTATTACTTCGTCAACCTTTGCCTTAAATGCTAACTGTTCTCCATCCTGATATCCGATAGCAAAAATCTGATTAATCTGCTCATTATTAAACAGGAATAATTTGTCAGAAGATAAAAATCCTTCAGGAAAAACAACACCCGCGTAATCCCAGATTTTATTTTCAGAACCACCGCGCTGACAAACACCGACAATCATAACTTTTTTTGTACTTTCCTGAAGAAGTACAACAGAACCGATAGGTAACAAGCCACTTAACATATCAAAAACCCTCCGTTATCGTTATTATAATACAAAGATATTTTTTTATCAACCTGAATTTCAGATAAAACTTTTAATAATCATAATCAAAGACAGACAAACAAGAGCAATTCCTACGGAAAGAAAAATCTTAGAATAATCTGGCGCAGACTCCTTACATGAAACAAGCTCACTATCGTTTATTTCACAACGCATAGCACCTTTAGGTGTATAGTAATACTTAACCGGAATTCTATCACCTTTAATATATTTTTTATGTGTATTCGAATAATAGATAGATTGTGCTTCAACGATATTTCCGTTTACATCAGTAACATCTACATAAAAGCATACATTTCCGCCATCACTTGTAGAAATATTTGTAACTATACCGTATGCCGAAATCATCTGAATTTGTTTATTCTCTGATTTTTTTACCGTAAATGACAATACAATTGCAATAACACCTATTATCAACAAAAAAACATTTGAGAGCATTGTTCTTCTACCTTTCATTTACCACATACTCCAAAAGCTATTCCATCCGTCTTTGACACCTTCCCATGCAGAAGAAGCTGCATCAACAACAGTATCAACCATACCGCCGACATCAACCTCAAAGCCGAGTGAAACACCAAGTCCGACAGAAACACCCAGATCACACTTGAATACACCATCCCGATATCCAACTTCTGCATGAGCTCCGATACCGTAATTGACACTTCCTTTTACGCCAACCTCACCACCGAGAATATTGACACCCAAACTGCCTTCAATTTCCCCGCCGATAAGTTCTGCCTCTCCTTTAGCACCAATTTGAACATCCACTTTACCGTCTTCGCCTAAAATCTGAAAACCAACCTCTGCATTTGCAGCTGCCTTTCCAACGGTAGCTTTAGCATCTGCATTAAGTCCGAAATTCTCATCACCCAGCAACTGCTGTTCCCATTCTGCCTCCAAAGCAGTAACACTGACACCGACTTCTGCCTTTACACCCGGACTGAATCTGCCTTTTTCTCCATCAGCACCAACAACATAAAAGCCACCGGATATCGATGCGTGCGCTTCAGCTTTACCGACTGTCGCCGACACCTTACCGTTTTCGCTATAATTGTATGTACCTTCATATATACTCACAGAAGCACTTCCCGAAACGTCAACCTCAGCGATAGTTGCTTTTCTTTTATAAAAAGTCGGAGCATCATCTTCGGATATCTCTTTTCCATCCTTATAATACTTCGTCTTATTTTTTTCTTCATACCAACCTTTATCTTTAAATATATCCTCGTGCCTATCCTTAAACTCATTATCTTTTTTTTCACTTTTTAATTCTATGCCCGAGGTTTTTTCTTTTTTAAGCAAATACTGTTCGCTATTCTCTGTTTTAACTTTGAGAAGATACTCTTTATATATATCTTTATCAAAAATTTTTTCCAGATTTGATATCTTTTCCTCACCTAATATACTCACAACGGTTGAACCGAATGTAACTGAAAATAAGGACGACAGTATTGACAAAACACCGTCATCTGATACTTCGTAATTTGTATCGGTATCCAGATTAAGTGAATTATAAATTTCTCCTGCTTTTTCAGAAAGAAGATTTAGAATTTCTATGATTTTGTTCTTATCCGCTTGACTATTGCTATCACCTTTATTATTGATAAAATCAATAAAATCCTCAAACAGCCCTTTAAGATTTTCAACAGGATCGGTTATGCCTCGGCTTCCTCCTCCGCCTCCACCAAAGAATGAAAGCAACTCTTTTCGCCTGTCAGAGCCATCATTTCTAATATCGTTTGCCTTCCGTTCTATAACGCTATCGGCACTATTATACTTCTGAAGCCCGTCATTTACAGTTCTGTTAATGTCAGAGATAATACTTTCCACATCCGAAAGCTTATTACTTATCAGAACAAATCTGCTGTCAATTGAATTCTTTGATTTTATTTTTCCATCGACACCGTTTCTAACAGAGTTAACGGAATTTCTGACATCAGCCGTTGTATTCTTTGCATTTTTAAGTAAGACCTCGGCTGAATTTACAGAACTGATATCTATATTTATCTTTGACAAGGATTTTCACCTCTCCGTCAACATAAAATCTTATTCTGCAAAATTATTCTGCTTCTTCGTCTGATTCTGAATTATAATACTCAACAAGAGCATCTATAAAAACCTGACGCTCGATATCTTCAAAGCCTCTGAAGTAGATTTCTTCAATATCCTTATGATAGAAGAGATACTGATGCTCGTCACCCATGCTTCCTTCCGGATAGGGTACACCTATATAGTCATATTCATTTTCGGGATTACCAACCTCTGACTGTATAATTCCGAATATCATTAATCTTTTATTACCGTTTTTAAGCATTACAACGCTTCCTATGGGTAAATAAGCTCTTTTGTCTTCCATGTTTTATCCCTCACTAAAATATTTTTTTGAAAAAATCGCCGACTTTTTTACCGGCTTTTCCTATTGCCTTGCCGGCAGCCTTACCGATATCGCTTACAGCCTCTACGGTTTTTGAAACAACCTTTGCAGCACCCTTCACTACAGCAGTGCCGACATCAAGCACAGTATCGGAAATCAATTCCGTCATACCCTTGCCGAATATAGCATTACTTGCCCAATCAAGTCCCATGGTCACTGCTGCCGTAGCCGCACCAACAACCAGAACAGGAGCAGAAGCAAAGCCCAGGGCAGCAATACCTGCACTGACAGCAGCACCGATAACCACGCCGCTTGCAACATCAACAACTGTTTCAGTAATTGTTTCTGCAACTGCTCTTCCTGCAGATATTTCACCGCTTTTAGCCTCTTTATAATTGCTGATACCATTGGTGATACCTGATATAGCGACACCTGCCCAAGCAAGAGCAGATTTCATACCCTTTCCCTTAAAGGCATCAAGGTTATCTGCAAGCTGCTTCTGATAATTATTATAAAATCGCGTTTTGAAGCTTTTTGCAACAGACGGTCTGAGATTTCCCGTAAAAGCCTTTTCAAGTCCTAAAAATCTCTTTACACCTGTTTTTACCGCCTGCCCGGGGTTCATACGGCTGAGTTTTTCAAGCTTTGAATTGTTTTTTACAATTTTATAAACACTGCTTATAACACTCTTTGTGCCTTTGGCTACTGCACCGAATTCAATTTTGCCTCCGGTCAAGGTATTATACAATCCTGCAACAGATGAAATAATACCTCCGCCAAGTCCCGCATTTTCAAGAATTACTTCCCCTGCCTTCTTGCCGACGGCCTTAAAAACGGATTCTTTCTTTTCTACGGTAGCCGTAGCCGCCGCCTTGGCATCCACTGACAGTTTTGATGTCATAGTTGCTGTACCGGTCTTAAACATATCAGCAAATCCGCTGACTACTGCCTTGTTCTGAACGGCACTATTTCTTACACCTGCTGCCTTCGCTTCTATTTTTTCATCAGTCACCTCATATAACATGAGTCCGCTTTTTACAGTTGAATTAATTCGGTTAATCTGTGCTTCAACTGATTTCAGCTGAACAACAAGTGAGTTCATTCGTGCATCAATATTATTTCTGCCCCGTATTTTCGCATCAACGTTTTCTTTGACAACATTCAGGGAACTACACGCACCAGAAATACTGTTAATTGAACTTCTGACAGAAATATCAGCAGAAGAAACTTGCTGTATATTAATATACGTTCTGCTCATATATATCCCCTTTCTGCCTTATAATTTTTTATCTGCATTTCAATGTATAATAAAAATAAATACTTCATTTGCAAAAGTTATTTTTGTATTGCTGAATAATTCTATATCCACATTCGGATAAATTTCGCTTCCGTTCAGATATGTTTTGTTTGTTGAATTAAGATCACTGATATACCATCTGCCGCCGACTCTTCTTATTCTCGCATGAGTTCTGCTTACAGCATTATTTCTGATACAAAAATCATTCATGCTGCTGTCTTTACCGATAGTCAGTATATCCCTCTGAATAGTAATGCGTTCTCCTGAGCGTACATTTACAAGCTCTGCATAATTTACAGTACCGCCTGTAAGTCCGCCCGACCAAATGACCGAAGTTTCAGCAGTACGGTTACTTATTCCTCCCTGATTTCCGCCGAATTGCTTCTGATAATAATTATCCCGTTCAGGAGATTGGTTTTTGTTAATAGCGAAATCCCAAATATCCCTTGTCTGATTAAAAACATTATGACTTCTGCCCTGATGATTATAATCTGAAACGGCATTTTGCTTAACGGAATTAAGAGGATCATAGATATTCTCCTCCTGTATGCACACTTCATTAGTGCGCTGTCCGCAAACAGAACAAAAATTTGCATTTACACTGAGCTTTTCACCGCATTTTTTGCATACTGTTTCATCTGAGTCAGTTTTTGTGTTATTGCTGAGTCCGCTTATAAACTCTTCGAGTTCAAACAGTGAAAAATTAATGCCACTGTTAAGAATTCTTCTGCACTCACCAATAAAAGCAGTGTTTTCACCCATAACAAATGAGCATTTTTCGGTTATAATGAGAAGAAAACCTTTCAGATCAACAACATTTTCATAAAATGTAATGGGAACATAAATAAAACTAACTGCCTGAGTCTGCGGATTTATCATAACAGCATCCAAATCAAGCAAAAGATACCTCTGATTAAAATATGCATTCTGCAAATTTTTCAGATTTCTGAGAATATTACTAAAAAGACGGCAAAATGCAATTCTATCCATGGGATTATAAAGAAATTCCCGCAAGGAAATAAGCCCTGAGATATCATACATCAGCTTAAAGCTGTTAGATTTTTTTGATAATTCTACTCTTACGAGCCCTTCTATCTGACCTGTACTGACGCAATAAAATTCACGTTCACTTATTTGCTGTTCTTTTTGGCTGTTAATCACAAGAAAACTTCTGCCCGATTCTCTTTCAATTCTATATTTTGTCATATCTGTTATCTTTTTGCATTCTGCAATGCACTGTATTTTGAATTACAATCTCTCTGTGCCGTATTAATCTGACTTTCAATGCCTTGAATTGCACCGAGAATTCCTGCCTGAGCAGCAGGAGCATAATTACCCAGATCATTTATCAGGTTCTGTCTGTGCTGTTTGAGCCTATTAAGCTCTCTCACCGCCTTATCATAGGCAATCTGCGCTTTTCTTATTCTCTCTTCTTCTTCTCTTTTTATCTGTGCAGCAGTATTTTTTATATCCTCTGACAAAGACTGCATATCTCTGATTGCCTTGTCAATTTTATCTATAGCATCATTAATGGCACGGATATAATAAGCGGTCTCATCTGCCTGCCATGAACTACGCAAGGCATCACGATAAGAACACAGATGAGCTTTTGCTACTTTTAATCTGTTGCTCTCATTACTTATCTGTGCTGCCTGTGAATTTGCCGCTGATACGTTAATTGCCACAACTGCCACCTCCGAGAAAATTAAAAATTTTATATGTTAAAGAAAATATTTCTGTTGTTTTCAATTTTATATGAGTGGGCACAGTTAACTGCACCCACCCGTAAATAATGTTAATTATTTAAACTGTGCAGCATTGTTTACGATAGCATTTTCTGTTGTTTCGTAACTCTGAGCTGTATCTACAAGGAATTTTGCATAAGATTCTACAACTGATTTGTATTCTTCAAAACGAGGCTTAAGTGCATTCATAGCAGCTCTGATATCACTTGCGGCATCACTCTGCCATGTGCTTTCAAGAGCATTCATCTTTGCATTGATATCTGCAAGCTTATCATCTAACTGGCTGTTGATTGAACGAACCTTATTCGCAGTAGCAACCAGAACTTGGGTCTGAATTAAAATACCGTCTGACATTTCAATTTACCTCCTTGATTAGTTTGTAAGTTTTTTAGCAGCAGCAACAACTGAATCCTGAGTATCACGATACTTTGCAGCACTGTCTTTAAGGAAAGCAACATAACGATCCATAAGATCTTTCATTTTTGCGAAATCATCTTTGAAGCCTGCAATCTGATCAATGAAAGCAAGGTTGTCTTTTCCCTGCCATGTTGATGCCATGTCGGATGTTTCCTTATAAAACATTTCATAGAGCCTCTTGTAGTCATCTGCAAGATTGTCAATTACTCCGGCTGTTGACACGAGAACTTCGGGTGTAACTTTAATATTCTTTGCCATTTTTTTTACCTCCGTTTTTTATTTATATCAACATAAGTCGTGAGCCGTTATGAAGTCCCAGCTCATACACACTCATGTTAACATTGATAACAGCACCGTTTTCACGGTAGCAGACAGCTGTTTCCGCAGTGGAAACAAAATGTCCGTTTGAAAGCTCTGAAATTGCCTTTTTCAGAAGCTCACTGACCTCAGCCATGCCTGATTTCAGAGGAATGAATACATCATACGCCGTACCTATAACAGGAACAAATACTTCAACAAGAATTTTTTCCATAATCAATATTCCTCCTTTTCCAGAGAAGAAAGAAGTTTAATGAGAGAAGGACGGTTTTTTCTGATTGAATATCCGTATTCATCTCCGACTTCTTCATAGAGGTCATTTGTAATTTTATTTATTTTGATCATATACTGATCGGCAACTCCGTCACCTACCCAGAGTCCGTCTGTTCCGCTGACATGTCGCTTGAACCATGTTTCGTAATTGTAAAGCGTATATTCAGAAACAGCATCAACAAATACAAAATGAAGCTTATATATTGCCTCTGCTTTTTCAATGAGAAGACTCAGCTTTTCCTGAGAATCGGACTCAAGCTGTGACACAAGCTTTTTATAACCCAAAATAACTATAACCCGACGTTCAAAGCTGTCGAGAACTGAGCTGTCAAGAGCGGCATCCTTATAGGTATTGTTCCTTTCAACCATTTGCATAAAGAGTTCATTTACAAAATCATCAAAGCCATTGACAATAAACTCTGCATCATCACAGACTTCTGAAGAAACAAGCTGTTCGGGATCAACAACCATTGTATGTACAGCCTTTGAAACCACCTTAAGCCATTCTTCAACAAAGGGCACAGCCTGCTGTGTTTCCTGTACAGCTATGGGATATACAACCTTATTCATAAGATTGATACATGAAACTGCAAGATTTCTCTTTCCGATACCAATGGGAATATTGCTGATATCTCCAAAGAATTCACTGACATCCTCTGCCTTGACGATTTCCGGAAGCACGGGAACCTTTCTTGCATAGGAATTAGCTGATGACTGAAGACGTACACAGAATTCTGAAAGGAATTCATGCATATCATCATTATCTGTACAATAGGCTGTCTGGAATTCATAGCAGCCACCGAGATCAATAAGTCCGCGTCCCTTATATTTTGAAGGAACAAGACCTTCTGTTTTTCCGACTACAACGGAATAATCAGACTCATCATTGAGCTGCATTGTAATAACTCTGTTGAAGTTCTGTGCAACAACATATCTTACGGCATTTGTATTACTTGCTGTAACTGCAAAATAAATACCGTACTTCACACCATCTCTTGAGATATTTGCAAACACATCTGAGAGTTCCTCATACTGCTCTGCAAAGCCTGCGTAGTTATTTACAAGAACGACTATATTAGGAACAATCTTTCCGCTGTTCTTACAATAGCTCATATAATCTCCGCCATATTCAGAGAAGAGATTTCTTCTGATTTCAATTTCCTTCTGAAGCATCTTGAAGAAATTAACTGTCTTTTCAACATCCGAAGAAACCATAACACCGCCAACCTGAGGTGCCTTTTCAAATACTCTGAGTGTTTCTGAGCCGTAATCAAGAATATAAAGATTAAGTGTTTCTGCAGTGTGATTTTTAAGAAGCGAATAACAGATTGTTGTAAGCATTGTTGTCTTACCGTTACCCGTTGATCCGTAAATAAGACAGTTTCCTTCCTGTGAAAAAGGCATTGTAAGAACATTCTGCTTCTGATTGAAGGGATCATCATACTCACCCACAATGGGATCAAGTACAGTTCCCGAAGAAGTAACACCGTATTTTGCTTCAAGTTCATCAACAAATATTCTTGAAGGAATAGGCGGAAGCCATAAGGGCCTTACACTTATATGCTCTTCGTTTGCAAGATCCGAAAGATATTTAACAATTGAAACAATCTGCTTTATCTTACTGCCTGAACTGACCGTCTTCTTTAAGGGCTTCATATTCATCATAACTCTGCCGAGATTGTCAACAATCTGAATACTGTTATCAACGGATTTCTCTACATTTTCCGAGGGTATGTATTCAGCACCGCACCATGCAGACTGACCGAGAGCGAAAAGCTCATTGAAGCCGACCTGAAGGTAAAATCTACCTGTTTGGGAAAGTTCAGCAGCATCGGGACACTTGATCATATCCTGACTGTCTGCCTTTTCTTGAACTTTAAGACATACCCTGAACTTACTGTTACTCCATATCTGATCATCAACAACACCGCTGGGCTTCTGTGTTGCAAGAATAAGATGCACACCGAGGCTTCGTCCGATACGTGCTGTACTTATGAGCTGTTCCATAAATTCAGGCTGCTGAGTTTTGAGCTCGGCAAACTCGTCAGAAATAATAAATAAATGCGGAACAGGCTCACTTACAACCTTATCTCTGTAAAGCTGCTGATATTTATAAATATCCATAGTGCCTTCATTGGAAACTCTTCTTGCTTCATTGAAGATAGCTTGTCTTCTTCTGAGCTCACTCTGAATTGATATCAGAGAACGCTTGACAGCAGCACCGTCAAGGTTTGTTATGGTACCGGAAAGATGAGGAAGCTTTATACCCCTTTCCTCATCCTCAAAAGCACCTGTAAGTCCGCCGCCCTTATAGTCTATAAGTATAAAAGCAACTTCATCGGGATGATAGTTTACAGCAAGGGATAAAATATATGTAATAATAAATTCTGATTTACCTGAACCTGTCATACCTGCCACAAGTCCGTGGGGACCATGGAATTTTTCATGAAGGTCAAGATTGAATATTCCGCCGTAGGAATCAACACCGACAGGAGTCTGAAGTGTCTTTGTCGGATTATTTTCTCTCCATCGTGTAAGAGAGTTAAGATGCTCTATCTTACCTACTCCGAACATTTCCATAAAGGTTATCATATTCGGAAGAGTAAATCTTGACTCTGAAAGGTCAAGCTGTATATTTGCTATTTTTTCGGAAACATGTGCAAATGCAGCTGAATTGAAGCTGTCAGCAATAAAGCTTACTGTCTTTCCGCTTGTATCCTCGCGGTCAAAAACACAGGAATTATTACCGTTTGCATATATAACCGTTTTTGTTTCCTTAGGAAGATCCTTGAGAGCCTCTGATACATATACAAGACTGAATGCCTTTTCATTTCTGAATTTAAGAAGTGCATCAAGAGCTTCACATTTTTCTCCCAGCTTCTTATCATTTACAATGATAACATAATGCGGAAGAATTACCTCATCCTCCTGTTTTGCCTTGTCTAAACGGGAAACGATATTTTTATCGATAAATACTGAAAGCTCTTTAACCTCATCCTCATTTGTTGCGAAAAATCTGATTGTTTTTTCATTATCCCAGAAATGAGGAATAAACTTAATAAAATCCCATTCGCCGTTTTCATTCTTGTCAATTATCATAAGTTTAAGCTCATCATAGCTGTGTAAAGCTATCATCTGAATAAGCATACTTCTGACAAGACCTGCTCTCTCTGAAGCTCCACCATAAATACCGGAGATAAAATCCTTTACGAGAGATACTGAAATAGGAACTGCCTGTAAAACCTTGGGCTCATTTCCAAGAGAAAGCATTGCATCCTGAAGATTGTCCTCCTGCATGGTGAACTTCTTTTCAGGACAAGAAATCTCCGCAGAAAGGGGAATATTACCTAATCCGAGACGCATAGTAAGAAAATCGTTATGGCTTGTTGCCCGTTCCCAGAGATTTGTTTTCTCATTGAATATTCTTGTGGCACACTCATCGGGAGATACAAGATTTTCATGCAGAATATCACTCTGCTCCTTGCACTTACGCTTTATTTCATCACGAATCTCGTCGAGATACTGAAGATATTTCGTCTGACGCTTTTTCTCGTTTAATATCTTCTGTTTTTTCTCATATCGCTTTGTAAGTACGGGCCAGAGAAGTGAGCCTGCAAGCATACTTGCCGCCATCATCAATGAAGGGATAGCCTGAGTAAATTCGCCGCCGTTATTCACAACATTAACAACACTGAAAATACCGGTAGTCATTGATGTCATTGCCATTGTAAGTGACGGACCAAGCATAAGCGCAAGAGGAACAGTTTCGAGCTTTTCCATCTGAGGAGGCGGATCTATCTTTATTTCACCTTGCTCAATTTCTCTGTAAAAACGAGGAGAACGATAAAAATGCTCTGTTTCAGGAAGTTCAATATCCTTAACTTCTACATCGGCAATCTGAGGTTTGTATAAAGTAAGATTGTTTGACTGTAGCTTTAATAAACCGTCGGGATTATTCACAGCAAAATAGTTATATCCGATAACTATTTTGAGTCCCATAATATATATCATATCACCGGCACTAAGAGAAGCATTCTGCACTCTTTTGCCATTTACATAAGTACCGTTTGTGCTATTAAGATCTGCAATAGTCCAATTTTTTCCGTCAAAAGTAAGCTGTGCGTGTTTTCCGGATACAAATTTACTGGAAAAATACAGATTATTCTCACTGTTTCTACCGATAAAAATATGATCGGCACCGCGCAATACAATTTTTGTAAAGGTCTGTCTTGATATGTCCATATCCTCAGCATAGACTATAATCCGTTCATTTGAATTATAATATCTGAGGCTCAGAAAGGTTGAAGGTTGAAGAACAGATGTTTCAACAGGTCTGTTTGATGCATCAAGTACAGAAACATATTTGTTACTTTTAACGGTCCAGACGTTATTTATAGCTTCAATACTGATAAGCTTACGGTGTTTACCTTTTTCATCAATATCTGTAAGCCAATACTGTCCTTTTTTCTTCTCAGGAAGAGTAAGACTGAACATCTGCTCCGACTTAATAAGATTAACAATCATCTTTGCTCACTCTTTTCTTAATTACAAAATAGCAAAAATTCCACATAAAATCTCATTTTTGATAAAAACGGACCTTAAAATGACAAAAACCGTTTTTACACATAATCTTTTATTTATGTTCAGCAGGAGAATATGAAATCCTCGTTGGCGAGTCTTACTTTATCGCCGTTTGCTATCTTGGTTTTTACGTTACTTACCACTATATTTCCGTTTACGTAAGTATGGTTGGTTGAGTTGGTGTCTTCAACGAAATATTCGCCGTTTTCGCAGTGGATGTTGGCGTGGCTGCGGCTTATGGCGGTGTTGTCGCCTATGAAGTAGTCCACGTAGCTCTTTTCCTTACCGATACGGAAAACGGGCTTGTTTATGGCAATTCTTTCACCTGTTTTTACTCTTATGAGAGCAGGCTCACTTATGGGAGCGTTACCGCTGAGCACTGTGGTTTCGCCGCCGAAATTACTGAGAACCGTTGTTTCATTGAAGCTGCTCTGAACAGGGAGAGGCTGAATGGGATTGGGGTTCATTCCACCCTGGAAGCCGCCGGTCATACTGTTTCCTGTCATTCCCTGATTCATTCCCATAGGATTGAAGCCGTTCTGAACGGGAGGCTGCTGAGGAACGTTTGCTGATTCCTTTGCATTTGCCTTTTCTTGCTTTGCGGCTTCCTTCTGTGCTTTATAGATAGCCGCATTTTCTTTATTATAATGAGCCATAAGGTTCATAAAGGACATTTTCTTCTCGCCGTTTGCACTTTCGGTGACTTTAGGCTGCTTTTCAGCCTTGGGAGCCTTTTCCTTCTTTTCCTTTTTCTCTTTCTTCTTCTTTTTGCCGTCATCTTCCTGAACAGCACCTACAGGCTGACCGGGGATAGCAAATCCGGGACCTGCCTTTGCGGGAGCAGAAGTGGGAGCAGGTGCAGCTGCGGGAATATTTACAGGCTGAGCCGTAGGAGAAGTGAAAATTCCGTTATTAACGGGGATAGGAGAACCGAAATCGGGAGCCTTCTGAACAGGTGCCTGAACGGGAGGCTGCGGAGGAGTATATACGGGAGGCTGAACGGGTGTCTGAACAGGAGGCTGAGGAGGTGTATATACAGGAGGCTGTATAGGGGGCTGAACAGGTGCCTGTACGGGTGTCTGTACGGGTGTCTGTACGGGATTCATTCCTGCCATACCGCCTGTCATACCCACAAAATTATTTCCGCCCTGCATAACAGGATTACTCTGAGGTGAATTTCCGCCCATTATACCCGGCATATCATCAATTGAAATTGTTGAGTCAAAATTAATTGCGGAATTGTTAATCTGAGGTGCAATATTTACCTGTGCATTCATAGAAGGTGCAACAGCAGAGGACTGATATTTCGTTATAAGGTCACGAAGTCCGTAAATATTGAAGGACATACTGTCGTTTACGTAGTCAAGAAGACCTGAAACGTAGCCCTGCTCAGAGGGTGAAACCTGAACGGAATTGAGGATCTTTCCGAAAAGCTCGCAAATCTCCAAATTAAAGTCTTTATTTGCAGCTACAGGAATACAGATAAGCGCAACCTCACAGCTTGAAACATTAATGAAAACGTGCTCAGATGCAAGGGAGAAGCAGCTCTGGTCTATCATATATTCGTCAGCAGAGCAGAGTGCATTTACAATGTTCTGAAGCGCTGTAAGAAGTCTGTCCTTACTGATTGAGCCTGCAAAGAACTGATCTGCAGTAAGCTTTGCGGAGATATTGTACTTAAGGTATCTCGCTCCGTTCATTTCTGTATAAAGCATCGGAGCAAGTCCGAAAATGTGATTATTTGTGAGCATACCAAGGGTAAGACCGTCAATCTGCTCAAAAGCATCCAGTTCGCAAACAAGATAAGTTATAGCGCCCTGTGTTTCAAATGTGAAATTCATTTGCCTTTTCTCCTTTACTCTGTTTCAGTTTCTGTTAAATCTTCTGTTATTTCTTCAAGTGCTTCTTCAATTACTTCATCAGCTGAAGTTTCGTCTGCTTCTTCAAAATTAATATCCTCTGCCAAGCTTTCACTTTCTTCGGGATATTCTGTTATTTCAACAGGCTCACCGAATGTGCCCGAAAGAGAAATATTTGCATAATATCCTGCTGTAGTTTCACGGTCGAAATACTTAGTCACAGTTGCCTTGTAGGTTCCGTTACTTTCTCTTATATCAGTTTCCCAGTAATAGCCTTCACTATCTCTTATTGCAAATCTGAGGAAGCTTGATTCTTGTTTAAGAATATCTACAGCACCTTCGTCATTGATATTTACAACTTTGCCGTCAAAAGTGAAAATATAAACATTATCAGGCAAAGTACATCCAAATGACTCACACCATACTCTGAGCATTGCTAATATGCCGTGTTTTATTTCCTCTGCTGTAAGCTCTTCAAGCTCAACAACTTCATTTTCCGATGACAGTTCAACTGAAGTATAGAATTCATAAAGATTCACATAAATATGTGTAACATTTACATTTCCACTAACGTCAAATTCAAAAGTAGCTGTACTGTGCTCGGAATATAAAAATTCGACATTTAAAATTGAAGCAATCGTATTTTCTTCATTAATTGAATTTTCCAGTTCAATATCCTTAACAAATTCCTCATATTCACTGACATTTGAAATATTGAAAAGCTTATCTACGAATGAAAGCTCTGCCTGTGATGTATTTTCTTCGTTATTCCCTGCTGACACATTATCTGAAGTTTTATTGATTGCAAAAAATACTACTGCAACACAAGCCACAACAGCAAGAACAGCGGCTACAATAATTATTATTTTTTTCATAATGTTACCCCAAATCAATGTGAATGTGTATTTACTCTATCTGCATTAGCACGTTTCTCATGACCATAGTTAAAGCACCACTGCACATCAGATACCGTACCAACCTTTTTATAATCCACAGGATCTATAATTTTTCCACAACCTGTACAAGTCTGACATTCAAAATATCTCCATCCATGAGAAGTAGCATATCCGGGTGCATAACAACCAAACGGTCCGATATAACTACCCCAGTCATGATGTCCTGCCTTACCGCATCGAGCATCATCATCACAAGCACCGCTTCCGTGTACAGAATACTGATGTCCACAGTTCCAACATCTGTATGTAATTGTGCTTCCTGAACATGAAAGGGTTGCAGAACCTGATATGGGCTGATACCATGATGCGCCGTTGTCATCAGCGTGGCGGCATGCCCATGAAGCATAAACCGTGATGTCACTATTTATTGTAACCCAACCGTCATATCTGTTACCGTTATACCAACCGGTAAAGTTGTGACCGTTTCTGTGTGTGGAATGAGCTGAGAAGTTGAAGCTTCCGCCCTTTGAAACCTTGTGTTCACCTGCATCATTACCGCCGTTACCGTTAAGCGTAACCTTACAGTACCAAGCAGCATAAACATTGATATTACCTTTTACTTTAGTATCACCGGTAAATGTATTGCCATTATATCTCCAGCCGTCAAAATGAGCACCGCTCATGGAGGGGTTGCCGGGCATACCTGTGGAAAGGTAAGCTCTTGAGCCGTTTATTGATGTATTTACGATTGCTGTAGCGGAAGCTAAATAAGTTGTTCCGTTATAGAAATTTACGGTATAGGTATTACGTTCAAAGTTAGCAGTATAGGTTTTTGCCCCCGTAACTCTGGCATTTGTTGTTGCAGAGGAAACACCGTGAGTCCAGCCTGTGAATTTATACAGAATGGTATCCTTGCTTGAAGCGGCAAGCTTTACAGAGCTTCCGTATTCAACGCTGATACTGCTACCGCTTTTACTTCCCTGCTGAACAGAAGCTGTGCCGAACTGATTATTGTTGACGTTTACCGTTATAGTATATTTCTTAGGCACGAAAATAGCCTTTAAGGAATATGTCTTATCAACAGTTATCTGTCTTGTAGCATTCGTGTTATCAATTCTTCCGTCACCGTTATCGTCCCAGCCTGAGAAAACGTAATGCTCTGTGGGAGTTGCGGTTATAGTTACGGTGTCAAGATACAGATATGTTCCCGCACCTGAAACTGAGCCGTAATTGGTATGATTGAAGCCTCTGTCCTTCACAGAAGTATCATACTTTACTGAAGTTGAAAGGTTTACACCGAATTTATCCTTTTCAAATATTGCCTCGTAATGCTGGGCGTCAGTTACGTTGACTGTTCTTGTTGGCTCTGTTGAGCCGTCGCTCCACTTTACGAATTTATAGCCGTAGTTGGCATTTGCGGTGATTGTTACGTTAGAGCCGTAGGTTACCTTGGTATCACCGTTTGTTGTACCCCAACCGGGCTTATTTACACTTGTTGAAACCTGAAAAAGAATTTCACCGAAGGTTTTTGCCTTTGCTGACTTTGTAACCTTAATTTCATCATAACCGAGAACAGCAAACTGCATCTTTATGGTATATGATACGGCAACGATAACGTCGTCATTTTTAAGGTCCATCTGACATTCGGTAAAGTCAATTCCCGCAATACCGTCCTTGATACCAAGCTTCTGAAGCTTTGCCTCAGTTTCAGCCTGATTTTTTGCTATTGCAACGATGAATTTTTCACGGGCAAGCTTGGGCAAGTCTGCACTTCTGAGGCTTTCAAAGCTATCCTCACTGAGAGAGGTTGAGCCTGTTACCTTATTTGCACTTTCAAGAACGTCACTGATACTGCCCTCGAATGCAGTTTCTCTGAGATATGATTCAAGTGCTATTGCATCTGCAGTCTGAATGACAGCATGACTTACCACACTCTGCGCCTGATAAACACGTGCAAAGCTGAAAATAAACAATACGAACATTATTAAAAATGTCAATACCAATGAGGCTTCTATAGTCAAAATGCCTCGTTCATTTTTCTTCATACTATCCATCCTTAATATCCCACATACTTAATGCTGTAAAATGTTGTTCCGTCGGGAGTTGAGCCTTCACCGCCTACAGATATAACGGGAAGGGCAGAATTAAGAGCCGCATCCGTTTTTACTCTGCAGTAGGTATCCATTTCGCTCATAAGGAAATCAACGCTTTCGTTTGTAACGTAACGCTGACGGTATCTCATTTCAAGCTGTACGAGGTCTGCCATTCTTGTAAGCTTTTTGGAATTGGGAACCATCCATAAAGCCATATTGAGAGCATCTCTGTAATTGGTTTTGTCTGCACCTGCAATTACAAATTCACTTCCGTTATAAACACCAAGCTGTGTTATACCCATAAAGAAATCCTTTGATGCAAATGCACCTGCAACAGCAGAGGGGTTATCTATGGGGAACATAAGAGCATATTTTTCAAAGGGAACTGTTGCGTTATACTTAGCTAATAATTCCGCATCTGCAAATGACTCATAATATGCCCATAACACGTGAGCCGCAACGTTTGTTGTGTTTGAAGCATCAAATGAAGGGGAATTTGTTATTGTAAGGAAAAGATTATTTATAAATCTTGTTGCGATTATATAGTTATAAGCAATTGTCTGATTTTCTGTTTCAGAGGAGTTTGCACCGAAGATATATTCAACGGCAGCCGCTGAAAAGTTTATATCAGCACCTGAAGCAGCACCGTCTTTGGCAGGGCCGCTATATCCGTCAACACCGTAGTTTCTGCAGGGAAAATATTCAACTGCATATAAATTTATAAGGCTGTTACCGTCAAGGTCGTGTGAAAGAACGCCTATTGCATTATCAGCCGCCTTTACAGCTTCTAATGCCGCAGATACAAGGCCTCGGGGATCGGAGCTTAATATACCGCTGTCTGCCCCCTTATTGACAAGTGAGGAAACGAGCGAGTAATTATAAGCAACGTCAGTTTCACTGTACTGCTGTGCATTTCCCGGAATAAGCACGTTACCTTCACCGCCGAGAACAGAGGTAACCTTTGATACTGCCGCATTTATCTCTGCTTCATCTCCTGCGGGGATATTGCTTTCAACAGTACCTGTAGAAGAAGGAAGAGCGGAAACGGAAGAACCGTTAAGTGTTACCTTATATCCCTCATCATAGGTTTTTAAGGGGCGGAAGGTTTCGCTTAAAGCCTGTAAAGCAGAAAGCATTTCAGCGGGAACGTCTGCAGTGCTTCCCATACCGGCATAGCCTGTAGCGGCACCGTTTATATAATCAATAACGGCATCTGCCTTTGTCCGATATTCTTCAAAAACAAAAAGCGCGTTATTCTGATTTAAGGAATAATCAAGAGGAACGACGTGATATTTTGCTCTTGAAAGCACCTGTCTTTTAAGGATAGACGGATACGTAAGATTATACATACTCTTTACGTCTGTTCCTATAATATCGTATATTCTTCCGAGATTACTTGCGGCATAGCCTGCGGCACTGTCGGAATTAAAATCAAGATAATCACGGCATCTGTCAACTGTGAATTTTTCATCATCAATTGCAAGAAGTCCGTATCTGTCATATAAAATCTGGTCATAAGAAGCTATCATTGACGTGGCGGCGCTTAAATTCGCATCTGTAAGCTGTGTTCTTGCAACCTGCAAACGACCTGCTTCAAGCACCATTGTTCCCAGGGATAAAATACCCGTAAGCAAAAAAGCGACCAGAACTGTGATTACACCTGATGATTTTTTAAGAAGCATCATTCTTTTTCTCCTTTGCTTAATAGTTGTGAACAATTACGTTTGCATAGCTTCCGTCATAGAGTGACTCTGTGAGATATTTTACAAATGTAAGATATGTTGCTCCCTCTTCACTTTGACCGCTGTGAAGTGAGAGATAATAACCGTCGGCATCCTGAAGGAGAAAATCGAACATTGCTTCACCCTTCCATATTGCTTCATAAGAAGCCGCCGCATCGTTATCAAGAATATTGTTATCGTTTGAAACTATAGTAAATCTGTTTTCGATTTCTACACCGTAAACCGTTTCGATCATATCAAGGAATTTTCTGATTTCTGCCTTTACTTCCTCACCGCTGTGAGTTTTGGGGGTATAATCATCCTTTTTATAGTCATCGGGGAAAAGAAACGTATCAACGGATAAGGTCATTAACTCTCCGTTTTCCTCTGAGGGAGTTAAATATACGTTATATTTATTTCCTGCAATTTCTGCATTTTCAACTAAATACATAAAGTCGTAATCAATTTCTTCCGACTTCCACTTGTTTTCCTTGATAACGGCATTTGCTTCATCAAAGCTTTTAACATAAAGTATCTGTCTTCCGTCCTTTATATCATAAACCGTGGTTTCGGCTTCTTCTGTTAATATTTCTTCATCTGTGGTTGTAGCTTCGGGTTTATCGGAATTTATTAATTTCGGAAGGAAAAGCGCACAGAGAATACCGATGACTAACACTACTGCAACACCGATAATTATTTTAATCTTCATAGCTTTATTTCCTCCTTTTTATTTATAAATTCCGCCGTATCCGCAACCGGTTATCTGGAAATACTGACCGTGTGTACCGCAACGCATTACACAGGTACTATAACCGTTCTTGTAGTAAATATAGTGACTGCCGCACCACTTGCATGTGAAATGATTTGCAGTGGAAGTTCCGCATTTTTTGTAAAGTCCGTCTGCACCTACACCCTGAGAAGAGCATCTGAAACCGTTGACACCGTGCGGAACATTACATCTGCCGTTGGATTCACTTGATATTTCATAGGTATGCTTACCGTTGCCGGCATAATCACCCTGTCTTTGCTGACCGCAGTAAGTGCAGGATTTTACGTAATATCTGTTATAGCATCTGTCGCCCGTAACACCTGTTGCAACAAAGTTATGGTCGCCTCTGCCGTTATTCTTGTCCTCTGTATAAGGACATCTTTCACATTTATAATGCTGAACATTATCCTTTACACAGGTTCCTCTGTCTGTGCTTACAAGCTTCATAGTATGAGTACATCTCCACTTTGCATAAAGGGTGATGTGGCCTGTGACGGGGGTATCGTTGGAGCGATATAAAGAGCCGCCGCCGTTTTTCTCGGTAAACCAGCCGTCAAAAGCATAACCGCTTCTTGTGGGCATGGGGAAATTCACTCTCTGACCTTCGTTTACGGTAAGAGTCTGTGTTTTTCCTGATGAGAAGCTTCCTTCAGTTGCATCAAGAGTTACGTTACACTTCCAAGCACCGTAAACTATCATATCACTTGTAACTGTGGTAGTTGCAAGGAAGCGGGAATTACTTTCCGTTACCCAGTGTGAAAACGTTTTTGTATCGCTTCTGGGATCAACAGGCATAACAGAGCTTGTATATTTTACTGATGAAGCAATTGAAAGCCCCTTTTCAACCTGAACCGAAGCCACTGCTTTTCCGACGCTTCTGTCAGCAATAAATAAAACCGTACAGGTTTCGGAAAATTCTTCGATATTGGAATTTTCGGGATCGCCTATTGCATCAACACCGTTTACGTATTCGATAATATCAACACAGTCTGCTCTGCCGCTTACGGTAAACTGGAGTCCCGTATCACCGTCAGAAAAAAGAGCGGCAAGGGGAATATTATATTTATCCTTAATAGTAACGATTATCTGACTTTTAAGAAGCTCGTTGGGCTTGCTTACAAGCTGAACCTCAACCTCACTTATTTCGGGTTTAATAATACTAAGGGAACGAACCTTGAATTTTGCAAGTGCATCTGCCTTATTTTCAAGAGCCAAAACGTAAGCATCGTCCTTGGCATTACTGATGGAAAATGACTCATAAACTCCGTCTGTATCAACATAACCCGTGAATACATCCTTCAAGTTATTGGAATAAACCTGAGCGATTTCAGTTGCAGTCTGGTTTGCAACAGCGGTGAGCATTGTCTGCTGATAAAGGGCTATGCCGATATAAAGCATTACCGTAATGAACATCAAAGCAACAGTAACGACTATTGATGCTTCAATTACAACTTCACCGTTCTCTCTCCTGTTTTTCATTTTTGTCACCTCACATTATTTGCCGGTATAATACATTATGAAATATGACCAGCTTCCGTTATTCTTAACAAAGCAGATACCCTTATCGTTAAGGTAGCCTGCATCCTCAAAGATATCTTCTGTTACGATTTCATTTGATGCATTTATGTATGTCCAGCCCTCTTCTACCTTTACAGCACCGATAGCATTTGAGAAGGATTTTGCATCCTCATACTGTGCTTCAATAAGAACTGTTCCGTCAGTGCCTACAAAGCCCCAGCTGTCGCCGTCCATAAATGCGGCGTATTCGTCAACGAAGGACTTTGCGCCGTCACAGCTGAAGTCACCTATCTGATTAAGTGAGTTATCATAAAGATGATACTTGCCGTTTTCCTTGGCAATTATAATACCCTTTGCGGCACATTCCTCAAATTCATTGAGAATAACGTCCTCGAAGGTCTTACCGCCGATAACGGCACCTGTTCCGTCAATTATTGACCACTTTCCGTCTGCTGTCTTAACAGCGCCGGCATTGTTTCTGAATCTTCCTGCATAAGCATATTCATCAAAAATCTGTTCGCCGTTTACATTGTAGAATTTATATGCTTCTCCGACCTTACAGGTGAGAATGATATACTGCTCACCCTCCTGATTTACGGCACGGCCGAAGCCTGATGCACTTTCGGCACCCTCTATATAGAACTGACGCTGACCGTTTTTATCAATAACAAAGCCTCTTTCAGTACCGTCTGCATTGAGTGTCTTTACGAATGCATAGCCTTCTGAGAAGGAGCTTCCGTAAATATAGCCTGCATCAAGTGAGGAAGCGGCTTCATCTGTAAGGAATGAATACTTTTCATCCTTGACAGCTGTTATCATTCCGTCAAACGTGGGAAGAACGTCATCAAATACTGAATAATGCTTTTTATACTTATATCTTATCTGTTCACGAAGCTCTTCAACCTTTTCACTTGTAACGTAAAGATCTCTTGCCTGCATAAGAAGCTCTGCACAGTCATCATACTTTTCGTATTTAATAAGAAGCTCACAGGCGGCTTCATAAATTGCCGGCTCATTTCTGAATACTTCTACAGCATCTTCGATTTCACTGAATATAGTGTGAGCCTGTGTAAATTCACCGCTGTCCAGTCCTTTTTCAAAAACTGATATCATTTCAAGTCTGAGGTCGAGATTATCCTCAAGTTCAACCGCATCCTCATATTTTTCCATAGCCTTTGAGCAAAGGTCCTTTTCCACGTATGCTCTTGCGGCAATAAGTGCTTCATCATATTCACTGGTCTTGCCCATAAAGGACTGAGCAACCATAAATACAACAAGAATGTTCATAAGAACAATTCCGATAATTATTAATACCTTATTATTACTGTTTTTCATACTGATGAACCCCTCTTCTCAATAGCTTGTCAAAAGAACTGAAATTATATATCCTGCCGCAATACACGGACCAAAGGGAAATGCTGTTTTCCGATCCTTTTTTCTGATCAGAATATTTATAAGAGATACAATAAGCGACACTATAAGGCTTATAAGCAGAGTGCTGTAGGTGCAAAATGATCCGCTGAGCACTCCTATTACACCGAAAAGCTTTGCATCTCCGAAGCCTAAGGCTCCTTTTGAAATAATTGATACAAGACCTAAGAAAACGAAGCCTATAGCAAAGCCTATAAGGTCATTTACAATAACTGCCTTTATATCATCTGCAGTGATGAATTCATAAACATAAATTCCCGCCCTGAAAATAAATCCTGCAATTATCAGTATATTGGGGATTATTCTTCTTTTTGAGTCTATCACTGCGGCACACATAACAATCACAAACAAACCGTAAAGCTTTATAAAAGCAACAGCTTCGGTATTTTTATACAATAAAATCTGCACAGCAAGTGCCAATGCGAAGCAGACTGTTATAATCAAAATCAATGGAACGTTCTTAAAAGGAACAACGGCTTCATCACAAGGCTTATAAAGCTTTATTTTTCCGCCGAAATCAACTACACCCTTACGGGCAGCCGTTATAGCAATCACAGCCGTTGACAAAACTGCAATTACGGCAAACAATATGTAAATCATTAGGTTTGACTCCTAACTGTTTTTCTGACCTGCCGCCGCAGCGGCAGGTCTTTCAGTTTATTAGTAGTTGTTTACTGCCTGATTAACATCACCTTCGAATGTACCCCAGATGCTGTCAAACAAATCCTTAATTGCGCCTCTGAAAATAATAGCGAGAGCAATTACGATAGCAAGAACAAGGATAATAGCGATAAGGTTAGCTTCACCGCGTTCATTTGTAAGAACAGCTCTTGCCTTCTCCTTAACGATAAGTCCCTGAAGAACTAACATGCTGATTAAATTCTGCATTGTGTTAACCTCCTTCTTTTAGTTTTTTATATCAGAAGAGAATTTTCTCTTACAGACCGAGATTTGTCATAATAGGTCCCATAACCATTACGAGAATACCGATAAACATAACCATAAGGGGAATCATAAGCTTATTTGAAGCAAGCTCGCCCTGCTTGAGTGTGTTCTGCTTTTTAACTTCCCATAATTCGTTTGTCTGATTTTGTAATGCCATAGCAAGATCGCGGCTTCCCTTTTCAAGTCCCTGAACCACGAAGGCTGTGAACTTCTTTATTTCGGGAGTAACACAGCGGCTTCCGAAGCTGAATAGAGCATCCATTTCAGAAATACCGTTGTCGATATCTTCATTTACCTTTCTCATTTCGAGATATAATTCGCTGTCATTAGAAAGAGAAACCTCTCTCCACGCCTCTCTTAAAATCATACCTGAATTAACGAGAAGAGCAATCGTTGAAACTGCATTGGGGAATTCAAGCATAAACTGACGGCTTCTTTCCTTAACTCTTGTTGCGGGAAGCGTTGTCAGGTAATAGAAAATCGAAGCACTTACAATTACACCGAGTCCGAAGATAAGAAGCTTATCGCTGCTTCCTTCTATAAGACAGCTGAGAGCCGTAAACAATGCAAAAATAAGGAAGGTAAGGCTTATTCTCTGAGCATAGAAAACTCTCATATAATAGTCGGCATATCTTTCACCGTAGAGAATTGATGCATTTTCACGAAGCTGATTTGCACCGCTTGATTTGAATTCAAACTTGCTGATTTTAAGAATTTTGAAGCCAACTCCATAAACTTCAGGAAGCATAAACTGCTTTTTATCAAGAGGCTTTATGTATTCTTCAAATTCACCTGAGGTGAGAAGAAGAGCAACAAAAGCTATACCCGATACCAGAGAAATAACAAGTAAAACTATATTAACTATCATCCTTTTACACCTCTATCGTCAAAATCTTTCTTCCGAGGAAGTATGCACCTACGAAAGCCACAACAGCAATCGTTGTGCAGAGAATTCCTGAGGGAGTTGTGAAGTTCTTTGCAAAATCATCACCTGTAAGCTTTAACATTGCAATAAGAATAATGGGCATAATGATCATAATATTCTGCTCATTTTTTGTTGAAGCAACCTTTGTTTCTATTTCGCCTTCAATTTCACATTTATTGCTGAGAATAACGTGGCAGTTACGGATAACGTCTTTGAGATTTGCACCCTTTGAATAGGCTGTTTCAAAAACTCTGCCGAAGGTTCTTATATCCTGAATACCGCTTCTTTCACCGAAATTAAGAAGCATACTGCCTACATCAACGTTATTCCTGATACCGCTGATTATGTTATCAACCTCTTCAACGATGAAGGCATCGGGCTGATACTGAACGAGCAGGTCTTCCTTTGCGGCAATAAATGCATCAGGCACGTTTTTACCTGCGGAAATAGAAGTTGCAAGAGAGTCGAGAAGGTCAATAAACTGTCTTCTGAGCTTCTTCTTTCTCTGCTCAATTATCTGCTTTCTTCTTATGGGAAGGAAGAGAACTGCCGTCACAAAGCCTATAACTGCCATAATCACGATATTGAGAACGTGAGTAAGGGTTGTGGGATTGCCGTAAGCGTCCTTTCCTATACCGCCGTAGAAAAGATATGCAACTGCGGCACCTGCAATAAATGCAGCCAAAGCATAGAGAATTTTTTCCGTTACTGAAAATTTATAAGTCTTATAGTTGAGCACCTGTCTGTTGGTGCCGGAAATTTCATATAAGGGCTCATCAACCTGATTTTTCTTCTTAGCCATAATAGTTACCTTCCCTTCATATTAACTGCTCAAAAATGCCTGTTGCAAGTGACAGCTGTCTTGCCATCTGATTTGCAGAAATGCTCTGATAAATGGGGATTGTTCCGAGAGAACGAAGCTCTGACTGGAAAAATTCATTTGTACCCACCTTATTGTGAAGAACCCATATTCTCGGAAGAACAGAAAACTCTGCCTGAGAGTCAAGCACCTGAAGTCCTGTATAAGCCTTGTTCATCTTTGCGCGGTTCACGTCACCTGAGTCTGTAACAATAACGATTGAATTACAGAGATTGAACAGGTCGAAATCCTTCTGCTTACGGGGGAAGGGCATATCAAGAATTACATAATCATAACAGCCGAGCATTTTAAGCTCATTCTGAAGAACCTGATAATCCTCAAGCCCCATCTCCATCATATCAAGGGGAATTCTTACCGATGAATAAAAATAAACACCTGTGGGATCCTGCTTTATCGTACTCTGAAGCTTCATAGCACGGTTTGTCTTATTGCTCTTCACGGCATATATTACATCACTGAAATCAAACTGTCCGTCACAGGAGAAGAACATATCCGCATCGCCGTAAATTTCACAGTTAAGATACAATACTCTGTGACCGGCATTTGTAAGTGCAATTGCCGCTGCCGCTGCCGCTGTTGAAGTACCAACGCCTCCGCAGGGAGAACAGAAAACAATAGTCTTCATAGCACCGTTTTCATTGACGGGCATTCCCGTAATATTGGGAACGTGCTCTGAATAAATACTCATTATCTGCTTATAGATAAGCTCACCCTTCTGGAACTTACATATAGCCTTCTTGCCGTCTATGGAATTGATATCAAGGCTGTCAACAAGATATGCAAAGCCGCATCTTTTGGGAATGTGGTTGAAGTCTATCCTGAAGCCCTCACTGGCAAGAAAAACGTCAATTTTCTTCTCTTCAAGACAGTCCATAGCACCTATCACGTCTGTGAAGGAATATATCTCAAGCTCATCTGCAAATTTCGTATTGAACATATTCACAACTCTGTGAAGATAAGCAGAGTCTGCTTCAAGCATGGCAAGTTTTATTTTCATCTGCCTGATAACCCCTTTCTTAAGCAAAGAAACTGAATTTTAATAAATAATATATAAAAATTATAATATAACTACCAAAATTTTACACACAATGTCAAAACTCGACCTTAATATGACAAAAACAAACTATATTTCTGTCTTGATACCTGAAAGCTTCAGCTTAAAATCATTGACAAGGGGATTTTCGGTTCTCACAAGTGAGCCTGAAACCCTATCAAGTGTTGAATATTCATCTTCCTCGAAAACATAAAGAGGATTAAGCTTTATTCTGCCGTTTTCATAACCTACAACCTCAGTGATTTCCATTGTTTTTCTCGATTTATCACGAAGTCTGGAAAGGTGAATAATTATGTCAATTGCTGAGCCTATCTGCTGTCTTATCGCATCAAGAGGAAGACCTGCCGCACCCTGAAGAACCATAGTTTCAAGTCGGGAAAGCATATCCTCCGTTGAGTTTGCGTGACCTGTTGAAAGTGAGCCGTCGTGACCTGTGTTCATAGCCTGAAGCATATCAAGCGCTTCACCGCCTCTGACTTCACCGACAACAATTCTTTCAGGTCGCATTCTAAGAGAAGACTTGATAAGATCTCTTATGTTGACTTCACCCGCACCTGAAGCGTTGGCATTTCTCGTTTCAAGACTTACAAGGTTCTGAACACCCTTGATCTGAAGCTCTGCGGAGTCCTCTATGGTAATAACACGCTCGTCCTTGGGAATATAATTTGAAAGAGCATTAAGGAAGGTGGTTTTACCTGAGCCCGTACCGCCGCTTATAAAGATATTGTATTTTGCCTTAACGAGTAACTCTAATTTATCAGCTATTTCTCTTGTGATCGAGCCGTATTCTATGAGCTTTTCAATAGTCATGGGAGTTTTTGAGAACTTTCGGATAGTGATAATAGGTCCTGAAAGTGAAATCGGTGGAAGAACCACGTTTACTCGGGAGCCGTCGGGAAGACGGGTATCGCATATCGGATTTGCCTGATTTACCTCTCGTCCCGCAACACCTACTATACGCTGAATAATATCCTCAAGTCTTTTCTGGCTTTCAAAGGTTTCATTAAGTTTTGTAAGCCGGCCTGATTTTTCTATGAAAATATTTTCGTGACCGTTTATCATAACTTCAGTAATGCTGTCGTCACTTATAATTGAGTCAAGAATACCGAAGCCTCTTATGGAGCTATATACCTGTTGGACAAGATTTACCTTAACGTAAATGGGATAATATCTGTCCCTTGTTTCCTCCTCCACAATTTTTTCAATTTCAGTGGTAAGCTCCTCATTGGTAAGCTGACTGAGGGGCAGACGGTCGGTAACTATTTTTTTGATTTTTGCAACAAGGTCCTGTGCAACATCCGCTGACATAGAAAAATCTCCTCTCACTTAAAATTTATGACAACTACGGTGGCATTATCGCCGCCGTTTTTCTTTTGCACTTCATTGATTACGGATTTTACTGCCAAAAGGGCATCCTTATCCTTTACGGCATTATAAAGTCCGTCGTGGGAAAGCACGTCGGAAACACCGTCGGAACAGAGTATATAAGTATCTCCCGACAGGATATTACCCTTTGTAATAAACGGATCAAGCTGTATTTCTTTTTCGTCGGCACCTAAAAACTGCAGAAGCTCAGGCCGTTTATTGATACCGAGAGCACTGATTATCCCCGCATCCGTGTGGTCCTCAGAAATCATCATCATTTTTCTGTCACGAATTCTGTATATTCTCGAATCACCCACGTTGCACGAAACAACCGAGTCACCGAAAAATAACAGTGAAGCCACGGTAGAGCCTACAGTGCCTTTTTCTTCACGGCTTATTTCTTTAACCCCTTTATGTGCCTTTTCACATGCACGAAGAAAGAACTCCTTGCCCTTTACGATATCTCTGTCAATTAAATCATATTCCTGAGAAAAGGCTTCACTTGCACGGTATGCCGCTTTTTCTCCTGCTTTTTCTCCTCCGAGTCCGTCAAAAACAGCAAACAGACAATAGCCGTCGGTATTTCCCGAAAAAGTAAGCTCACTGTCAGTTCCGCTATTTATGACAGGAAGACACTTTTTATTGAAATAAAAATTATCCTCATTATTTTCTCTGCCGCAGCCTATGAAGCAAGCACAGGCAGAGCTGAAAAAAATACTCATTTCCGTCACCTCTTATCAGCTTCTGATAAAGCCTGCAGACAAAATCACCGCAGTAACGAGAGCAATAGCACCGGGAATATAGGCAATAAGGTGAAGCACCTTCTTAATTCCCGAAATATCGGCTTCTCTGTCGTAACCCGAAGCCCACATAAATACACTGAGAGCAAGAGGCAATAAAATCAGATGGCTGAAATCGGGTGAAGCCTTCGTAACAGCAATAAGATATATGTCATACACTAATTGAATAAGTGTGCCGTAAAAACACAGAGAGCCGCCGAATTTTGCCTCCTTCTGTGTAAGAAGAACTATACCTGAAAACAGCAAAAACAGCCCTGCCACAAGTGTTATAACAGCATCAACGGGAAAACCTTCCTGAAGCCGTGTAAAGAGCTCTGCACCGGAGGGAAGAATTAACGGAAGAGAGAGAGAAACGGTACCCATTCCAACTGCCTTTTTATTGCTGCCGCCTAAAAGAACTGCCGCCGCCGTCATAATAACAGAAACACAGCTGAGAATACCCATAGCCATTCCCTGAAAACGACCTGTACAAATCAGCGCAAAAACAATTGCCGCAGCACTCAGCGGAATAGCTGCAATATGTGCAAGCTTACTGAATTTTGATTTTCCGTAAACTCCGGGCATACCCATACTGCCGTTGCCCGAATATATGCTGTTATCCACATTCTGTGAATAATTATTCAGATTATTAAAATCTTCAGAAGAACCGAAATCAGTTGCGGGACGGGAATATTCATCCATTACAATACGGCCGTTTGCAGTCATATCATTGGTGGTTCTTTCTTTCTGAACGCTGCTCACACTTGCCGTTGAGCCCTGAATACCAATAGGCGGATTAAAGCCCGACTGCTGAATAAGAGTCCATTCATTGATAAGCGCATTCTTGAATTCCGTTGCCGTGCGGTATCTTTCATAGGGATTATATGCACAAGCCTTTAAGATTACGGCACCGAGAGAGTGATTAGCGTTACAAGGAGGTGCCATAATACTGCCTGAAAGCCTGTGATAAAGCGCCTCTTCATTGTCTTTATATGTAATAGGCTGAGGATAAGGGGGAAGGAAGGGCACTCTGTTATTGTTAAGAAGTGTATATAACACCAATCCCAATGAATAAATATCCACATTCGGACCGTACTCTTCACTTTTATATATTTCGGGTGCCATATAATTAAGGGTACCCTTTTTTGAAAGATTAGCCTGAGAGGTCTCAAGCCTTCTTGCAATACCGAAGTCACCCAGTTTATATTCACCAAAGCGTGAAACGAAAATATTATCAGGCTTTATATCTCTGTGAACAATATTATTCTGCTCGCAGTTTTCAAGTGCGGTACATATATCCACACCAAGCTTTAACACATCGCACTGAGAAAAATTGGGATTTGAAACAAAATTATCAAAGGGAGAAAGAAGCTCCATTCGGATAAAAATATCCCAGCCTATTTCCCCTTGTCTTTCAATAATCTTATAGTCTTCAATGCCCACAATGTTTTTAGCACCCTTGAGATTGTCCATAAGGGTGATTTCATTAAGAAGATTTCCCACAAGACTCTGAAAATAGGAATAAATTTCAGCATCATTCATTCCCTGAGATCTTGCAAAGCGTATTTCCTGCTGATTTTTAGGAACACTCAGAACCTTTATTGCAGAATAGAAGGTTCTTCCGAACTCCACTCTTTTTGCTCTGAAAACCTTACCAAAGGAGCCTTCACCAAGGACACAGTCCTCGTTCCATTCAGGCCAGACCTGATTAATGTTCATATATTACGCCTCCGAAAAAGGTGTTTTATTTCATAGACATAACTACAGTTGCGGTAAAAATGCCGTTCTGAGCCGCAACAACGAAGTCACCCTTATATTTCTTTACAATTCTTGAAACCATAGGCATTCCTATGCCGTGAATACTGCCGTCGGTTTTTGTGGTATCAATTCTGTCGGTATTATCAATTGACATACCGATTTTACAGGAATTGAGAATTCTTATAACAAAATAATTATTCTTCTGAAGCATTTCTACTACAAGGCGCGGCTTTGACTGCTCACTTACAATACAGCCTCTTATAGCATTATCCACAAGATTGCTGATTATAGTGGAAAGGTCAAAATCCGTAACGGGAATATTGCTGAAGCTGTCCTTTATTCTTATGTGAATATCTATTCCCTTTTCTTCCGCTTCCCTTTTTTTGTTGGACAGAATTATATTTACAACGGGATTTTCACAATAAACCATCTGGTTTACGAGAGAATATTCCTCCTTGAGCTTATTGAGCATTTCAAGACCGCGTCTGTTTTCACCGTTTTCAAGAAGAAAATATACAGTCTGAATGTGATTTGCAATATCGTGTCTGAGTGCTTTCAGCTTACGGTCATTTTCCAAGGACATCTTATAGTAATTGAATTCCATATTACTAAGATCGTTACCGTAATCTATATTCGTCTTATGCTCAATTTTCTGCCACAGAATTGAAGGAATAACGGTAAGTTCTGTATTAATGACCACGCAGGCACCCATTGCAAAAAGCAGCCATACTTTTGCTTTTATATCGTCTGAATGCGAAGGAGTAAAGAATGCGGCAAGACAGGAGAAAAAGCAGAGTGCTATAGATAAAAGTACAATTCCCGTATAAATAAACTCAAACTTTTTGACCTTTCTCATAATCATTGATACAAGAATTGATAAAACAGAAAAAATCATAAGGCAAACAAACCACATAGAAAGATGTTCATTTATGGAGCTGCCCAAAAGTCTGAAATTTTCGGCATTCATTACATAAATATACAATGCCGCCGAGCTTGTTATACTGAAGAAAATACTGAAAAAATTTACTGTAAGCGTCTGAAGCTTCTTTTGCCAATCATTTCTGAAACAGGTAAAGACATACAAGCTGTTTACAGCAGCAAGATATACCAAATGCAGAGGTGAAAATGAATGAAAAAGCACAGCAGGAAGAATACTTAACAAACAAAAAAGTGTGAGCTGTATTTTTTTATTGAATTTTGCTTCAAGTACCTCCTGAAACTGTACTCCGCAAATGAAGGACAAGAACAGGATTACGGAAAAATCACATAAAATCCGAAACATTACATTTCTCCAAGATAAGAAATAAATTTCATTTTTGCGTCTTTAAGATTAGGCTTGCTTATCGGCAAAACCGTTCCGTCAGAAAGAATAAACTCCTTGTTTGTTCTTTCGACTATATATTTCATATTAATCAGAAAGCTCTTATGACTTCTGACAAAATCACTTCCGAGCTGTTCCTGAATTGTATCCATTTTTTCGTAAATTTCGTTTTTTGAACCGGTTGAATTATGAATAATAACCTTTCTGCCCTGACTTTCTATATAGATTATATCTCTTCTGAAAAGAAGGATTTCAGAGCCGCTGGTTTTTATAACAATACTGTCACCCTTATCATCTTCTATTTCGCCGATAACCTTGGAAATTGCTTTACTGAGATTATTTTCATTTATGGGCTTCAACAGAAAATATGCAGGATTAGTATCAAAAATAGCCGTAGCATAGTTAATAACTCCCGTAAGGTAAATCACCTTGAGCTTGGGGTATTTTTCCTGAATGGTCTTTACGGCATCTATTCCGTTGCCGTCTTTAAGATTGATGTCCATAATAAGAATATCGGGAACTCTTTCATAGATATCTATCATACCGAACAATTCCTGAATTCTGTTCATAGTAAGCACTCGGATATCCTCTCCGAAGTGCTTCATAATAAAAAATTTAAGAAACTCCGTTATGTTTGCATCGTCATCACAAACAAATATTTCATACATAGAATAAATCTCCTCAAAAAAACGTTGAAAAGCAAGGCTCAAGGAAGGAAAGCCTCCTTCCTTGAACTGAAAGGGTATTTGAATGAAAAAGTGCGGGATCAAGTTAAATCATTTCTTCAAAAAACAAAGGAAAAACGGTCAGACATTAAACGGAATGACCGTTTTTCATATTAATTATTTGTCAGACTTACGCTTTTTATAGATTATAAGGAATACTATAAGTCCTGTTGTGAGGACAACACCTGCAATTGAGCCGTAGAACAAGGGCTTATTTGCATAGTAAATAATAAGTCCGCTTTCTGAAACAGTTACCTTGGTAAAGGTTTCATCATAATGATTTGTATTGCCGTCTGCACCGACTGCACAGTCTGTGCATACGATGTGAACCTGATTTTCAAGTCCCTGAGGAACCGTGAAGGTAACGACACCGTCATTTTCGTCAAGATAGCTAAGGAATTCTTCGCCTTCCATATCAAATCTTACGCTTATATCCTCATCTGCTTCACTCATAAGAGGCTGTCCCTTAGAGTCAAGAACAGTGATTTTAAGGCTGTAAAGACGTCCGCCGTCATCAGTGGGGATAAGGGTTACCGTCTGTTCAGTCACCTGATATCTGCCTTCACTTTCAAGTCCGCTTATTGTAAGCACGGGAGCAGTTTTATCAACAACGAAACGGACACTGAGCTCCTTAACGTCACTGAATACAACTGTCTGAGTCTTGTCAACAGACTCAACAACTATGCTGTATTCACCCTCTTCTGTGAAGAGCTCCTTATTGACGATGTAGCTTATCTTACTCCATTCACCGCTGTTGGAGGTACGCTCTACTGTAAAGTCCGTTCCCTCTGTAAGCTCTTTTCCGTTGAGAGTAAGACGGTAGCTTTCAATGGGATCAACATTTATTTCCTCAATAACAATATCCTCTGCAACCTCCTTCACATAGTAATCTGAAAGAACCTTTTCTGTGCTCTTATCAGTATGGAAGGTTGAACCGTCACGGTTAATTGAGAAATATACTTCACTAAGCGTACTTCCGTCATCAAGAGCTACGGAATTATAAGTATTTCCTGACATATCCCTGACTACACATGAAAGTGTATAAACAGCATCCTCTTCAAGATTGTTTACGGTAAAGCTGTAGGTTTCACCTGCTTTTACCGTATTCATAGAGCCAAGGCTTAATGTCTTTGTTTCATAAGAGCCGTCTTCGTTTCTTACGGTTGCTCTGAGCACGGGAGTGAAGCTTGAAGCATCAATATTAATGTCGTTTGCAGTAAGGGTGAAGGAATAAACCTCATCCTTATTTGCGGAATTGTTTTTGATATTTGATACATGAACTGACGGAAGCTTTGTATCAAGAGTCAGGCGGTTTGATTCATAAGTATCCATCTCATTATCTGAACGGTCCTTATATTCAATCTTTACTATGTAGTCGCCGTCCTCACTGAGAGTGAACACACCTGTATGAATATCCACGCTGTCATCTGTCCACTGAACGCTTACGGGATAATTTGCGCCGTCCTTAGTGACAGTTACCGTAACGTCTTCACTGTAGAAGTTTGCTTCGTTGATAACAATTTTTGCGTTAATATCACCTGCATAATAGGAAATGGAATTTGCCGTCTGCACGGGTGCATTGTAAGTAATTGTTGCAGTGGGCTTGATGCTATCCACAACAACTCTTCTGCTGTCGTCCATATCCGTATTGTTTTCTGCTCTGTCAAAGGCCGTAAAGCTTACGGTACCGTTGAACTGATTATCATTTTTAAGAAGAAGCTTGGGAATTGTGAAGCTCATTGTTGCGGTCTTTCCTTCATAGGAAATATTTCCGCTTGCTTCTTCAACAATTTCCTTTATAAGCTCTGCATTTACTTCACTCACGCCGTCACTCTTGATGTAGCTGTAAGCGAAGCGAAGCACACCTGAAGTAATATCATCAGCAGTTACGGTAACCGTCATCTGAGCGTTATAGTAGCCGAAGGTGATTGACTCAAGAATTCTGTCAAGAACACTTGTGCTGTAGGAAACAGTGAGATTTTCGGGAGCAGTCTTATCAACGGTAAATACGTCGCCGTTATAGTCCTCTGCCTTATTAAGCGCAAGGTCAGAGTAGGTATAGCCGAAGGTATAGTTTGCATCAACCGTATATTTAATAACTGCCGTATATACGTTATTTTCCTTAGTCCATGCACTGTCTGAGGAAAGTGTAGCCCTGAAATCCTCAACAGCTATGTTTGCACCGGTCACGTCAAGTGCCGTAACAGCTGCGGCAAAGTCAGCAGCTCTGAAGTTATGCTCCTTAACCTTGATAGTTGCGGTCTGAACGGCATCAAAATACTTTCTGCCGCCTATTTCATTCTTAACGTCAGTATTTGAATAGCTGACACTTATTTCGGGAGCAGTCTTATCAACAGTCACTGTCTTTGACTTATAGCTCTTAGCGGTCTTATTACCGTCATTTGAAGAAATTTCAGCAGAATTTGAAGAATAATCAACGTATTCAACCTCAAGCACGTAATCACCGTCAAGAGCGTAATTGATTGAAGCTTCGTGGCGGTCGCCTGTTGTGGTCCATTCGATTGCTTCCTGCTGTGCACCTTCATATAAAGCCTTTGAAGAAGCGGGCTTATATTCGGTAACAGTAACATTTCCTTCATCATCGGTTCTTGTAAGCTTGATACCGAGCTTATGAATAATTCCGTCCTCGCTGTTCTTTCCTTCCATAAAGTTTTCTTCCGTAACAACGATTGTTGCCGTTACGTTGCCGTTATAGAAGGCGTTTACGGAGGAAGCGAAATCTTCGACAGTTTTCTTTGCTGAGTCAACGAACTGAACGAGGGTATTTTCACTGTCGGGAGTATAAGTAATTTCAATTTCGGGAGAAATGCTGTCAACAACAAGTATCTTATTGCTGTCGGACTTTCCGTTGGTATTTCCTGCCTTGTCCGTTGCAGTTACGGAAATATAACCTCTTGCTTCAGCGGGAATAGTGAAGCTGTAGGAAGCATATCTTCCGTTATTCTTATAGCTTATCTTATCGGTTGTAACCTTTACTTCTTCGCTTTCCTTGTTGATATCCCCTGTACCCGCCTGCTTTGTGAAGTTATATACAAAGTAGTCAACGCCTGAAGTAATATCATCAGCTGAAAGAGTAACCGTTACGGGAGCCTTATAGAAGCCGAAGCTGAGTGCTTCAATAACCTTATCAAGAACTGCAGAGCTATAAGAAATTTCAACGTCTGCGGGAGCCTTATGGTCAACTATGAAGCTTTCCTTTGTGAAGTCCTCTGCCTTATTACCTATAAGGTCAGCGTATTCAATATGGAAGGTATATCTTGCATCAGCTGAATAAAGAATTTCCGCAGTGTGAACGTCACCGACTGTTTTCCAGCTGCTTCTGTCAGAAAGATATGCACTGTAATCGGGAATTTCTATTTCTTTTCCTTCTATATCAGCTGCAGTTACCGTTACCTTGATATCATCAGCACGGAAGTTATGCTCTGTTACGGTAATTGTAGCCTTTCTGTCAGCCTTGTAATTATTTTCATTGAGAGCATCGTTATTATCGTACTTAACGTCGATAACGGGTGCGGTGCTGTCAATTGCAATTTTCTGTGAGGTATAATCAACCATCTTGTTTGTTGAACGGTCGGTATAAGAAGCGGTTACAATGAAGTCGCCTTCCTCTGCAATCACTATACTTCCTGTCCACTCATCACCGTTCTGAGTCCAGTCAGTAGGCTTAACCTCTTTGCCGTTTACCTTTATTACAACGTCCTCGCTGTAGAAGTTTGCTTCATTAATTCTGAAGGTAACCTTTGCTGATGAGGTGTAATAAAGAATTACGTCGTCACCTTCACCGAATACTTCAACGTCAAGAAGAGTTTTTGCATCCATAACTCTTTCAGGAGTGTATTCAACGGTTCTTGTGGGTGAAACGGTATCTGCAACAAGCATTTCACTGTCTTTACTTACGCTTGAAGAGTTCTTTGAGCGGTCAGAAATTACTGCGCTGATGTGACCGCGCATCTGAGCATCAATAAAGAAGCTTATTGTTGCAGTCTTATTATCATCAGAGTACGTAATATCCTCTCTACCTACGGTTTTTGAATAGGTTTCTGTATTGATATCACTTGAAGAAGCCTGCTTGTTGTACGTCCATACTATTTCATCAACAGGTGTTGTCATATCCTGAACGGAAATTGTTACCTTTACCTGTTCCTTATAGTAACGGAAAGAAACGAGAGAAATCAGTTTCTGAAGAAGGCTGTCGGAATAAGTAATATTTATATTTTCGGGAGCCTTCTTATCAACCGCAAACACATCTTCGTTGTAATCGGCACATTCGTTATATGAAAGGTCCTCATAAGTGTAATCGAAGGTGTAGTTTGCATCTTCAGTGAAGTCAATTGTTGCAGTATGAACGTCACCAACAGAAGTCCACTTGGTTCTGTCGTGAAGACGTGCAACGAAATCCTCTGTATTTTCGTTATTCTTGAGTGTTACGTCAAGAGCCGTGAAAATAACGTCAAAATCGTCTGCACGGAAGTTGTGCTCAGTTACCTTAACGGTTGCAGTTCTCTCTTTATTGAAGTAATCTCTGCCGTCAAGGCTCTGAATTACGTCGTTGTTATCATAAGTAATTTCAACCTGGGGAGCTGTTGTATCAACGGTAATCTGCTTTGACGAGTAAGTCTTATTCTGATTTTTAACACCGTCTGTGCCGCTGATAACTGCCTCATTTTCTGAGAAGTCCTGATATATAACGGTAAGCTTATAATCAGCATCCTCTGTGAGAGCAATTCCCGATGAAGTATATTCGTCAGTACCCTCTGCCTTAGTCCAGCTGATAACTCTGTCCTTTTCACCCATATTGAGTGCTTCGGGCAGATATTCATATACCGTAACGTTACCCTTGTCATCGGTCTTTTCTACCCTGACTGTAACTTCATTGATAATGCTGCTGTCTTTGAGCTCTTCGCCCTCAAAGAAGTTTGCTTCATTGATTTTGATTATTGCAGTAACGCCGCCGTTGAAGTATGCCGCTGCCGCTTCATTGAAGGAGCCTACTGTATTAAGGTCTTCATCAACGTACTGCACCTTTGTTGTACCGTCATTTGCAACGTAGGTAATATCAATTTCGGGTGCCTTGTCATCTACAACAACAATATACTTATCATCTGATTTATCGGAAGAATTATCTGCTCTGTCAAAGGCAACAGCCTCAATATGACCTCTTGCAGATGCTTCAACCTCAAAGGAAACAGTAGCAGTTTTCTTATCCTCAGAGAACGTAATATCCTTATACTCGAAGGGAACCTCGAAATTATCCTTATTTACAGAGCTTACGTTACCCTGCTTTATATAATTACATATTATATTATAGATACCTGAGGTGTCGTCGCTTACTTCTACCGTTACAACTGCCTTTGCCTTGAAGAAACCTAAGGTAAGAGCAGAGAATATCTTTTCTATAACCTTTTCTTCATAAGTAATTGCGGGCTCTGAGAATACGGGAGCAGTTGTATCTACGGTAAATACGTCCTTTTCATATTCTTCACCGTAATATCCCGCCATATCGGAATACATATAATCGAAGGTATAGTTTGCATCATTACTGAACGTAATTGTTGCGGTATGAGTATTGCCCTGTGTTATCCAGTTTTTAGCGGAAGAAAGATATTCTGTGTAATTTTCAGTTTCAACAGCTTCTCCGCTTACGTTTACTGCCTCAAATTCCGCAATAAAGTCTTCTGCACGGAAGTTGTGCTCTTCTACAGTAATTACTGCTGTCTGTACGCCATCGAAATACTTTCTGCCGTCAATTTCACGGATAACGTTTTTGTTCTGATAATTAACGCTTATTACGGGAGTTACCTTATCAACAGTAACCGTCTTTGACGTGTAAGATGCAGTTGCGTCGATTTTCTCATAAGAAGAGTTGATTTTGGCTTCGTTTTCAGAATAATCAACGTATTCTATGCTGAGAACGTAATCTGCTCCGTCTGCATCGTCATAGGAAATTGCAAATGAATGCTCGTTTCCTACTGTAGTCCAATTGAAATTAACCTTGTTATCTGTGCCGTAAATTCCTGCAGCACCGAAGGGAAGATATTCATAAACAGTTTCTTTTCCGTCATTATCGGTCTTAGTAAGCTTGATGCCTACGTTATGGACAACGCCGCCCTCTGAAAGTGCATCACCCTCAAAGAAGTTTTCTTCCGTTATCGTGATTTCTGCCGTAACGTCATCTGAGAACACTATCTGAGAAGCATCCGTCATTTCAGTAACAGGCTCTTTATCACCGTCATAAAGGCTTACAACCGTACCGTCTTTGAAGCTGTAGTTTACTTTAATTTCAGGACTTAACGTATCGGCAACAATGATTTTGTCTTCATCCTTCTTTTCAGAGGTGTTGCCTGAACGGTCAGTTACAACAGCTTCAATATATCCCTTAGCTTCAGCCGGAATTGTAAAGTTTATGCTGTCATTTGTCTTTCCGTCAGTACGTTTTTCAGAATTATTTATATCGTCCTCTTTACCTGCCACAGCATACTTATCCTTGATAAAGCCCCATGTAATAACGTCAACACCTGAGGTTTCATCTGCTGCAGTTATTGTTACCTTTACCTCTTCCTTATAGAAATAGTAGCCGAGAGTGAGCGCTTCAATAACCTTACTTATAACGTCAGTATGCTCACTGTATGTGATAACAGGTTCTGCGGGGGGCGTCACGTCAACGGTAAACTCTGCCGCAGTATATTCAGCACTCTTGTTCTGAGCAAGGTCTGAAAACTCATAATCAAAGGTGTAATTTGCATCAGCAGTAAAATCTACAGTTGCTCTGTATGTATTCTTTTCTCCGTCAACTGCTTTCCAACTGTTCTTATCTGAAAGATAATCAGCAAAATTCACTACGGAAACAGCGTTACCGTCACCGTCCTTTGCAGTTACTGTTGCAACAAAGTCAGAAGCACGGAAGTTATGTTCTTTTACGGTAATTTCAAGAGTCTGTGTATTATTAAAATAATCTCTTTCGCCGTAGGTGTTCTTTACGTCCTCATTCTTAGCAACAACAGTTATCTCGGGAGCAGTCTTATCAACGGTTACGGTCTTTGACTCGTAGCTTGTTGTGACGATAATTCCGTCATTACCTGAAATATCGGCACCGTTTTCTGAGAAGTCTGAATAATCGATATAAAGCTTATAATCACCGTCAGCCTCATAAGGAATTACAACTGAGTGAATATCCCCTTCAGTTTTCCATGTAATCGGAACTGTAATTTCGGTTTCAAACTTCTTCTTTGCACCCTCGGGAAGATATTCGGTTGCTGTGGTTTTTCCTTCGTCATCAGTCTTAACAAGCTTAATACCGACGGCGTGGATAATTTCACCCTCGTCTGTTTCAATTCCTTCAAAGAAGTTTGCTTCGTTGATTGTAATTGTGGCATTTACCTTACCGTTATAGTAAGCAGTGTCAGCCAGAGTAAAATCGTCAACCGTATTTCCAGCCTTTGTGTACTGAAGAAGAGTATCGGTATTTTCTGCAGAATAGGTTACGTTGATTACAGGTGAAATATCATCTACAACGTTGATTTTTCCGCTGTCCTTTTTAAGAGAGTTATTACCTGAACGGTCAAATGCAGTAGCACTTATATAGCCTCTTGCATTGGCTTTAATTTTGAATTTATAAGTAAATACACCGTCAACAGTATTCGTGCTGTCTGCATATACGGTAAGTTCTTCACTGTCATTTGCATTTTTGCCGCTTGTTCCGTTCTTCACGTACTTCCACGTGATATAGCTGATACCTGCAGTGGCATCGGAAGCCGTAACGGTAACCTCTACGTCAGTTTTATAGAAGCCGAAGGTAAGAGCATCAATTACCTTATCTATTGTTGATTTGCTGTATGAAATATCAATTGAAGGCTTAACGGTATCAACAGTGAATAAATCACCGTTATATTTTTCTGCTTCATTCTTTGCAAAGTCGCTTACGGTGTATGTAAAGCTGTAGTTTGCATTTCTTTCAAAAGTAATTTCTGCAGTATGAGTATCGCCGTTACTGCTCCAAGTGAGCTCTTCAAGTCCGTTTACGTAGCTTTCTTCAATGGAGTTTCCGTTTACGTCAGAAGCCGTAATTGAAGCTATGAAGCTTTCAGAACAGAAATTATGTTCAACTACCGTAATTACTGCCTTCTGTGCCTGTGAGAAATACTTTCTGCCGCCGACGTCTTCAACGACCTTATCGTTTTCGTATTCTACGGTCACCTGGGGAGCCTTGGTATCAACAGTGATCTGCTTAGAGGAATACTTTACTGCAGAACCTTCCATATCGGAAGCCTCAACGTCTGCTTTATTTTCTGACAAGTCAACATATTCAAGGCTTATAACGTAATCAGCATCATCTGTAAGCACTATCTCATAAGAATACTTGCCCTCAGAAGCTTCTGTCCAGGTAAATTCCGTGCTTACGTCGGCATCATCCTTCTTTACTGCACCTGTGGGAAGATGCTGAATTACACTTACGTTACCAAGCTTATCCGTCTTTGTAACAAGGATAATGAGATTATTGATAATTCCTTCCTGTGAAGACTCACCTTCAAAGAAGTTTGCTTCGGTAACCTCAATCTTTGCCTTTACAGTACCGCTGTAGTATGCTCTGTCTGCAACAACAAAGCTATCAACGTATTTTCCGTCCTTATCAGTAAATGTGGGGGTTACGTCGCTTTCATAGGTAACCGTAACAGCAGGATTTTCGGTATCTGCAACAATTACCTTATCATCAGCGTTTTCTTCGGAAGAAATACCCGCATTATCGTAAGCTACGGCACTTAACGTACCTCTGAACTGAGCATCAATATCAAAGGTGATATAGGTTTCTTCACCCTTATAGCTGAAGCCTTCGGTAACCTCCTTGGTTTCGGTGGTTCCGTCAGAGTTTATGAATGTATATGAGATTTTTCCGATCCCCGACGTCTTATCGGAGGTGGTTATTGTAACCTGTACCTTTTCCTTATAGAAGCCGAAGGTGAGCATTCCGATAACCTTTTCAAGCACACTGTCAGAGTAGGTTATTACAGGCTTCACAGGTGCTGTGGTATCAACGGTAAATGCTTCTTCGGGGAAATCGGAAGAAGTATTACCTGCCTTATCGGCACAGCTTACGTCAAAGGTATAAATTGCATCAGTGTTAAAGGTAAGTGTTGCCACGTTACCGTTCCACTTTACTGAGGTATTGTAATCGCCAACGCTTACGTCACCTCCGAAGGCATCCTTTGCAATTACAGCAAAGCTTACCTTTGAAGCATCAAAGTTTGCATCAGTTACCGTTACGGTAAGAGTTCTCTGTGCATAAGAAGCCTTATCCGAAGGATTATGCGTAACAGTAATTACAGGGGCAGTTTTATCAACACAGACAGTCTTAGTGTATTCAGGCATTTCGTTTCCTGAAGCATCGGTGAAGGTAGCCTTGATTTCGTGCTTACCCTCTGCCGTTAGTATCTGTGAAGCGTGCCACTTACCGTCAGTTTCGTTCTTTTCCCAAGTAAGAGTGATTGTCATACCGTCAATCTTAACAACGGGAGCATCGGCAAGGTCGAAGTTTACTTCTTCAATTACGAATTCTGCAGTAACGTCACTGTTAAAGTAAAGAATTCCGTCTGAATGCTCATTCTTGTTGCCGTCTGTTTGGTATTTAACCTCAATTCCGGGAGCAACAGTATCTATAACGTAAATTTTACCGTCTTCATAATCGGTCTTATTTCCTGCAACGTCTATAACAGTTATCTTTATACTGTCACGGAACTGAGCAGGAATTTTAGCCGTTGCGGTATAGCTTCCGTTCCAATCGGTGCTGACTGTTAAATTCTTTTCAGTTTCACCGTAGGAAATAATCACTTTATCAACACCTGAAACAGTATCCTTGGCTTTTACGGTAACCTTAACCTCACCGGTCTTATTGAATATTGCATAGTTAAGATTATTGATAAGCTTAGTTATAGGATTGCTGTCAAAAGAAACGGTAATATCAGCAGGTGAGCTCTTATCTATTTTAAGTTTATCCTCTATTGCAGCTGAGATATGACCGTATTCGTCCATAAGATACACATTAAAGGAGTTATTGCCTTCCTTGTCATAATCAAGTGCAGAAGACCATTCATTGTCGCTGAGTGTGTTCTTATAGCTTATCTTATATCCCTTAGGAGCTTTTATTTTAACATCGCTTATATACCAGCCTGTAATACCGCTTGTTTCACCAATATGTGAAAGCTTGACAGATGAAACGTCAATATATGAAAGCGTAAGCGTATATTCAAGTGAGAACGCTTCATACTGCTCGGTTTCCTTCATTGTTGCACGAACGGTAACAGTGCCTTCCTGCTCTTCACCGTCTGTGAAGGTTATTTTACCTTCACCGTCGATTGCGGCACCGATTTTATTTTCGCCCACTATTTCATATTTGAGCTCACCGTTACCTGTTACACCTGCTGCGGCATTTTTATACTCTATGATACCGAAGTATTTATTGACGGCATTTCCGTCAGTGAAGGTGAAGCTCTGCTTTGCCTTATTTATAACAAGTGTGTAAGAAGCTGAAGCATCGTTGTAGCAGTCGTCACCCTTCTTTGTTGCAGTAACCTTTACGGTGCCTGCCTTCTTGAGAGTAAGCTCACCGGTATCGGCATTTATATCGGCAACGTCTGTACCTTCAGTGATCATATAAGTAAGAGCACCTTCACCCTTTGCATTAATCACGGGATTTATGAAGGTTTTGTTCTCTTCATTCCAGGTAAGCGCATCGGGAGAGGACTTTTCAAAGCCGAAGTCCTTCTGGTCAGCTTTTTCTATAGCGATAGTTACGTCAGCAGATTTTGCTTCATAACCGCCGTCAGATTCCTTTGTTACTCTTATCGTAACAGTACCTGCCTTGAGGGTGGTAAGAGCACCTGTATTGCTGTCAATTGTTGCAACGTCCGTTCCTCTTATTACCTCGTAAGTAATTGCACCGTTACCGCTGCCGCCTTTAACGGTAATTACCTTCTGAGGCTCAGTTGAATAAGTAACCTTATCGGGAACGTTAATTTCAAGAGCAGACTGCTCGGTAGTTTTAACGTTCAGAGTATATGATTTTTCAAGCTTGTTGAACAAATCAGTTTCTGCACGCATTACAGTAACAACTATAAGTCCTGCCTTCTTAATTGAAACAACACCGTTTTCATCAACCTCAGCAAGCTCGCTGTTACTTACCTTGTAAGTGAAGTTTGCTTCTTCTTTAGTTTCCGTAGTCGTAGCCTTGGTATCAAAGGTAAGGTTATCGCTGAACTGAAGCTCAACGTTACCGTTTACAATTTCATCACTGAGCGTTACGGCATAATCTCTTTTTGTGATTGTGATCGTGCAGATTTTTTCTGCAGGAAGATACTTTTCGTCACCCTCGTTTGAAGCCTTGACCTTAACAACACCGACTCCGCCCTTGAAGGTAACCTCACCGGTTTTGCTGTCAACACTTGCAAGGTCACTGCCTTCCGTTATTTCATACACAGTTTCGGCAGTTGAAGAGGTAGTGGTAATTGCACAGTTATATCCGCCTTCACCTACCCATACGGAAGGCATATTATTGCCGAATATGAAGTATTGCTCCTGCTTTGCCTTAACAGCGTTATTCTCAACGTAGTATTTATCGCTGTCAATATAATCCGTTACACCGCCTGTAAATTTACCGCCGCTGATATTGGATCTTATTTCAACCGTTCCGTTTTCTGTCTGGGGCTTTGTGATTTCTCCGAAGGTACCGTCAGAAATATTCAGCTCAATATTTCCGCCCTTTGTGCCGTAGGTTTCAAGCTGAACGTTTCCAACTGTTACAGATGAGCTGTCACAGTTGATAACTGCATTGTTTGCAGTGGGATAGTAGTACGTATAGGGATCGTTTGTTATTGCAATAAAATTATCCTTATTTCCGTAATCGGACTGAGGCGCCTTACCGTTTTCAACAGCAGTCTTTCCCTTTAAGGTAAGTGAGCCTCTGTTGTTGATCGTGTATTGTGTAAGTGCGCCTGATTTTACCGTTACACCGTCAAGTATAAGAGTGCCGTAGTTTGCAATACCTACCTTGATATTATCCTCTTCGGCATCGGGACAGGTAAGAGTACCGTTCATAACGGTAAGCTTACTGAACGCCAGAACTCTTATACCGTTTGAAACGGTACCTGCTGAACCGACTGCGGGTTTAAGTGTAAGCGTGTGACCGCCAAGGTCAATTTTAATATTAAGTGCCTTTGTGCCTGTAGAATTACCGACGTCAAAGCCGCAGTCGGCATTTTTAAGCAAGGTCAGCACAATTTCTTTTTCGGGTGTGGCTTTATTTCCCACATATTCACTGTCGCTTTCAGTTGCAGTCTGAACAGCCTCAGCGAATGAAGCGTATTCATTACCGTTAAAGCTGAATACCCCATCTTCTGCGGCGAAGGCAGGATGTGAGAGTGCAGGTGCCCATGTGGAAAGCATAAGAGCAAACACAAGAGCAAAAGCAAGAAGCTTTTCTGCATATTTCTTGAAATCTGTTTTTATCATCTTCTACTCTCCTTTACCTGTTTTTTTGTGTTAGTTGAATTTTCAAAGGTTTTTCTTCTTGCATCAACATAGAAGTATATTTTTCCGTTGAATAAGCAGTGCATAGTTACTGTAAACACCGACAGAGCGATGAAAACGTAACAGATGTATTCCGTACCGCCGCTAATGAGAAATACCGTTACAAGTGCCGTAAGGCAGATTACCATCACGATATCAACCACTATGGCAACCTTATTTTTGAAAAATGAGAAAAGTCCTATTCTCTTGATGTCGTTGTTGAGTTTAAGACCGTATTTCTTATAAAACTGCTTTCTTCTTACGGAAAGGATTACAAGAAATACAATTGAGAGCACCAATGTTGCCCAGAACATTATTCCTGCCGCAAATGAAAATACCGAAAGTCCGCTGATCAGAGTTTCGCTTTCAAGGGGAATTATGAGAAATGCGGCAGACATTATGAGAAAGCTCAGAAATGCTCCTGCAAGTAAAACAAGATCAATTTTTGTCTGCTTCATTTACATTACCCCCGTTTCTATAATTTCGTTTGTGTGAATATAAGTTATCTCAATTTCTACATTAAAGCCTGCAACCTGAACGGGTGCTGACTGAACGGGTGCTTCTTCTGCGGGCAGCATATTTTCTGAAAGCACAGCGGTTTCACCTGCAGATACGTTTGTCTGCACAGAAGAAAGAACGCTTGTTTCCATACCGTTTCCGAGCACACTTGTTTCGGGAGCAATTACACTTGTTTCAGCTCCCAATACGCTCGTTTCAGGTGTAAGCACACTCGTTTCACTGCCGAGAACGCTTGTTTCGGGTGCAGGAGGTGTTGAATCAATTTTTGCAGTTTCAATTCCAAGCCCCATCTGAGTCTGTGAACGCTGAATAATGTTACCTGAGGGTGAAATCTTATCCGTAAGCTTTCCTCTGTCACGGTTTACAACGCTTACCTTGTGGGATTTATCGCCGCTGAGCTCATTCTGTTCTCTTATTTCCTTAATAGCTCTCTTTGCCGTAATACCGCTGAGATCTCTTATAACCTTGGGAATGTTAAGAACAAAGAAAAGTATTACCGCAACCGCAAGCATAACGCAGGCAAGGATAAGACAAACTATAAAAACATATCTTAAAGTATCGTATGACATTTTCTTATCCTCCTTTATTTCTGTGCTGACTCAATTTTCTTGAGCGTTTCGTTTATTTCTGTCTGAAGCTTTTTAACGTCTTCCTGAAGCACTGACTGATCTACTTCCTTTGACTCATCGGAAATCGTATTTAGAAGCGCTGTAAGCTCCGCTTTTTCGGCAACCTCAAGGAAATGTGCAACGTTGGAATTTATCATAGCGTTAATTTCATTCCACACCTGAAGCTTTGAGTCAACACCGCTGAATTCGTCAGCCTTGGTTTTAAGGTCGTTTATCATATTCCAGAGTTTTTCATATTCCTGATACATCTGCTCTGTCTGCTTGATTTTAGAGCCGTTATACTGGTTTATAAGCTCAAGGCAGGAAGCAATATCACAGTAAATCGAAGCAATAGGATATTTATCCTTTGCGTTCTGGAACCACTTTGCAGCATTGGAATATCTGTCGCGGTCAACGTTTATATCGTAGTAGAAAAGGAAGCTCTGTCCTATTTCGTAGTTTATATCGCTGAAGCCTTCAACATTCTCAGCCTGAAGTCTTTCATAGACGTCAACTCTTTCAGAGAAGCCCTTTGCATTTTTCTGATCAAGGCCTGTCTGAATTTTTATAAGCTGCTGTCCTTCTTCCTTTGTAAGCACGAAGTCGTGAATCAAGGTTGAATTGAGTTCTGAATAAGCCTCTGTTCTCGTAGGATCCGTAAGAATTGCTTCGTAATAATCCTCTGTGGAAACGGCAGTTTTCAGAATTTCATCATAGTTTTCGCTCTTCTTATTTTCTGCTGAGAGATATCCCCACAGTGACGTTGCGCCGAATACCAAAGAAAGAGCAAGACAGGCAACAAATGAGCCTAACTGTCTTTTCTGCTTTTTACGGTGGATATCGTCTATTTCTTCATAATGCTCAAGGGCATACATAAGCTCTGCACAGGACTGATATCTGTCCTCAGGGTTTCTCTGTGTGCACTTGAGAATAATTCTTTCAAGTCCGCTGGAAAGCGTGGGATTTATCTGTCTTATAGGCTTAATCTCATAAGGAGGCTCACAGGGGTTCATACCTGTAACAAGATGATAAAGAGTTGCACCAAGACAGTAGATATCAGTTCTTGCATCTGTCTGTCCCATACCGCCGAACTGCTCGGGAGCCGCATAGCCTACGGTACCGAGGCAGGTGGTATCGGCAAGGTTCTTCTCCTTGTATTCTCTTGCAGTGCCGAAGTCGATAAGAGTAATATTTCCGTCGGGCTTGAGCATTACGTTTGAAGGCTTCATATCTCGGTAGATAATAGCAGGTGTTCTGCTGTGAAGATAACCGAGAACGTCACAAAGCTGCTTTGCCCATTCGATAACAAGCTCCTGAGGCTGTGCACCGAATTCTTCAAGTGCCTTATTAAGCGAGTTACCCTGTATGTAGTCCATAATGATGATAAAAGCATCATTAGTATCAATAACGTCAATAATACTGGGAAGGTTAGGATGATTAAGCTTTTTAAGAATATCCGTTTCAGCAACAAGTCCCTGCTTCACTGATTCAAAGTCAAGCACACCGTCCTTACGGACCTCCTTGACAGCCCACTGTTTATTTGCCTTTTCATTCATGGCAAGATAAACAACGCTCATACCGCCTTGTCCTACTTTGTTAAGAATTTTATATTTACCGTCAACAAGTGAACCGATTTCAAGCATATTGTGTTTCCCCTCCTTAGTATGTTCTTATGAGAACAACTGAAATGTTGTCGCGTTCTCTTCTCTGTTTATTAAGCTCTATAAGAGCAAGTGTGTTATTATTCATTGAAACGTCATCCATAAGTGCTTCGGGACGGAAGGCATTGAAAATCTCAGCGGGAGTAATTTCGTGTCTGAAGCCGTCTGAGCAAAGCATATACGTAGCACCCGTAACAGCCGCACCCGTAAAGAAATCGGGATAAACCTCTTCGGAAGCACCGATACACTGAAGAAGAACGCTTCTTCTTTCGTCAACCTCTGCCTGCTCGGGAGTCATATTTCCGAGAGCCACTTCCCTTGCAACGAAGGTCTGGTCATTGGTAAGCTGTCTGAGTGACTGTCCGACCTCATAGGCTCTTGAGTCGCCTACGTTCATAATGAAATACTGTGTGTCCGTAATGAGAATAATTACCGCCGTTGTACCAAGTCTTACTCCGTGTCTTGAGCCGTAATTCTTTATTGTAGCATTTTGATTGAGAAGAATTTTCTCCCACTGTGAGCGGATTGTTTCACCGTCAAGCTGAGCCGTGCAAAGCTGAGGCAGCTGAGTATATACCCATTGGTCAAAGGCTCTTATAACTGAGGCACTTGCCACCTCACCCTTGGCAAGACCGCCCATACCGTCACAAAGTATTCCGAATGCCATTTTTCCCATAGGGGTATTTATAACCTTGACAGAAAGGCTGTCCTGATTTGTACTCTTGACTGTTCCGATATCCGTATTAGCCGAAACGATATAGTTCATATTCATATCTCCTTATATATAGACTTCTGAATAATTACGCGCATATTTATTTATATTAATAGCATATTAGAAGAAAAATATGGTAATATGTCAAAACTCGACCCTCAAATGTCAAAACTCGACCGTAAAAAATCAGACACGCATTGACTGAAACAAAGTCAAAAACGTGTCTGAATGGATTTATTTTTTATTTTACTGTCCGTTTTTACGGCACCCTTATCTCCCAGCCGCTTATATCACCCTTTACGCAGCTGATATCGCATTTGCCGTCGGTGAAGGTTACCTTCAGGAGAATATCGGGGAGAATTACGGGGAAGCTTATGTTTTTACTTATGGGATTAAGGGTAAGCCTTTTATTTTCGTAATCCGCTGAAAGCCCTGCCACTGCGTGAAGAAGCGTCCAGCTTGACATAGGTCTTGTATAGTGATGTCCGCATTCCCAGTGATCCCAGAAATGACCGAAGCGAAGCTGTGTATCGTTAATGGACTGAAGCTCCTTTTCTGCAATTTCCTTTTGTCCTACTGAAAGCGCAAGGGCAGAAAAAGCATAGCCGATGCCTGTCCACACAGCAATTGTCTGGCAGTTTTTATAGGTATTTACACTTGTTTTTCTGTTTTGGGGAGTGGTTGCATTGAGCAGTCCCTGCTCCTCATCAAAGTTATGACGGAAGATAAAATCAAGCACCTGTGCTACACGGCTATCGGGAATATTTCCCTCCAGTCCCGTCATACGAAGGAACCATTCGCCGTCAAGCTGATCCGTCATAAGTGACTCGTCAGTTTCGTCATTATTTCTCCAGAGGTTATAGTATTCACCGTTCCAGAGCTTTTCTTCAAGGGATTTTTTGCCCTTACTGAGCAAATCGTTCCATTTATCGATGCTTGACGCATCCCCTACTCTTTCAGCAATAACAGCGGCAGCATTAAGCGCAGCTAACCACAGCACGGCAATATACACGGGAATTCCCGAGAAATTCCATGCATCATAGGTGTTTCGCTTTGTATCATAATCGGGCAATCCGTCATTATCCGAATCAAGAAGCTGTGTTGAATCCATAGCACGTCTTACGTTATCCCACATAGATGCAAGATACTCTCTGTCGCCCGTAAAAAGATAATCACGAAGCACCATAAGAACGAACTGCATATTCATATCAACACGGTCAAAGCCGCTGTCGGAGCTTCTCATATCGGGTTTAAAACTATGATGAACTCTTCCGTCCTCTCTCTGATATTCTGCACCCATTTTCATCTGCTTTTTCTGCAAATCGGGGAAAATATTAATAAGAGAAAAGGATGCGTGATAGGTGATATCCGTAGTATGAAGTCCGCAGTAACCGAGCCCTTCCCACAGACCGAATTTTCCGTTCTTTATATAAACGGAGCTTTTTACAATCTGTGAAAGATTTGACGACCATGCATCAGGATAAATAAGAGGCAAATCAGTGGAATAAAGAAGCTCTGAAAACTCAACGGCAGACTTAAAAATGCTGTTATAGCCTTCTTCAAGGGTGTTGTTGGCATCAAGAGCGCCCTTATAGAGATTTTCGTAATAATTTCCGATTATTTCCCCGTCATAAGCCTTGTGATTAGGGAAGAACCAAGTGAGAATAAAGCGGATATTCTTCTTTTCATAGGGATTAAGCTTTATTTCGGAGCAAAGAGCACAGGCGCCGAAATCCTCACCTCTTCTGTCATTCTCATTGATACAGCAATCAAGGAACTTAATTTTATCCTCTCTTGAAGAAGGATAAGAGGGTTCACAGTATCTTATACGGCTGAGAATTGAAGCAATATACGGATATTTTACGTATTTTTCAATTAAAGCATCTATTTCACTGTCTGTGAGTGAAGATAAATTTTCGGGCAGAGCCTCGGGCTTTGTGCCGATTTCGGTATCGGGAAGCCTTCCCTTCTCTCTGAAGCCGAACACAACGGACTCCTGAGTGACACCGATATCTGAATCGGCAATAAACTCCTTCATAAAACGGTAGGTTTCAGCAGTAATGTAAGACTTTTCACCGGCACCGTTTACGGAAAAGCAAAGCTCTCCGCATGAGGGAGCGTCGGTAGTTTTCAGAGGCTCAATAAGCACGCCGACACCCTCACCCACCTTATGAAGTGAGTTTTTATTTCCCTCCTCCTTATTTGCAACATCAGGCACAAGTGCACCTAAAAGGCTTATGTCAAGAACACTGTCCGTAGGATTTTCCACGGTAAAATCAAGATAAAATCCCGGAGTTGACGAGATGTCGCTGTTGTGAGGCACAAAGGGAGAAGCCGCCTTCAGACTGAGCTTACAGGCTAAGGCGCTGTCTTTATAGTCAAGCTCTGCTACAGGGAATTTTCCGTCAAAATCAATTCTTTCCACCGGCTTATTCCAGGAAAACATACGGTATGTAAAATCATCGGCATCGGTTTTCATACCGAGCTTTCTGACAACTATCTTTCCGTTGCTTTTACGTTCACGAACCCAGAAGGAAAGGGAGCCAGTGCTGTCCTCTCCGTCATCAACCTTATCCTCAAAGCAGACCTTCGTTATTCTCGGCTGATTTGCAATAAGCCAGCTATGAAATTCACCGTCAGGAAAAAGCTCAATGCTGCCCGCACCGATACCGCCTAAAGCAATACCGCTTGTATGAGTTTTTGTGGTTGTAATCTTTGCCATAATCCACCCTGCAAACAAATTTTACTGTAAACTATAAGATAATATTATCACATACAAAAAACACTTACAAGAAGTAAATTCTCCTCAAAAAAAGAAATCCCCGACTGTGAAGGTCGGGTTTTAATATTTTTTTAACTTATGTCATTCAATTGCTTGGATATATCACGACCGCCGTACATTATTCTGATGATATATACGGTGTGTTCCGCTTCGTTTGGTATGTATGCCACGAGATAATTTTTCACGGGCATTATCCGAAGACCTTGGCTTTTAAGAGGCTCTTCATCAAAAAGGTGATGACGCATCGGGAGTGTTTCAAGACCTCTTATCTCTTTCATTATCAAGGTAACGAGCTTCTGTGCTATCACAGGTTCAAGGAGAACCTTTGCGATGTATTCATAAATCCCATCAAGGTCTTGGAGAGCCTTCCCGGTATAAGAAATTTTCCAGTTCATACGCTGAATTTCTGACGCATATAGCTTTCCGCATCATCTGCAGAAACAACGTTTCCGTTATCAATATCCGCCATTCCTTTCCCGATTTCAGCTACAAACTGTTCCTTGGTAAGATTGCCGTATGCAAGCGGTGTTGTTGCGGGCAGCTTCATTTCAAAGGGAATACCTCTTTGCATAACTACCTGTCTTAAAAACATACCTACGGCATTTGACATAGGGATACCAAGCTCTGCAAGTATTGCTTCAGCCTGTTCTTTTATATTGGGTTCAACTCGTGCGAAAACATTGGATGTTCGTGCCATAAAAACACTTCCTTTCACAGATAGTATATCACAAATGCTTGCTTTATGCAAGTGATATGCAATATTTATATGTAAATTTCAGCTATTTATATGACAAAAAAACTACCCGAAAAAGAAAAAACAACTCTTTTCGGGTAGTATTCTACAGTGATATTCAGAGTAATATTTTCCTTTCGGAAAGCTTAACTTATGAGAACCAAGCCAATATTTTATGGAAAAAGCTGATAAAGAAGCCGAAGAAGCCTTCGTGAACCTTCTTGCAATAATCGCACACCTCGCCGTTTAATGAGCTGTCCTCCTGCCAGGTGCCGAAAAGTCCGTCAGGCACCTGAGCCGTCATATATTCGGGCTTTTCAATGCCGAGTGCATAAAGAGCAATAGCCGCAACGTCACGGTTGCGAAGTGATTCACCGAGAATAACGTTATTTACGGATTTACCCGTAACGGCAACCACCGCCGTGCTTTCTTCCACAGTTGTTCCGCCGTGACCGTTATATGATTCACCGTGGTCAGATACAACGATAAAAAGACCGTTTCTCATAAGGTCGTGCTTAACTAAAGCATCGTATATTGTTCCGATATATTCATCAGCACGCTTTACACTGTCATAATAAATCTCACTGAAGCCGCCGTACCTGTGTGCCGCGGCATCAACCTCATCAAGCTGAACAAACATCAATTTAGGTCTGTTGCCCTCATAGATATAATCAACTATCTCTTCAACAACCTCTTCGTCCGTATAGGCGTGGATCTTATTTACATTTATATCACTTTCAATAATTCCGACGTTTATAGCGTTCCAGTTACAGAATGACACCAGCTCTGCCGAAGAATATTTCTGTCTTGCATAACAGAAAACAGTGTTATTTGCATCGGTGCTGTAACGTGGCGTAACGGAGCAGCCGTCATTCGTAAGCCCGTGAACGTCATAGGCAACACCCGTAAGAATTGAGCCCCAATTCTGAGCACTAACGGTAACGTATTCGGTTTTAGCATCATATCTGTAGGCACGTGAAGAGAAAATTCTGTCAAACTCAGGGGTATCAACCTTCTGAAAAGCAGCTCCCACACCGTCAACACCGATAATAAATACGTTTTCATAAGCCCCGAAACTATCCTCAGCGTTTGCAGAAGCAAAAACAGGGCACATACATACAAAAATCAAAGAAACACTCAGAACAACGGCTAAAATTTTCTTAAACATAATAATCATCCTATCGAATACCGTCAGTGAAATTATCAACAAAAAAGCATAACAGTCTGTAATTTATATTTATCACAAAGTAAAAACCTTGTCAACAAAAATTAGTTCACACCGTCAGATACTTAAACTTGTTTTTTCTTGCAAAAAGAATGTTATTCACACGGTTGCAGATAGCCTCATCATAATATTCCCTACACTTATCAACCGCAGTTACAATATCGCTGTCAGAAAAGCTTATCCTTAACTGAACACCGTAAAGCTCCTCTGCGGCATCTGTCTGTAAATCAAAATCCACACTGAAGGGCTTGGCCTTTACTTTTGAAATACAGTCATAAATATCCGTTTCAGACGGATAATCGTTTATGTCTGACAAAAGAGAAAGTCCGAAATCAAAATAGGGACAAAAGCCGAATTCTTTAGTGTCATCATTTCTGATAAATGCAATATTGTTTGTATGTCTGTCTTCATTAAGAAAAAAAGCATCAAGCTCAAGCATTGACGTGAGATATGCACCGACATTTTCAAGCTTTGTGTACTTTTCTATAAAGTCAACCGTAAATTTTATCCTGTCCTTTACATCAGAATAATCATTCAGAACCTGCGCCAACGACTGTCCTGTGTATGCACGGTAAAGCCTTTCAAGAGTGTAAACTGCTTCATTATCCTTCTTAAAATTCTGTGAGTAACAACCTACCGTCTTTTTTTCTCCGTATTCAATAAACGTAGGCTGATATGTTACAAAATTCAGGATATCCGTTTTTCTGAGAAGTGTTGAAACAACAATTTCACTCAAGGCTTCATAGCCCATGTGATCAGCCTTATACCACCTTCCGTCATCAAACCATTTAGGCTGATTGCCTTTTGAAGAAGAGCCGGCAATCATTTTTGTCGGATTGAAATCAAATACTTTTGTTTCAGACATTAACAGCACCTTCCCCCGTAAACAAAATTTATATACTGATTATCCTCTGCCATTCTTCCCTTTGTTGCCTCAATAATCTGTAGAGGATCAAAGTGGTCAACACCGAGGGCATTAAGAATTTCTTTTTTATTCCCTCTGTCTTCGGGGAAGCATCTTTCTCTGAGAAAATATTCAAAATCCTCCCACGTGGGATTTTCTGTGCTTCCGAATGCACGTAATAAAACATCATTTGTACGGTTAATGATTTTTATTTTTTCATTAAAAAAATCTACATATATTTCGGTGCAAACCTTCTGCTTCAACATATAATTTATACGCAAGGTGTAATTCCCTTTTGGAAATGCATTAAGATATTTTGAGATCGTCTGACGGCTGACACCGAAATGCTCCGCAATTTCTCCGGTCGTAATCCCCTGCTGCTGCATTTCAATTATTTTCTGAACATCTTTTTCACTCAATGACTTTTTCCGACCTGTTTTCTTCTTATCTGCAATTCTTTTCAGCTCTTCAACATTGTCTGTTCCGAACAGTTCAATGCAAAGCCTTCTGTAATCCGTTGCCATAATTTCACCTCACGATATAGTGTAAATTAACATTTCTTTACACTCATTATATTATAAACAAAAGGAGTTGTCAATATTCCGTTTTTTTGAAAAAAAAATCCCCTGCCCGAAAAACGAGCAAAGGAAATTTCATTGAATTTACTGTACAGAATATCTTCCGATTACTTGGGTATTGTATGCTCCCCTCTGTTAATAATGTGCCGCTCCACATTCGCAAATAGGATTTGTGTTAAACAATTTACTGAAAAAATTGATTACCTTCCATATAAAGCCCATAAATCCTGACTGATGACAGATATGTGAACAGTTATTTATATTACTGTCTTCTGTCTTCATAAGCTTACCGCACCAGTCACAAGAATAACTTCCGTCAGCATCACGGTGGTCTGAAATTTCAGTGTATGAAGAAACATACATATCACCACAATGGCACTTGTATGTGGTATAACCTGTTTTCTGACAGGTAGGCTCCGTCACATAAGCAACGTGCGCATGAAGGCAACTGTCATGTATTTCATAGAAAGGTGTGGAATTAGCTTTCGCATATTGCTCTGTTGTCGAGCCTACATAACCGTAAAGCGGAACTTTTGGCGGTAAAATCTCTCCTTGGTTAAGAAGTTTACATTCGGGGTTGAGGATTATAATACGGCCGAGAGAAGAACAGCTATGCAATGCTGCCGCACCGATATATTCTACACTGCGAGGAATTGTTATTTCAGTCAGAGCATTACACATACCGAATGCGTATCCTTTGATTTCTGCTACACTTGCAGGAATTTCTATAGAGGTAAGGTTACTGCATGCAAAAAATGACCAACTTCCGATTATTCTGACACCGAAAGGAATTACTATTTCTTTGAGGGAAGAGAAAGCAAAAGCTCCGCCTTCAATATACTTCACAGATGAAGGTATTTCATAATAATTAAAACTGCTGCCTGCAGGAAATTGTTTTAATCTTGTTTTTGATTTATTAAAAAGCACCCCTGCACCATCGTTTGAAAAATTAGGATTTTCAGGATCAACATCTATTTTTTTCAGATACATACAAGCAAAAAATGCTGAATCAGAAATAAAAGTAACATTCTCAGGAATATAGATTTCAATCAGCGAAGAAAAAGCAAAAGCCTCATCATTAATGCTTTTCAAGCCTTCTCCCAATGATACGCTTGTAAGAAAAATGCATTCACGAAATGCCTTCTCACCTATACTGGTAACAGTGTCAGGAATTTCCACAGCTGTTATAGCTTCGCACTTAAAAAATGCATACTCGCCAATACTTGTAACAGGATAACCGCCAAGAGTTTCGGGTATTTCTACGTCACCGCAGATTTCCACAGAAGCGCGTGTGATAGTAGCCTTACCGTTTGAAACAGTATATGTGTAATATCCGCTTGTATCGGCAGAAGCTACAACAGGGATAACGGATATCAGCATAAGTGCCGATAAAATAAAAGACAAAACTTTTACAGATTTCTTTTGCATTTTGTTTTCACCTCAAAATTAATTTTATTTGCCAAAAACAGTTTATCATAAGCAATAACCAATTTCAACAAAATCATAAAATTTTGTTTATAAAAAAGCAGAAAAAGGGAACGGTTTCATTCGTTCCCTTGAAATATATGAATTTATCTGAACAAATTCCTGAACCAATCAATAATTCTATGAAATAAATCTATGAGCCTTTCAAAGAAATTCTTTTCTTCTGCCGAATCGTCGGGTATCTCATCTGCCGCAGTTGTTTCTTCAGCAACAGTTGTTTCTTCAGCAACAGTTGTTTCTTCAGGTGCTGTTGTTTCTTCTTCAGTTACGTAAGAACAGCTTGAATTAACTGTAACAAAAGATGTTTCGTTTACATATATTTTTCCTTCTAAGGAAATTTCACAGGCTGAAACAGCATCTGCTACAGGCTCAAACACCAGATAGCAAAGTACCTTTTCATCAGTTACTTTATAGTTTTCACCTAAAACATCGGAATAATCCTCTGCACAATCAAAGCTTTCCACAAAAAATCCGGAAACTAAAACCTCTCCGTCTGCTGTTCCATTAGCCTGAATGCTGCATTGACCACGACTAATAAATTTAACTATATCACTGTTGCTGCTGTCAAGCTTGGAAAAGCTTAATTTACTGCTGTCAAAATTAAGTTTAAGATCAAATGCGTTAAACTGTGTCAGCTTATCAGCAACAAGGGCAACTATAAGAGAATTATCTTTTTCTTCACACTGAAGCTTTATCTTTCCGTTATAGTCTGTTGTTGCATCACTGAAGGTAACGGTTTTTGTTACACATTCTGTAAGACCTATTGCCATTCTTAATATTTCTCTTGCATCCATTGAATTTACAATATGTTCTGAAAAGTTTTCAATTATAACGTCAGTGGCTGTAAGCTGATCAACGGTGAGCTCTTCAAGTCCGACTCCTGCTCTGAGAGCAAGTCGCGAATCGGCAGCCGAAACTTTTCCGTCACCGTCAACATCACCCGGAATATAGGCAGATGCTTGTACAAAAAATACTGAAACGAACATAAACAGTGCAATAAAAACCGAAAGAAGCTTTGTTGTTTTTTTCATTACCTTTACCTCCGTAAATTTAAAAGCTACGCACAAACCGAAAAAACACCGACTTCTGTGACAGTACGGTATTTTGTTTTGTGTAACAACATCAATATAACACACTCACACACTGACTTCAAGTGAATTGAATAAAATACGCTCCTGATACCGCAAAAAATCCCCTGCCCGAAAAACGAGCAGAGGAAATTTCATTGAATTTACTGTACAGAATATCTTCCGATTACTTGGAAGCTTCTTCAATAGCAACAGCACATGCAACTGTCATACCAACCATGGGGTTGTTACCTTAAAATATTACTTGTATTAAGGCATATTTACCCCACTTTTCATGCCCAAAAACAGCACTTTTTATACCCTATTGTATCTTGGTGTATTTTTGTGTTGTAAAGTTTTGTAAAGTTTCATGGTGAGGATTATTTTGTAAAGTCCGGAATTGAACAATAGAGAATCAATCAACAATCTCATACGAGAAAGAATTGAAATTATGTTCTTTGCGAAATTCTACAGTATCATCCAAAACCTCATGCATTAAGGCAAGCTGTTCAGTAAATTCTTTGGGCATTGTGTGCTCACCTTTTATAATAAGCTTATCAGCATCACATTCACTCCACATCAAATCCCAGAATGCATTCCAATTTTTTCCATACCATTCCGGAAAACCAAAAGCTTTTCTTATTCTTTCGTGAAGCTCACTCCAATACTTGCACCCGGTTAAATCTAATTCAACAACTTTCATAAATCTCTCCTTATACGATTTCATAAAAAGTCAGATAATGATCGTAGGTCACAAATACCAAATCATCACTCGACCAAACAATCCTTTGTGAATTGCGAGGTCCTGTTTTATAATTAATATCTGCTTCATACCAAATTCTGCCGACTGCATCAGGTAAATGTTTATCTTTATTCTTATATATTTCTCCACCAATCATTTTCCCAGGAACAAAGTTTGATGGCCATTTACCTGATTTCCAACCTTTTTGTTCGGCATCTGTTTTACTGATATAATTAACAGGCAATTGGTTATTATAAAAAATTGAGCAATCAGCCCCTGCAGCACCGTCAACAGTTGCAGTACCTGCAGTAATTGTTTCCAAGGGCAAAATCAGACAACGGTCAAAAAAGTGTATCGGCGGTTTGGGCTTTTTTATCTTACCTTTTTCCCAGACTTTACCGTGATTCGATTCACAGTCAAGGCATCGTTTTTCATCGGGAATACTTTTCCAATACTTATAATTTTTACTCGTACCGAGCTGAGCTGCTAATTTTTCACCGTTAGCAGCAGCATCTAAAACAGCTTTAATTAAACTCAATAACTTCTCCTTAAAAACAAATTTTCCTTATGCACAAGAAGCCACAGAACATTTGTTCGTTTTGATTATATCAATTTTAATTTACCTTGTCAAGCCGAATTGTGTCGAGTATACATAAAAGCTTTTCGACAAAAAAATCCCCTGTCCGAATAAACGAACAGGAGAAATTTACTTTATGATCCGTACAGAATTATATTCTTACTTGCTTGCTTCTTCAATAGCTACTGCACAAGCAACAGTCATACCAACCATGGGGTTGTTACCTCAGAACAACACCTGTATTTTGGCATATTTACCCCGCCTTTTCTGCCCCGAAACAGCACTTTTTGTACCCTATCGTATCTTGGTGTATTTTTGTGTTGTAAAGTTTTGTAAAGTTTCATAGGATAAATTATTTTGTAAAGTCTAAAGTGATACAATATGGCATTAATCAATAACCTCATAGGAAAAGGGGGGATATCCTATTCTTTCGTTATACTCAATTGTTCTGTCTAAAACCTCGTGCATTATAGCAAGCTCTTCTGAAAACTCCTTGGGCATAGTGTGCTCACCTTTGATAATAACCTTATCAACATCACATTCACTTCGCATCATATCCCAAAATGCATCCCAATTATTTCCATACCATTCAGGCAAATTAAAAGCTTGCCTTATTCTTGCATGAAGTTCACTCCAATACTTGCATCCTGTTAAATCTAATTCTATAACTTTCATACAACGCTCCTTATACGATTTCATAAAAAGTCAGATAATGATCGTAGGTCACAAATACCAAACCATCACTCGACCAAACAATCCTTTGTGAATTGCGAGGTCCTGTTTTATAATTAATATCTGCTTCATACCATATTCTACCAACTGCATCCGGCAAATGTCCGTTAGAATTATTGTATATGCCATTATATATCATTTTTCCGGGGACAAAGTTTGAAGGCCACTTACCTTTTTTCCACCCTTGCTTTTTTGCATCTTCATCACTTATGTAATAGTCCGGCAAAATATTGTTATACATAATGGACCAATCAGCCCCTGCAGCACCGTCAACAGTTGCAGTACCTGCAGTAATTGTTTCCAAGGGCAAAATCAGACAACGGTCAAAAAAGTGTATCGGCGGTTTGGGCTTTTTTATCTTACCTTTTTCCCAGACTT
>JAZNSP010000004.1:0-37781 GCA_045591285.1 Acutalibacteraceae bacterium
TTTCCCGATGAGTCCGTTGTAGATAAAAGCTTTGCTCCGTCAGAGGAATAAACTGAGCTTTCGCTGATAAGAGTTTTAATTCCGTCAAAAGCTATCTCTGATATTACATTACCATATTCATCGGTTTCTGTAAACACCTTTATAATGCTTAATAACAACAAATTCCCTACAAAATCATAGATTTCATAGGGAATTTCTCTATATTACCAAGCGATTATATTAGTATATAAAACTTCTTTCTGAACTGATAAGATGTTTTTCTTTGCATAAGCTGTGCATTTAACTCTGTACTCATATCCGGGATTTGTTGTAACCGCTTTTATTGTCAAATGATTAGTTGCTTCTGAAATATCATCATCAAACTGATGATATTTTTGCCATGAGGATGAAGAGCTTGCTCTGCGCTGAACAATAATATCTTCAAATCCACATTTTACAACAGTCGATGCACACGAAATATCCCCAACAAATTGCAACATTACATAATCATCATTTATCGCAACTCTTACCATATAAATAAGACCGCTTGCTCTTTCATTTGCAGTATAACTGTTTCCTTTTGCAAGAATTTCATCTATTTCACTCTGTGACAGAATAAGAGCTTGTTCCTGTCTGTCTGATGTTTCATACGCCTGTGCTTCAACACTAAAAAGTAAAGTAAAACACATAAAAAAAACAAAAACTAATTCTAATATTTTTTTCATAATTCAAATATCCTCAACTATAACAATTTATTATATTGTAAACGTCTTCAACACTCATATTTTGAAATTGTATATTGTATGTACTGTTCTGCGTATTATAAAAAACATACACAATAGGCTCTGTAAATGCCACAATAAGCACATCATTACCATCAATATTCAACTGCTTTACCTGTTCAACTTTAATTAAAAATTGAATATTATCCAGAATATCTTTTGCCCAAATAAGTTTATATATATTAATACACCCATAAATATCAGACTCAGAAAAACTAAAATCAATATTTAACATATTCTCAGTTTCTTCTATTATTTCAAGACTGCAAGAGTCCTCAAGAAAGGCTGGGGGTATATATACATCACCGTAAACTTCATTTTCAACCTTTTCAAATATATTCTGACCTTTCAGCTCTGAAATATTTAAGACAACATTCTGGCCTAAAACGGTTACATACTTTCTGTCTGCATCAACATTAAAAAAATATGAGCTTACAGTGACGGAAAGCACAAAAAATGTCAGAATGGCAGCTGCCATAAGAAGAATTTTTTTGAAGGTAACGATGCTTTTCTTATTCATCTTTATTACGTTCTTTGCATTTTCGGATTTTTCCACTGAATTATCTCGGCTTAATGCATCAATACAAAGCTCTATAAGCTCAGTATCCATCACATCTTCACTTTTATTTAGTTCTTCATCCAATAATGCATTTATTTCATCATAAGAAAACTCTTCTGATAGATTTTTCAGAACTGATTTTAATATTTCTTTATTCATCTTTTTACCTCCTCACTATATTAGTACAAAAAAAGCAGAAAAGTAACACAAAAAAAATAAAAAATTTTTATTCACCTAAAATCTCAACAACCCGCCGTCGTATTTTTTTACAAAGCCTGTAATTCTGTTGCTTGACGGAGCTTCCGGTTTTTCCGAGTATTTCTGCAATTTCATTAAAGCTCTTCCCTTCTTTATGAAACATCTGTAAAATCTTCTGCTCTTCTTCTGTGCACGAAGCTATTATTTCATCTGCCATATTATCAATATCTTCATCAGAAATAATCAAATCTGTTATATCGGGAGTTATCTGCAAAATAAATACTTCTTCACTGATAAAGTCTGTATATATATTCTTTTCTCTTTCTTTTATTAATTCATTGAATTTTTTAGTTATCTGATTATTTGCCGTTTTATATAAGAACGACTTCGGATATTCTATTTCCTTTCCGTTTTTTACAGCCTCCGAAAAAGCTATATACACCTCAGAAAGCACATCCTCTTTAGCATCAGGAAAAGATTTAAGTCTGATATCACATAGTCTGCTGACGTAGTCATAACAGTCGTTCCATACTTCATTAATATCTTCCATATAAAATCTTCTCCTTTCCTGATTTTTTCACAATCACAATTTTTACATATAATTTTCACCGTGTCAGCAATTATACCGACACAAAATTTTTACCGCCTCTTAAAAAAAAGCGGTATTATCATCAGAATGCAAATATAAGATTTTTGGAATTCCGACCTTTGGACATACAGAAGATATCATCTTCACTGAAAATGATGTGATCACACAAGGTAATTCCAAGGGGATTACATAATGAACAGAGCTTTTCTGTAAGAAGCTTATCTTCTTGAGAAGGAACGGCAAAGCCTGAAGGATGGTTATGAGAAATTAAAATTCCTTTTGCTTCAAGAATAACAGCCTGTTTGATAATAATTGAGAAGTCAGTTTTGACCATATCATCTGCACCCTGAGAAATTTCAGTGGTCTTAATTACACCACCTCTTCCGTCGAGATAAACTACAACAAAAATCTCTTCCTTTTTAGTAGTAAAAAACGGAGAAAGAAACTTGACAGCATCATCGGAAGAAGTAATATTTTTCATATTCTTTACTTTTCCTGCCTCATAATATCTGAACAACTCAGGAATAAATTTAATCAGAGTGGCGGCTTCAATACCAATTCCGTCAACCTTGGTAAGTGCTTCAATCGGTGCATCAAATACTGCATTAAATGAACCGAACTCATTTATTAACAGATGGGCAAATTCATTGGTATCGCACCTCGGTATTGCATAAAATAACAACATTTCAAGTACGTTATGATCGTGAAATCCTGCAAGACCGGTGGCTCTGAATTTTTCCTTTAATCTTTTTCTGTGATTATTATGAATTCCTTCCCTGTTCTGCTTTTTAATTACAGTAGCCAAATCAACCATTACCTTTCAATTACTTATAAAAATCTGCAATTCCGTCAGCTATCGCCTTGGCAAAAACATCCTGATAATAAGAATCAGCAAGAACGTGACCTTCAATTTCATTAGTTAAAAATCCCGTTTCAACAAGCACAGAAGGGCAATTATCAACTCTTGTTACAAAAAATGGATAATACTTTATCTTTCTGTCAATTTTTTCATAGTTTGCATCAATAGGAAGATATACCTGAGCTTTATAGGCTTCAACCATTCGGTTATGTATAGCAGAAGCAAGAGGCTGTGAATAAGGCTTATAATAAAACGTATGTGTTCCGCTTTCACTGACAGCATCAACACCGTCACAATGAATACTTACAAACATATCAGGATTTAATGTTTCACATTTGTATGTACGTTCGGAAAGAGTAAGACTTGAATCCAATAAACGTGTCATTATAACATTTGCGCCCATAGCTTCAAGATATTTTTTCACACCGTAAGCAATCCCGAGAGTAATTTCTGCTTCACTGACACTATTATCGTTTAGTGCAGTGCCTACCATTGACAAGCCTCCGTGACCGGCATCAATCATAACTGTTTTACCTTGAACAGAGAAATTAGTATTCTTCTTAAATGAAACACTGATTTCACCGTTTTGCTCATTCTTAATATCAAAACCGTAAAACTCACCGTAATTTTTAAGATAAAGTCTTAAAACAATTGTATCGTCACTACTGTCATAAAGTTCATAAGAAATGAAGGAGGATGCCGATGAAAAAATCAGGTCACTTGTAAAACTGATTTTATCGGTATGATGGAAAGTAATATCAACATACTGTGCATTGAATTCATTGATATTAAACCCATAATTAAGATATCCCGAAGCATAATTCAAAGGCTGTAAATTTACTTCAACAGGTGAAAACCAATCAGCAGAAAAAATGAATTTGCACTCATTATCAGAAGTTTCTTCATAAGATTTCAGAGTTATGTTATTAAGAGGTAATTTATATCCGTTATTAATAAGGATACAATCATCACCGTACAAGGTTATTCCGCTTTCAAGGTCATAAGTTACGTAACCACCGCGAGTGCCAATACTTTTCACATAATCTATTGTGCCGGCAGATAATGAAGACATTGTAGGCTGATATGTATCAAAACTGTCTTTATCTATCTGCTCTGCATTATCAGTTTTAACCTCGCACATCAAAGCTGTTCCAAGTGAATTATCAGAATAGCAGGACAAGGGTAAAACAGTTGTTTTTGAATTTGAAACAACAGAGTTTCCGGAAGGATTTACAATAAAACAGTTAACGGAAGAAGCCTCACCCTGATATGAGCAGAAAAGAGAAACTTCTTTATTTCTAATACCTTCGGCCACTGAAATTTCACAACTGTAAACACTGAAGCCTGCAGGCATATTTTCAAAAGCAACAGAACCGTCAGCAACCATCTGATAACTGTTACCGTTGAAAATTGCAAAAACTGCAGAATTTTCAGGACATGATGCATAAAAAACAAAAGATGTATTTTCTTCTGCGGAAATATTCTCAACGGGATAATATGTATGAATATTATTAATGTTATTATAAACAGAATAGGTCTGACTTCCGCCTGAAGCAAAGAAAGTAAATTCATTCATTCCCTTGCGAAGAGCTAAACTTTCGGAAAAAATAATTTTCTGAATCTGAACCTCGGTTTCATCAGCGGCATTTTCAGAAGCTTCGTTCTTTACAGGAATTTTTTCAAGTTTCACGCTTTCGTTATTCAGAAAAAGTTCCATATAACTGTAAGAAACGGTTCCCTCAAAAGTCATCTGATTATCATTAAGCGACACTGAGTTAATTACAAAATTCCCCGAATTACTTGAATCAACATCATTTATATGAATAGCAAGTTCACGTGAAAGAGAAATCTTATTTTTGAGTGCCTTTCCTGAATAATAAACACTTCCGTCAAAATAAGGACAGGGATATAATAGCTTAACCTGTTTACTGATTTCATCACTTTTCTGCCAATCCGGATCAGGTGTAAATACCTTGTCGGCGCGATGCTCACAATAAAGAGGAACATCATAGTATTGAGCAAAGGAATTCCACCACAGAGCTACACTGGCGAACGGATGCTCTGTATCTGAAACAGTAGTATCTATTTCTACATAAATATAATCCGTAAGCTCTTCGCTCGCAACGGCAGTTACAAACTCATCAGCATATAATGCAGTATAATCCGTTGAGGCTTCAACACCAAAAATCAGTGAGGGATAGTTCTTTCTTAATTCATCTGAGAAGAACCGCACGGCTTCAGTATAAGCGCTTTGTCCCTCAATAGTATCAAAAGAAAGCAACAAACCGTCAATATTATATGTGCTTATGTACTTTTCAATATTCTTCATTGTAAGTCGGTTAAGTGAATCATAGAGCAAAGCTTCATCAGCAACCAAAAACAACTTACAATCAAGGCTTCTGACATAATAAGCCGTATATCCGAAAACATCAAAAACAGTTCCGTCAGGTTCATAAAGACCTGAATACAGACCGTTTTCGTCAGGCTTTACAAAAAATATATCGGGCATAAAATTTCTGTAAAAATCAAAATCAGAATACACAGCATATTTAACAGCATCTGTTCCGTCAGCTGCTGTTTTATTATAGTCTGAATTAATATCAAGAAATACAGCATTTACACCGTCAGGAACTTCACGTGTTATCGGTACAGCGCTGTACTGTGTAGTCAAATCCGTTATTATTTCAGAGTTTGATTTAATTTGATTAAAGCTTATGGCAGGAATATTCAGAATATCTCCCAAATTAAAATCAGGAATTAACTTCAGTTCAGAAAAACCTAAACTGATCATTGTGACAGATATTAAAATGAATATAACCGGCACCAAAATTTTTTTGAGTTTACTCATATAAACAATTTACTCTCTCTTCCGTAAATCAGTCCTGTTCCTGCTCTTCCTCTTTTTTCATTTCCACACAATTTGTTCTAATATCAATTTTATCGTAATATTCCTTAAATCTTATAGAAAACTTGACAAGACGTTCACAATTCTTGCAGAAAAACATTGCAGAAAAAGATTGATTAACAACTTTCCAGTCACTAAGACGCTTCATCGGCTTTTTGCAAACAGAACAATCACATTTCATTTTTGATTTGTCAACCTTAGGATTATTAATGTTGGTAATAACAGTTGACTTAAAAAGCAGCTTCTGATAAAAAGAACTGTCACAGATAACAGCCGTATTCAGAAGATGTTCCCTGTTGAAACACTTTTTCAGACACCGAAGACCGAGAAGACTGTCTTCAAGAGCACGGTGAAAACTGCACTGAGAAACATCTATGCCCATCTGGACAGCGGCATTTACAAGACCTATTTGCTGATTTGCAATACCAACAATAAACTCCTGACAGTATTTCTGTAAATCAACGTACTGAGTAAGAAAAGGAATAGTATTAAGACCGCAGAACATTGAAAAATTATCCACAAGAACTCTTATATCAGAATTGCCCCAGGACATAAATATACAGTTCCTGCCGCCGATCCATTTAGCAAAATCAGCAATTGCCCTCTGAAAGCTTACACCGGAACTCATATCTTCATTAGAAATATGGGTGAGATTTTTAACCCTTCCGCTGAGTTTCTTTATAAGCTGAGAACGAATTATGACAGAAAAAGTATCAATTACTTCAAGCTCTTCATCAACAAGAACCGCACCTATTTCAAGCACTTCATTAACAAAACACTTCTTAATTTTGCTATATGAATTATTCCACTCAAGGTCCATTATAACGTAATACATAAAACACCCTTTAAATTAACTTGACAAAGTATGATATACTTGATTTAATAAAAAACAAAATGATAATTATCCAAAGAAGATGAATTTCTTCACTTTTAGTTAAAATCTTGTCTATTATACTATATTAATATATTTTTTTCAATGTAAAATATCAGTATTTCGACAAAATTTTGACTATTATTTTGATTTCAGCCAACAGATTAGTTTTTTTAGGAGATATCTTATGAAAATACGAAAAACAGAACCAAGAGATATTGATACTGTTGTAAAAATTTACGACGATGCACGTATATACATGCGACAGCATAACAATCTCAAGCAATGGGCTGACGGATATCCGTCAAGAGAAGATGTTATCACAGATATAGAAAAAGGAATTTCATACATTGTTTTTGATGAAAATACTGATGAAATTCTTTGTGTTTTCGCATTTTTATCGGGACCGGATATCACTTACGGAAAAATATATGAAGGCTCATGGCCCAACAATAAACCCTATCACGTAATTCACCGTATTGCTGTCAGTCTTCACAGAAAAGGAGTTGCTTCATTTGTCTATGATGAGTGTCTGAAAATAGCAGATGTAATAAGAATAGACACTCATAAGGATAATTACCCCATGCAGAATTCCTTAAAAAAGAACGGCTTTATTTATTGCGGAATTATACATCTTCTTAACGGTGAGGAAAGACTTGCTTATCAGAAAGAAAGGACCTGATTTTATGATTATACCTGAAATTTTACTTGATTATGCAAAAGAGCTTGAAAAGAAAACTGAAATTACCTTCCCTGCTCTCGCTCCCCTTGCAAAACAATGCTATCTTAATACAATTGAAACAACGGTAAAGGAATGTGATAACGGTGATTATTTTGTAATTACCGGTGATATTCCTGCTTTATGGCTCAGGGACAGCTCTGCTCAGCTTCGTCCTTATGCAGTTCATTGCAAAAACAGTCCTGAGCTTTGTGAAATTTTCAAGGGTGTTATAAGACGTCATGCTTTTTATGTCAATCTTGATCCCTATTCCAATGCCTTCAATGAAGTAATGCACGAAGAATCACACGAAGATGACACAGATTTTTCATCTCCTTACATCTGGGAAAGAAAATATGAGGTTGACTCTCTTTGTGCTTCAATTTATCTTGTTGCTGATTATTATGAAGCAACAGGTGATAATTCAATTTTTACAGAAGAACTCCATAATATGTTCATAAGCATAGTTGATACGTTTATTAAAGAACAGAATCATTCAGAAAATTCCTCATATTATTTCAGAAGAACCGACTGCCCCGAAACTGATACAATGCCTCTTGACGGAAAAGGCAATCCTACAAAATATACAGGTATGACCTGGTCCGGCTTCCGTCCCTCTGACGACAGATGCTTATATAATTATCTCATTCCTGCAAATATGATGTGTGTTGTTGCTATGGAAAAAGCGTCACAGCTTCTCATAACAGGTTACAATGATGAAGCAACTGCAAAAAAATGCATTAAATTAAAAAATGAAGTTAATGAGGGAATAAAGGAATACGGCATATATGAGCATCCTGAATTCGGAAAAATTTATGCCTATGAAACCGACGGTATGGGAAATTATCTCCTTATGGATGATGCAAACTCCCCCAGCCTTCTTTCTGCACCTTACCTTGGATATTGTGACGTAAACGACACTGTTTATCAGAACACAAGAAGATTTATTCTTTCCGAAAGCAATCCTTTCTATTTTGTCGGAAAATCAGCAAAAGGCATAGGAAGCCCTCATACAGGTAAAGATATGATTTGGCACATATCGCTTACAATGCAAATTCTTACCTCAACCGATGAAGCGGAAAAGCTTGAATGTCTGAAAATGCTGTCAGAAACTCATGCTGACACCAATTTTATGCACGAATCCTTCAATAAGGATGATGCATCGGATTTCACAAGAGAATGGTTTGCGTGGGCAAATTCACTTTTTGCACAAATGCTTTCTTCTCTTTGAGATAAAAGCATTCCCTCCCGATTAACGTAAATTTTAATGATAAATTAAATAAAAATTACATTTTCTCTCAGCGAAATATTATAATATTCGACATAAATTTTTTATTGCTAAAATATATACCCGTATGCTATAATCTAAAAAAAGTCAACCTTTCTAATAAAGATTGACATTTACAGAATGGAGTGTCACAACAATGAAACAGCTTTATGAAGGAAAAACAAAAAACGTTATGCTTGACGAAGAAACCGGTATAGTGCATCTTTTCTTTAAGGACAGTGCAACAGGTGAAAACGGCGTTTTCGATCCCGGCTCAAACTCTGTCGGCGGTAGTGTTGAAGGAAAAGGAAAGGTTGGTCTTGAAGTTTCAAAGTATTTCTTTGAGCTTATGGAGAAGAACGGTATCCCCACTCAGTATCTTGGCGCAGACATCGAACAGGGACTTATGAAGGTAAGAAATCTTACAGTACCCAGACTTGAGTTTATCGTTCGTTATTTCACAGCAGGCAGTATGTGCAGAAGATTTACTCTTGAAGAAGGCATCCCCTTCGATCCTCCCTATGCTGAAGTTACTCTTAAAGACGATATTCAGGGCGATCCTCTTATCAGCGAAAGAATTTGTCTTATGAAGGGCATTCTCAAGGAAGGTCAGTACAAGGAAGCACAGGACGTGGTTCTTAAAGTAGGCGAAGTTCTCAAGAAGGAACTTGCAACTATGAATTTCACACTTATTGACTTCAAAATTGAAGTCGGTTATGATGAGAGCGGCAAGATTTACGTTGCTGACGAAATCACACCTGACATCTGGAGAGTCAAGGATCCCGATGGCAACATCCCCAATCAGATCGACTGTGCTAAGCTTATTCTTGAAAAGATCAGATAATCGTACTTACATAAAAATTCAACCGTGCTTCATTGAGAAGCACGGTTATTTTTTATGTCTGCATTCAGTTTGATTTTTTACCGTCAGTCCGTTCACTTATGATATATCGCGGTCTTCCCTTCACTTCAAGATAAATTTTTCCTATGTATTCTCCGATAATACCGATACAAATAAGCTGTATTGAAGAGAAAAGACAAATAGCACAAACAAGACTTGTCCATCCTGCAACAGTAGATCCGAAAAGCTTTGACATAATTGCCCAAATAATTCCTATAACACTGCAAACTGACATTATTACACCAATTGCAAAAATCAACCTGAGAGGCTTAACTGAAAAGCTTGTTACACCGTCTATTGCCAAAGCCAACATTTTAGAGAAAGGATACTTTGTTTTCCCTGCCAAGCGCTCTTTTCGTTCATAATAAACAGAACTGTTCTTAAAGCCGACAAGAGGCACCATGCCTCTTAAATAGAGATTAACCTCTTTGAAGCTTGCTAATTCTTTAAGAACCTTAGAGGATATTAATCTGTAATCAGCGTGATTAAAAATAACATCTACACCCATAAAGTTAAGAATTTTATAAAACCCTTCAGCAGTAACCCTTTTGAAGAGAGTATCACTGTCACGGTTATCTCTGACACCGTAAACAATTTCAGCACCTGACAGATATTCCTGCACCATTTTTGTCATAGCAGAAATATCATCCTGACCGTCACAGTCAATAGAAATTGTAATGTCACATTCAGTATAAGCTTCCATTAACCCTGCAAGAACAGCACTCTGATGACCGCGGTTGCGGCTTTGAGAAATACCGATAAATCTGTCATCTTCCAATGAAAGCTTCTGAATAATATTCCAGGTATTATCCTTGCTTCCGTCATTAACAAACATTATTTTACTTTTTGCTGAAATCAAATCTTCATCACACATATACTGTAAGTGCTTTAAAAACAGCGGTGCCGTTAAAGGTAATACCTCTTCCTCGTTATAACAAGGAACAATAACATATAAAATCGGCTTCATATTATAATTTCCTTCCAAATTTTCAATTACAGAAATTAATTATAAATCTGTTTTTATGATATCACGATAAAAGAAAATAATCAATATAAACCGAATTAAAATGCTTATATTAATCTATATTACTTGACTCAATTTCCGATTTTTTATAAAATAAACAAAAAAAGAGAAACTAAGGTGATAAAAAATGATGGACAAATATGCAAGATTCAGATATCAGCCCTGTCTTCCTCTCGGCAAAGACGGTAAAAGAGTTACTGCATCACAAGAACATATAAATTTATCAAAAAATGCGGCAACAGAAGGTATAGTTCTTCTTAAAAATATCAACAATGCTCTTCCGCTCAAAAAAGGTGAAAGCATAGCATTATTCGGAAAGGCAACAATTGAATATATCAAAGGCGGTGGCGGAAGCGGCGACGTTCACTGTCCTTATATCAGAAATATTTACGAAGGCTTCAAAATAAAGGAAAAGGAAAATAAGCTTACAATATATAAGCCTCTCGTTGAATTCTACGAGGATTACGTAAGACGTGAAAGCGTCAACGTGCTTACACAGGAACAGATAAATGCACGGTGGGATATTGTCAATAATATGGAATTCTGCACCGAGCGTGACGATATGACCTACGATACGTTTGCGGCTATGCACGTTAAAGAGGCTGAGGTATCTGATGAACAGATAAACTCTGCGGCGGAAAAAGCAAATACAGCAATTATAACTCTTAGCCGTTTTTCTGCTGAAGGCGTTGACAGAAGACCTATTGAAAACGACTACTATCTTTCCTCGCTTGAAAAAAATCTTATAGACAGATGCTGTGATAAATTCAATAAGGTAATTATAGTCATCAATTCAGGTGCCGTAATCGACTGCGAATATTTTGCTGAAAACGATAAAATTTCAGCGCTGTTATATGCCTGGCAAGGCGGAATGGAGGGTGGCAGTGCACTTTCTGATATAATCTGCGGTGACGAAACACCCTCAGGAAAATTATCTGATACTATTGCAAAGTCTTATGACTGTTATCCTACAAAGGAAGATTTCTGGGAGTGCTTTGACCACGTTGATTATTCTGATGATATTTACGTCGGCTACAGATATTTTGAAACTGTTCCTAATGCAAAAGAATATGTAAGATATCCCTTCGGCTTCGGTCTTTCATATACAGCTTTTTCTCTGAGTGATATTCTCTGCTTTGAGCACTGCGGTAAAATCAATGTTGCATTAAACGTAACAAACACAGGTACTGTTTCAGGTAAAGAGGTAGTTCAGGTTTATTATTCAGCTCCGCAGGGAAAGCTCGGCAAACCTTCAAAGGAGCTTTGCGCTTTCAAGAAAACCAAGCTTCTTGCTCCCAATGAAACTCAGACACTTTATCTCTCTTTTAGTATCAATTCTATGGCATCTTATGATGACCTCGGAAAAATTCAGAAATCAGCTTATGTGCTCGAAAAAGGAGAATACTTTTTCCATATAGGTACAAGTGTAAGAGATACCGTCAAAGCTGAGTACGTTTACAGTATAAATGAAGATAAGGTTACAGAGCAACTCTCCTGCCGTCTAAGACCTTTCAAATTAAAAAAGAGAATGTTATCTGACGGTTCCTTTGAAGAGCTTCCTATCGGAGAAGCAGAATATTTCTACGGAAAAAATGAAGCTGTTGAAAGCAAAGCTCCTGAAAGCACTGTAGTTTTTGATAAGATCGGTGAAGATATTTCCATTGACGGTTTTATCAGTCAACTGACTTTAGAGGAACTTGCTTATCTTGTAGGCGGTCAGGCACCTACGGGAGTTGCAAATACAGGTTGCTTCGGCGGACTTAAAAGATTGGAAATTCCTGCCGTTCCCACCGCTGACGGTCCTGCAGGACTAAGACTTGAGCCTCAGACAGGAATTCCCACAACAGCTTGGCCTTGTGCTACACTTCTTGCTTGTACGTGGAACACTGAGCTTATAGAAAAGGTGGGCGCCGGCGGAGGTGCTGAACTCAGAGAAAATAATCTCGGCGTATGGCTTGCTCCTGCACTTAACATTCACAGAGATCCTCTTTGCGGAAGAAATTTTGAATACTACTCAGAAGATCCTCTTCTTGCAGGCAAATGTGCCGCCGCTGCTACAAGAGGTATTCAGTCACAGAAGGTTGCTGTTTCAATCAAGCATTTTGCCTGTAATAACAAGGAAGCAAACCGTTTTGCAAGTGACTCAAGAGTTTCAGAAAGAGCGTTAAGAGAAATTTACCTCAAGGGCTTTGAAATCACTGTAAAAGAAGCTGATCCTTATACCGTAATGTCTTCTTATAATCTTATAAACGGTTTACATACCAGTGAAAGCTATGAGCTTCTTACCTGCATATTACGTGACGAATGGGGCTTCAACGGTATGGTTGTAACCGACTGGGGTGTAAAAAACAATCCCGTTGTTGAAGTTAAGGCGGGTAATGATATGAAGATGCACTGCGGATACCCTGATGAGCTGCTTGAGGCAGTCAAAAACGGTGAGCTTTCAAGAGCTGACCTTGAGCTTTGCGTAAAAAGAGTTCTTCAGATGTTTATAAAATTAGCTGAATAATTGGATTAAATCCCCATGTGTGACAATAACATCACTCATGGGGATTTTTCTTATTGCATCAATATAAGTACCATTTTTCAGAAAATTTCTGCCACTCTTTGACCTTCTGTTTTTCATTATCCAAAAACAATTCCACTGAAAAATCAGACTTGAATATTTCATCTGAACCCAAAAGATTTACAATTGAAGGCTCAATCTCGAATTCTTTATGAGTATTTCTTATGGCATCAAATATTCTCATAACCGTTTCAAAAGGTGAAAAAAGCTTTCTGTCCGTTATATGCAACTGAATACCAAAGCAAAACGTATCTTTATATTTTGAAAACGTAGGTATAAAGGAACAAGGTCTTAAAATCACACCTTCCTGCTGTCCGACAGCGTCAATCACCTTTTCACAATTGAGCCAAGGAGCACCTATCATTTCAAATGGCTTGGTCGTACCTCTTCCTTCAGAAATATTGGTATTTTCAAAAATACAGGTTCCGATATAACAAAATGCCGTATCAACTGTAGGCATATTTGGAGAAGGCTGAATAAAAACAAGGTCTGAATCATCATAATAAAGCTCTCTGTGCCACCCTTGCATTTTCACAACAGTCAGCTTACAACCGATATCTTCTGTGTCATTCATCATACTTGCAAATTCACCGATTGTAAGAGCGCATCTTGTGGGGGTGGGAAATCTTCCGACAAATGATGAAAATCTTCTGTTAAGAATTGTCCCCTCTGTTTTTATTCCGCCCAAAACATTAGGTCTGTCAAGAACAACAAAATTAATACCGTTTTCGGCACAAAGTTTCATAGTGTCGGTCATTGTATATGCATAAGTATAGAACCTTGCACCGACGTCCTGTATATCAAAAATAACTGTATCAAGAGATTTAAGAATGTTTTCACTTTCAGCCATATCGTCACAAAACAGACTATATACCGGAATACCTGTTTTATCATCAGTATAAGATGATATGTCATCTCCTGCCTGCTTATCGCCTCTGACACCGTGCTCAGGTGCAAATAAAGCTGTAAGCTCACATTTTTCCTTTAATATATCAATTGTAGAAGACATATTACGAAGAACACCTGTATGATTTGTAATAAGACCGCATTTTCCGTTAAAATCAAATCCCTCTGAAGCGACAACGTCTGCTCCGCACAATACCTCACATTTTGAACTTATCATATTCTGCCTTCTTTCTTTAACTCATAATATTCGGTTATGAGCATCTCATAAAAACTTTTTCTGCACTTAAAATAATCGCTTCTGTTATCTCTTCCGTAATGAACTGCATTCGTAAGCAACACACCCCACAGTCCGCTGTTCTTATCGATATACATACTTGTTCCCGTAAAGCCTGTATGACCGTAGCTTCCCTCTGACATTTTTGATCCCATAGGAGAATTCTGCTTACCTTTGAGCTGAAAGCCAAGTCCTCTTGACTCCTGCTTATCGGGGGTAAAATTCTGAAGTGCAAGATTAAAAATCTCATCAGAAAGATAACGCTGACCGTTTTTTGCAATTCCTCTTTCAGAACACATTTCTGAAAAAGAAATCATATCATCAAGGGTTGAAAAAACACCTGCATTACCTGAAACTCCGCCTACAAAATAAGAATTTTCATCGTGAACGTGACCGGTTGCCCACTCACCTGTATGGGAACATAACTCGGTTGCCGCAAAGCTTTTGTCGGAAGAAGGGTTGTAACAGGTGCTTGTCATACCAAGCGGCGTAAAAACAAATTCCTGTGCTAATTCATCAAGACTCTTTCCCCCGACTTTTTCAAGAATTCTTTGAAGTATAATATAACCCATACAGGAATATCTGACTTCAGAGCCTGAATTATAGCATTTTTCCGAATTTAAGATAAAATCTGTTGCCTCACGGCTCTCAATACCTATAGAAAACAACTGAATACTCGGCACCAACCCCGAAGTATGGGTTAAAAGATGCAAAACCTCACAATCAGAGTAATTTCCCGAATATTCAAGAAATTTTCCTAACTTGTCATGAAGACAGATTTTTCCGTCTTCAATAAATTTCAGCGCAACCATAGTTGTTGAAACTATCTTTGATAATGAGGCAAGATCAAAAAGAGTATCATCTGTAATTTCAAGAACAAAAGGCTTTTCCTGACGTTTTCCGTAAAACTCACGAATATAACAGTTATGCCCCACCCCCACAGCAACAGCCGCACAGGGAAAAGCAGAACCGATACCTGATTTTATTAACTGTAAAGATTTACTGAACATAATCAATATATCCTTGTTATTAAACAATTATTTATCTACAGTATATATAAAATAAAGAGTAAAGTAAATAATTGTATAAAAAAAAGAGTATTCTCAAGGAAACCCCTTTTGAATACTCATATATGTTGCGAAAAAATTATCAAGTTAATCATTCATTATGAGCAATAACCTGAAAATCAATAACTCCGTTAGGTTCATAAGCAATAAGTTCAACTACTTTTCCCTGCGCCCATTTGCTTCTACCGTCAAGCCAATTTGCTCTGTCAAAGTCCCCTAAAGTAATTGCCGCAATATAATATTGACAGTTTTTATGTACTGTATCAAGAGAATTCATATACTCTTTCATTTTATAAAAATCAAATTTAACTAAATCAACAACATTAGAACAGTTTCTTGATTTATATTTCAATTCAAATACAGCAACAACCTTATCCGTTTTTGTATCAACAACAACCATATCCGGCGTATAGCCTAATGTTGAAAAACCGTAATGTGTACACTCTGTAAATATACAAAAATCTTTAAGTTCGCTATTGTTTTCAAAACAATTACGAAGATAAAAATACAATACATTTTTTAAAGTATCTTCATTTAAAATTAAATTTAATTTATAGTCATCAGAAACATTTTCTGTCCAAATCTTTTTTATAATTGTATCAAGTGATTTAATTTTATTATTCATTTACAAATTTACTTCCTTTATTATATTTTCACGCTTAGCGAGATGATATACAGTCCTGGCGGACTGATGAGATATAACGACAGTAAAACTATCGTTGATGATATACCATAGCTTTCACAATGGATAATAAAAATCGACAATTTAAATTTGTTGATTTTTTTGGTGCAAGGAATGATAACGGATTGGATTTAACTAGTTTAATGAAATATTTTTGACAAAAATATAAAATAATCCTGACGTATTAATTTTATGCTGAAGCAGAAAGTGAAATATTAAAATATTTTTATTGAAACACCGACTTTGACAGTATGAAGCAGAAACCTTACGACTTCCGAGAAGCACTCGCTTTCGCTCATATAAAGCGAAGCTCACTTAATATTCCGTGAGCCGAAGGCTCACTTCATGGTGCAAATCTCTGCTTCATTTTTCACACACCGCAGGTGCACTTCGTTAAAAAAGACCAAGTCAATTGACTTGGTCTTTTTTCTGGTGCGAGAGACGGGACTTGAACCCGTACGGGATTACCACACGCCCCTCAAACGTGCGCGTCTGCCGATTCCGCCACTCTCGCATTTCGCTTGGAACAGTAGAAATTATATCACTGCCAAGCATAAATGTCAAGCACTTTTTTCAAATATTTATAGTTTTAATAAGAAATTTTTTGAAGTTTATCTGATGCTTCAAATTGCTCCTTTAATTTCTGTTTATACTCTTCGGAATACTCATAAGCCCACAGATTATATATACCTTCAAAATTTTCAAAGGTTTCGTCGGGATAAAGAATAATATCAGATTTTTCAAGGGGAAAAGTAAATTCGGTTGTTCCGTTTGAAGCAATAAAAATATGCTTTGCTAATTCACAGGCAGTTCTGTTGGCTTCCTGAACCTGATATTCTTCATCAAACTTTATCTGAGTTACGGGGAATAATGCGACGCGGGCATCACAAAGCCTGTAAAACTGAGAGGTTGTTCCGAAATGACCGTGATGAGCCACCTGAATAATATCACAGTTAAGAAACTCAGGAAAACGCCTTTCAACTATGTTGCTTTCAACGTGACCTGCATCACCGGGAAAACAAATCTTATCTGACTCTACAGTTACCGTTATCACAGTTGAAGAATCGTTATAATTTTCAAGTGATTGAGGATAAACGTCTTCGTGAGTGCAAAGCACGTCAATTTTCAGACATTCAACATAAAAGCTCTGTCCTGAATGAAGAAGATAAACAGGAATATCACTTCTTTTTGAAACCTCATCAAGAAAAATTTCTGTAAATTTTATATCAGAATAAAGCCAGTTTTCACTGGAAAAGTGATTATTTGATACGAAGTTATAATAAAGTCCTTTAATTATAATATCATTATTATACTTCAGAATGTCCATAAATTTGCCGATATGGTCAACGTGACCGTGAGAAAAGAACCAACCTGAAACCACAACAGGAAGATTTTCGGGAGTTTTACTTCTGAGAAAATCAAAAATTCTTATATCGTCATTAATTGACATAACGTGAGGACTGTCGATTATAAAGAAGGAATAGTCACTGCACTGAAAAATATAGCACATTCCGCAGTCGATAAGGCTATGATCAATTTCATACTGCCACAGCTTTACAGGACACTTCCCTGCCTTATCAAAGCTATAATTGAGTCTTTTTGAAAAAGGATCTTTAACTAAACGAAGCTCCTGAATTGCCTTATCGTAGGAAATTACTACTGTGCTGTCATCAGCTTCAAAGGTATGAGCACAGAATTTATCAATTTCAAAGCTCTGTAGCTCAGGATATGCATTGTTCTGCATATCCTGAACAAGACCGATATACTCTTCAAGGCTTACGTCAGAAAAAATCCTGGTAACAACCGAATATTCGCAATTATAAGTCACACCGAAATTTTCATCAGAAATTATTTTTTTATAGGTAAAGTTTTCCATAACAATTATCCTTAGGATTAATCTTCAAAATAGTCAGGCTTTCTCAAAAAAACAGGAACAAAGCCTTTTTCAGCTAATTTTTCTTGGAGTAATAACTTATATACGAGCAAAATTCCGAGAGCAATAAGTGCTGAAGCAGTCAGAAGAAGTCCTGTTGAAAGTCCGTTGGGTGAATATTTAAAGCTGATTGTGTGCTCACCCTTCTGAGCCTCAATACCGATAAGACCGCCGCCGATTTTGAAAATTTCACCGTCAACAATAACCTCTTGGGTTTCCTCATCAATTTCCGTATAAGTGAGAAGCTTACCGTCAAGATATATTTCCCAGCTTTCATCATAAGGAATTGAAGTCCAGAGAACATCTCCGTCTTCCTTGACGTTTATTGTACCCGAAAACTCATCTTCATCGAAGCTGTCCATTTCTAACGTACCGTTTGCTAAGAATTTATTATAAGCACTGTCAAAGGCTTCATCATCAATTCTTGCGGCAGCAAAAGTAAGAGTTGCAGTATTCTTATCCTCGGGAATTACATAAGAAACCGAAATCTTATCATCAGTTGTAAGATAACCTACGTCAAGAAGGAAGGGCTGAATAGACGTACTTGCATAATTATATTCATTCTCGCCTGCCGTTATTTTAATGGAAGAAAGACTTGTGGAGCCGGCATATACGTAATAATTACCGTCTGTTTCAGGAGTGATAATAACGTTAGCGGTGCCCTTTGAACCGTTGGAGGATTTTGAAACACTGAAGGAGGTAGCACCGTTAATTGCAGAAACAGCAACATCCTTTATATTTTCTCCGCTGAATGAAGTAGCAGGTGCACTGATAAACATATCTGAAATTCCGGCAGTTGCTTCAGCAAGTGAATTCTGGTACATAAAGGGATTTGCTGAAACATTATTCCATTCCTTGATATTTTCATCAACAGCAAACACTAACGGCAAATAATAGTTATATTGGAGAGCTTCAAAGGTATCATTACTGCCGACAGAGGTGTAATACTTATCATTTCCGTCAAATTTAAGAATATCTGATTTATTATCGTAAAGATATTTTATTGAGAACATTGAATTGAAAAGCGGTGTCTGCGGATAATAGGTATAGCTGTTAATATTATTGCCGAAAAATCCCAGCTTTTCCATAAGTTTTGCTGTATGATCGTATGCCATTGAAGAGAAAATTGACGTACCGTAATAACCGTACCAGGACGTGTCCATTCTTGTTCTCAGCTTTGTAAGCTCACTTCTGAAGAATAATTCATCCTCATCTTCTTCTGTAAGAAGCTGAATTTCCTTAAAGGACTCATAGTCACTTGCATAAGCATCCTTGGGTTGCTGCATTACAATTTTGGGTGCATCAGCGGCAACAAGCTCAAGAATAACCATAAAGGTAAGAAGCCCTGTTATAGTTTTCCTTGTATACCTCGGTGAAGTCATCATACCGATAACAACAACATAAATTAAAGTGAAAATCACACTGAGAATTATTGTCACGTCTTCACAGTTGGGAATTTCAAATTTCTGCATAAGGACAATAAATAACATTAATGCAAAACCTATTCCCACAAAAACCTTACGTGAAAATTCCTCTATTTGTCTGAATGCCTTAAAGGCGATTATAATAAGGAAGAAGGAGTAAGCAAAGGACCATCTGTAAGGAAGGTCATTTGGCATATGGAAGCCGTGCCAGATAAAATTGAAATAATTTAGAGCAAATCCGCAGAAGCAAGTCATAAGAAGAATTGCTGATGCAATTTTCTGCCTACCGGGGATTTTATTGCTTGCAAAATAAATGGGAAGAAGAATTACAGAAAGAAGTCCGCAGTAAACATTGGGGATTACGTTATTACCGCTGCTTCTGATAGTCGCTTCTACACCAGTAAAATGATTTGCTATAAACGTAAATATATCAAAATAAATCTTTGCTGATTCAGGCAATTCGTCTGCAGTAGCAGATGAGGTCTGAAGACAGTAATATACGGGCAGAAGTGCAAAAGCCGCAAGTGCAAAGCACAGGAACGAGGAAAGAGCAAAGCTCCAGCCCGTTACCCAAAATCTGTTATCGGCAAATTTTTTCTTTGCTTTCTTCTTTACTTTATTATTGACAGCAGTTTCTGAATTTTCAGTTACAAGCTGTTCTGTAAATGCCTGTTCGTTATCAGTATTCTCATCTGAAGTTAATACTGCAGCAACAGTTTCTGTTTCAGCGTCTTCAACCTTTACCTTAAATATTTTAGAAGTAAATTCATATCTGCCAAAATAATAGTATATAAAATACATAACAGATAATATACATACCATATACGCCATATAATAGTTGGTGATCATAGTATATGTCATGGCAAGGATATAAGTAAGAGGCTTGTTATGATTAATAATACGTTCAATGCCGAGAATTACAAACGGAAAAACAGCAACGGCATCAAACCACATAATGTTCCAGGAAAATGCAACAAAATAACCGCTGAAGGCATACATAAGACCGAAAATAACACTTTCCTGCCTTACGCATCTGTTTGATTTATTAAGATAATAAGTAACACCTGTTGAAGCAAGCATAGCTTTAAGCATAATCATAATAGCTATTGCCTCAGGCATATTTTTATGACCTAACAGCAGTAAAACCAATGCAAAAGGACTGCTGCAATAATTGAATAAATTACCTAAAAATCCGCTACCGAGTCCGGAATTCCATGAGTAAATCAAACTTGAACCGCTTGTAAGTCTGTCATATACCTCTGCGTACAAGGGGCCGTACTGATGATAAAGATCCATTCTGAGCACCGTAGCATCACCGAACACAAGAGTATTGTTATGGAAAATATAGAAAATAATCATAACAAGTCCTGCAAGTCCAGCAGATAATAAGCAATATTTTCTGAGTAAAAATTGTTCTGAAGTTTCATTAGCTCTCTTCTTTAACAAAGGGCTCATATACTAACTTCCTTTCTGTAAAACAAACTGAATTATAACGATAATTGTTCACCCTGATCTTCTGCACTGAGCAGTGCACCGGCTGAGGGTAATGTCTTTGTTCTGTATCTTGATGCTTTGACAAAACGGTCTTCACGGAAATCTTCAATCTGATTTACCTTATGACCTTTTTTAATTGTCATAACAGCAACACCCTGTGTATCCTTTGCTGATTTTGAAGCAATTGCAGCAGAATTGAAGCACAGATATCTTCCTGCCGTTGTGGAAATTATGAATTCCTTATCTTCGGTTATATATCTGAAATCAACAGCCGCTGATTTATCAGAATAAGCTTTTATCAGCTTTTTGCGATTTGTTTTTGTTTCATAGGAAGAAACATCAATTTTTGCAACCTTACCGTTTTCAAAGAATACAAGAATATAACCTTCGTATTTTGATACGATAGCACAGCAAATTGCAGTTTCGCCGTCATCCATCTGTAATTTTGTTGCTACAAAATCACCCAGTGAGCTTGCCTTACATTCATCAAAATCTGAAATTCTTGATTTGTAGCACTGATTTTTATTAGTAAAGAAAAGTAATTCAGAATTATTTCCGGCTTCAGTTCCGAGTATAATCTCATCACCGTCTTTTAGTTTATGAGTATTACCCATACGCCACGACTGCAGAGATATTTTTTTGAAATAGCCTTCCTTTGTAAAGAAAACCATAACCTGATAATCAGGAATTTCTTCTTCATCGTCACTGCTTTCAATTTCCGACACATAAATAATATCCGTTTTTCTGTCAGCACCGTGTTTTTCAATTACTTTTTTAAGCTCAGTGATAATAAGTTTCTTGACACGGTTTTTATTTGCAAGAATATCCTCAAGGTCTTCAATCTGCTTTTCAAGCTTTTCAATATCCTCAAGACGTTTAAGAATATATTCTTTATTGAGATGGCGAAGCTTAATTTCCGCAACGTACTCAGCCTGAATTTCATCAATACCGAAGCCTATCATAAGATTAGGAATAACCTCTGCTTCCTCTTCAGTATGTCTGATGATTTTTATTGCCTTATCAATATCAAGAAGAATTTTCTGAAGTGCTTTAAGAAGATGAAGCTTATCTTTAGCCTTTTTTAATTCAAAATAAGTTCTTCTCTTAACACATTCAGTTCTGAAGGCTATCCACTCATTAAGAAGATCACCTACACCCAGCGTCATCGGAGTACCGCCTATGAGAACGTTAAAATTACAGGGGAAAGGATCTTCAAGAGGAGTTTTCTTAAAAAGCGTATTGATTACCTTATCGGCATCTGCACCTCTTTTAAGGTCAATTGTAATTTTAAGACCTGAACGGTCAGTTTCATCTCTTATGTCACTGACTTCACGAAGCTTGCCGCCTTTTACAAGCTCAATTACCTTATCAATAATTGCTTCGCAGGTGGTTGTGGGCGGAATTTCTGTAATATCTATACAATTATTCTTCTTGTCATAAGAACACTTGCCCCTGACTCTGATTGAGCCTCTGCCTGTTGAATAAACCTCTCTGATTTTTACGGGATCGTAAATACATACTCCTCCGCCGCTGAAATCGGGAGCTTTAAGGGTTTCGGTACAATCGTGGTCAGGATTTTTAATAAGCTCAATTGTGGTTTCACAAACCTCTCTGAGATTGAATGAGCATATATTACTTGCCATACCGACAGCAATACCTGAATTAGAGTTTACGAGCACACTTGGAAATGTAACAGGAAAAAGAACTGGTTCAGGCATTGTGTTATCATAGTTCGGAACAAAATCAATTGCATCCTTATCTATATCAGCGAAAAGCTCACTGCAGATAGCACTGAGCTTTGCTTCAGTATATCTTGAAGCAGCAAACTGCATATTCTTTGAATAAGCCTTACCGAAGTTACCTTTTGAGTCAACGTAAGGATGAAGCAAGGCCTCATTTCCCTTGGTAAGTCTTACCATCGTTTCATAAATTGCCATATCACCGTGAGGATTAAGCTTCATAGTTGCACCGACAATGTTTGCTGACTTTGAACGTGCACCTGAAAGAAGCCCCATTTTATACATTGTATAAAGAAGCTTTCTGTGTGAAGGCTTAAATCCGTCAATTTCAGGAATAGCTCTTGACATAATAACACTCATAGCATAGGGCATATAATTTACTTCAAGAGTTTCCGTTATATACTGATTTGCAATTTCTCCCGCACCGGCAATATGAGCATTGGAATCCAGTGCTTCGTGAGAAATATTTTCTTCGTCCGTAGTTTTCTTTTTTCTTGCCATATTTTTTCCTTTCAGCTGATATCAGCCATATCAATATATAAATGACCGTTCTGAGCAATATGGTCTTTTCTTCCCTGAAGATTATCACCGAGAAGAAGATCAAATTTTTCTGCAATTGCAACGGGATCAAAATCAGGCTCAACCTTGATAAGTCTGCGTGTTTTAGGATTCATAGTGGTAAGCCACATCATATCAGCATCATTTTCACCAAGTCCCTTTGAACGCTGAATGGTATATTTAGCATCACCTATCTCATCTAAAGCATCCTGCTTCTCTTTTTCGTTATAAGCAAACCAGGTATGCTTTCCTGAAGTGATTTCATACAAGGGCGATTCGGCAATAAATACCTTCCCTTCTTTTATAACAGAAGGCATAAGCGTGTAAATCATTGTGAGAATAAGGGTTCTTATCTGAAATCCGTCGTAATCGGCATCAGTGCAGATAATAACTTTATTCCAACGAAGATTATCTATATTAAATTCAGGAACACCTTTAACAGCTTTTCCTGAAACTTCAACACCGCAGCCGAGAATTTTAATAAGGTCAGTGATAATTTCACTCTTGAATACTTTAGCAAGATCTGCTTTAAGGCAATTAAGAATTTTACCTCTTACGGGAATAACAGCCTGAAAAGCCGAATCTCTTGCCTGCTTACAAGCACCTAAAGCAGAGTCACCTTCCACTATAAATATCTCACGTTCATTTACGTCCTTACTTCTGCAATCAACAAACTTCTCAATTCTGTTGAGCATATCGTTTCCGCCGGAAAGTGCCTTCTGAACGTTGACTCTTGTTGCTTCCGCACGGACTCTTGAGCGCATATTAATAAGTATTCTCTCACAGATTTTATCAGCATCAAGCTTATTTTCAATAAAATATATCTCAAGCTGGTGCTTAAAGAAGGCTGTCATAGCTTCCTGAATAAACTTATTGGTAATTGCCTTCTTTGTCTGATTTTCATAAGAGGTCTGAGTGGAAAATGAAGAAACAATAAGCACAAGACAGTCATCAATATCCTGAAAAGTTATTTTTGAGTCTGTCTTATTATATTTTCCGTTCTGCTTCATATAGGCATCTATCTGTGAAACAAACGCACTTTTTACAGCCTTATCAGGAGCACCGCCGTGCTCAAGAAAGCTTGAATTATGGTAATATTCCTTCAGGCTCATTTTGTCTGAAAAAGCGAGTGAAGCAAATATTTTAACCTTATACTCAGGCTTATCATCTCTGTCCTTACCGCTTTTTTCACAAGACCAATACTGAATAGGTGTTATTGCTTTTCCGTCAACAATTTCACCAAGATAATCAACTATACCGTTATCATATCTGTATTCATAGGTTTCAAATCTTGACTCAGTGAGCTGATTTTTGAGAACAAAACGAACACCGTTATTAACAACTGCCTGCTTCTTCATTATCGTCTGATAATATTCAAGAGGTATGGAAATATCAGTAAAAACTTCAAGGTCAGGCTTCCATCTTATTCTTGTGCCTGTATCTTTTTTATCATAAGGCTCTTTTATAAGACCGCCTATATTTTCACCTTTTTCAAAATGAAGCTTATAACAGAAACCGTCGGTATGAATTTCTGCATCCATATATTCTGAGGCATACTGGGTAGAACAAAGACCGAGACCGTTAAGTCCGAGAGCAAACTCATAGCTGCCGCCGTCATTATTGTTATATTTACTTCCTGAATACATCTCACAGAAAAGAAGCTCCCAGTTGTATCTGTCTTCTTTGACATTATAGTCAACAGGCATACCTCGACCAAAGTCCTGAACATCAATCGAGCCGTCAAGAAAACGGGTTACAAAAATCTTATTACCGTAGCCTTCTCTGGCTTCATCTATTGAATTGGATATGATTTCAAAAACTGAATGCTGACAACCTTCAAGACCGTCATCACCAAAAATAACTGCCGGTCTTTTTCTTACTCTGTCCGCACCTTTAAGGGCAACGATGCTCTCATTACCGTACTGAGCTTTTTTAGCCATATTTTCCTCCGAAAACATTTATTCAACTTAATATGATACACTATTATTTATTTATAAGTCAAGATAAATAACATTATATTACATACTCAATATTCGTTTCTCTGTAAAATTCCTTCAGATATGCTTTTATATATGCAGTTCTTATACGAGCTTCCTCTTTTGCGGCAGATGTATTCATAAGCTCTTCAAGCTTAACAAGCTTCTGATAAAAATGAGAAATTGAAGAATCTGACATCTGCATATTATTCCCGATAAAATCTTCTTCAGTATAAATAGGACGGTTTTTATTACCGCCGTAGGAAAAACATCTTGCTATTCCGACAGCCCCCAAGGCATCAAGTCGGTCTGCATCCTGAACTATCATCGCTTCTATTGATGAACAGGATTTTGATGAACTGAAAGAAACTGAAGAAACTGCTTCACAGACCGCAATAATGACTTTTTCTTCAACATCTGCCGTTTTCAGGAATTTTTTACAGTAGTAAAACTCACCGTAATTATCAGCAACAAGCTTAATATCATCAACGTCATGCAAAAGGGCCGCCAACATAACGGTAAAAACATCAGCGCCTTCTGACTCGGCTAAAGTTAAAGCGTTTTGCAAAACCCTTTTTGTATGAAGATAATCATGACCTGAATAATCGTTCGTAAAATGTAATTTTACCTGATTTTCAATGCATTCTATAATTTCTTTTTGTTTATCATTTAACATTTTACTCATAATCCTTAATCTATTCTTTGATATATCCACAAGATTAATTATACACAAATAATATTATTTTACAAAGCAAAAAATACGAAGATACAACAAAGCATCTTCGTATTATAATAATTATGTGAATATTATTCAGCTTTTATTGCCTTATATAAATGAACAATATTCAGATCCTCTTCCATATCAAGACCGTGTGAACCGCATTCTCCGTCAATTTCGTGACAACCGTGATCCATAGCAAAGCCTATTAAGGAATTATGATTTTTCCAGTGCTGTGCAATTAATTCGTAAAACATACCGAAGGCTCTTGAATTTGCACGTAATTCTCCGAGTGCTTCTTTGCTTTCAGGTCCGAATTTATGCATAACAGAATCATAATTTCCGTTATATACCGCAATAAAATCATAATCGTCACTTATAATAAGCTCACTCGCCTTTGCGTTAACCTCTTCAATAGTGTCGTAAATAAAATAATCCATTTCTCTTTCAAGATAGATTTTCGACATGCTGTCATTTGATGTTGATACAATGACAGGCTTTTTACCGCTTCTGATTAAAGCATCAAAAATAGTATCAATGGAAATTACAGGCTTTGTATAGGATTTTATACCGTGCACATCAGGCTGAGCACCTGTGTACATTGTTCCGAAACAAACGGGTGTTACTGAAGGCATAACAGTACAGAACGGAATTTCAATTTCTGTTCTTATAGTGGTTTCTTTAAGCATATTTACATATTTTCTGTAAATCCATTCGGCAATAGCATCAGGATTAAACATAAAAATTCTGTCTGCTTTTTCACCGCAGAATTTTTCATTCACATATTCACATAAAGCTTCATTTGCAATATTGGCACATTCCGGAGCATTAACACCTAATGAATAGCAAAGAGCCGCACAAAGTGTATCCAATGAATTCATATTATACATAAAAAATCTCCTGTTCTTTTAAGATAAATTTTCCATATTCTTATTAATTTTGTCTATGCTGTTTTTCTTAATTTCTTCTCTCAACTGTGCAGTCCATTCGGACCATAAACAATTTTTTTCACCGTAAATAAGGTTTTCTTCAAATTCCAAGGGAAGCCATGTTGAAATATCCGCTTCATTATGAGATATTAAAGCTTCCATATTATCCAACGATTTGAATAGCTTTGCTTCATCTGTCTTCATTTCTTTCATTTCCGAAAATAATAAAGTCAAGTCATTTTTTATGTCAGACGGTAATTCAGCTAAAAGCTTTCCCACAGCAATTTCTTCATCAGACTCATTTTTTTCAGTTTTCAGAAAGGCGGGAATATCTCCTGTAATTGCTTCACCAAAATCGTGAATAAGACACATTTTAATGACCTTATTTATATCAAGCTCGGGATACTCGTCTGCACATAACATAGCCATAACGGAAAGCCGCCACGAATGCTCTGCGACGGACTCCTGTCTTCCGCTTGATGTCCACGAATGACGTGTATTGCATTTTAATTTTTCGATTATATTCAGAAATTTTAAAAAATCACACTGTTTCATTTAATAGCCTCAGAATTTTACTTAATACATCTTTTTATCGATCCATTCTTTTGACCAGTCAAATAATCGTTCAGACATTGAATTAAAATCAACTTTTTCTCCGTTTTTTAATTTAATAAAGGAGTCAATAATATTCTGTTCCGGCAAAGAAACAGCTTCATATAATTCTTTCTGCTGACGGATATATGAACCTGTTTGTCTGAAGGCAATTGCCTGTATAACAAAAGAAGCCGATTTATATAGAACTCGCAAAATATCTTCGCTTTTTTCATAGAGCATATTATGAACACATCCGTGATAGATGTTACATACACCGACTTTAATTGCCCTGTTCACTGCGCTTTCATCAACAACCGAAAACACCTCATCAAGACTTCCTTTGATAGGGGTTGTATCATTGTAAAACTGAAAAAGGTCTGAGGGCTCCCAGTTCATAATTTCATTTTTCCCCGAAAGAAAACCGCAAATCAGTTCCCGATGAGAAAGGTTATCCAACATTGAATTATACCTTTGAATGTCCCCGGCCGTCAATTCATCAAGAATTACAACAACGTCAATATCACTTGCTTCTGTGGCTTCGCCACGACCGTAGCTGCCTTGTAAACCAACGAACCAAACACGATTTGCAAAAGCTTCATTTAATGCCTGTAAAAAAACCGGCATCCAAGAATTTACAACAATCAACTTAAATTACCCCATAGTTTCATTTTTTCTATAATATTGTACCACAACTGATATAAAATTACAATCAGTTATATGTCAATACGTTTGTCTTTAGGGTGACAATCAAGGCAAAGACAGATTGAATAAAGAAAGCGTTTTCATTATTTGCATACAAAAAAAATTCTTTTTTGTTGCAGTTTGTTCTGTCTGAATATATTTACTGCGATAAATTCATTAACCGTTATATAAAAACTATTGACTACTCATTAAAAATTTAATAAGATAAAACCGTATATTAACAAATAAGTTAATAACTAGTAATTATCTAACGGAGGTAATAAAATGAAAAAATCATTATCAGTTTTTCTTGCTCTTATTCTTCTGTTATGCTCCTTCTCCTGTCTTGCATCAGCAGCAGAGCTTAACACAGAAGCAGTAGAAGCACATTACGGTCAGTATGAAAACTATGTTCTCCTCGGCGACAGTGTAGCCAGCGGCTACCGCGATATTATCACCGACAATGATCGTCAGTTCAATGTTGATACAAAGGAATCATCATTTAACAGAATCGAAGGCTCCTACGGTGATATAATTGCTGATGCAATTATCGAGGATGGCAGTATGACAGCTCTTGCAGGTCCCGGCTTCAGAACAATTGAAATCCGCTATATGCTTGAGGACGATTATTTTGAAACATGCGATGATGAATATCTCTTCTACTGCAGCAACATCAAAGCTAACGGAGATCCCACAATAGTATGGCGTCCTGTTTATCAGGAAGCTGTCAGAAACGCGGACCTCATCACCCTCGGTGTCGGCGGTAACGACTGGGGTGCATACATTACCTGGGTTGTTACAGAAGAACTCTCCAAGGCAGGCATCTTTGATGAGCTTGTTGACTCTATCGGTGCGCTTATAAGCGGCTCAGAAATCGACCTCGACACAGTAAAAAAAGTCTTTGATATTATTGCAACAAATAAAGATGCAATTGCTTCCCTCCTTGCCAAGCTTCCCTCTGCTCTTGAGTACGGTCTTTCAACCTTCTATGAGAACTGGGATATTATGATTGAGGATATATACGAATATAATCCTGATGTCACACTTATGGTTGTCGGTATGAGTGACAACAGCATAAAGGGAAATTACTTTGATTACGACGGTGTTGAAGGCGGTCCCGTAACAAACAGTGTAATCGGTTCAAGCAATGAAGCAATGCAGACTGTTATTGACTTTATTATGCAGGTTGGTAACAAACCGATGATTGAAGGTGCAAAGAAATACGGATATACCTACGTTGACACAAAAGGTACAACCTATGTTGAAAGCCATCCCGATGCAAACGGACATCTTTACATCGCAAACAAGATTATCGAAGCACTTCCCGACCGTGAAATTTCTACAAAATATGATGATGTCAAGCCCGGTCACAAGTATTTTGCTTCCATTGAGTATGTACTCAAAAACGGCATTATGACTGAAACATCAGAAACAACCTTCAGCCCTGATGATGCACTCACAAACGGTCAGCTTAATGTTGCCTACAATGCAATCAACGGCACAGACAAGTCAACAGACGATACCTCAGAGGTAACAAACCTCAAATTTGCATTCTCCTTCATTGGTCTTGGTGCAAAGGGCGGCATTACCGGTTTCTTCAAGGGCATTTCCCTTGCTTATAAGGTTCTTTCATCAAGCGGTGTCAACCTTATGAACACAATCACAAGAGGCGAAGCAGCATACTATTTAAAGACCTTTTGTGAATAAAATATAAGCAAATAATATAGGCTTTGATAATACAGCCTGAATAAAATAAAACTACAAGTTCACCGACAGGTAAGCTTGTAGTTTTTTTGTTGTAAAATCTAATCAATAAATCCGTACGTCAAAGCTGTATTAATAAGATTTTTTAAGATCATTTTGCATTAAACACTATGAAGTCAGTGTAAAGAAAAAAACTTCCTGATTTGCCGAAAACGTTGCTACAGAACATACTACAGTGCAACTGTATTTCAATTCTATGAATGACACTGTCAAAGGCAAAAGAAACAATAACAAACCGGTAACCTTGTTCATTACAGTATGTATGGAAATAAATTGTTTTTCAGAAACATATCCATATATAATATTACCAATTCTGATGATTGCGATTACATCGCCCCATATCAGTAACCACACGGGAATACGGATTTTGGGTAGCAATTTAATCATTGGTACTGCCACAAACATAATATCAGCTACAGTGTCAATTTTAGCTCCGAATTCGTTACTGTTGTTTGTCTTTCTTGCGATAGTTCCATCTATCATATCACTAAAACCGCAGAGAAGATATATGATATAAAACTCAATTGAAAACACAGAAAAATACAACAACAGAACACTGCCCAAAATACGACAGCCTGTGACTATATTTGCAATATGTTTTAACATCTGTTCTCCTGCTATTCTGATTTTTTCAAATGTTTGACAAAACACAAATTAAAACTTATTTCTTTTTGTATTCAAACAAACGGTATAACTTTTTCGAGAAACTGCCTGCATACAGCTTTGCAAAAACAAACCTTTCAAATCCTTTTAATTCGTCTATGTATTTTTGAGGTATCATTGTGTATTCTTTTACAAAGGTGAGCTTCTCGCTCTGATAATCTTGCGGGGTGTCTGTACCGTAAACCTCACTTACTCCTACATCGTTTACAGGATTTCCTCGTTTTGACATTTTTGCGGCAAATGAAGTATAAGTATCTACCAAAAGTGTAAGACATTCAAAATGTGAACAAAGGGTATCTGATAAATTCCGCATTTCAGTTGCCGTTAAGTACATACTTATGCCTTCCATAACGACAATAGCAGTTTTATTCTCCTTGATATCTGTCAGCCAAGTGCTTTCTCTTGCATCGCCAGCAATCATTTTGTAGTTATCTGTTTCGCAATAGTATCGTTTTCTTTCTTCAATAACTTCCGGGAAATCCACGTCATACCATTTATGCTTTTCAGCTCCGACTCTTATAATACGGCTGTCCATTCCGCAACCGATATGAATAATCACAGCGTCCGGTGTTTCTGACATTTGCTTCTTTAACCATTCATCAAATACGGCAGAGCGGACTCCCATATAATATGCAAGCCATTTGGATTTGGATTTACCTTTAAGTGAAAATCCTTCCGCAGCCCAAATCGCTTCAGCTTTTTTATCTTCAATAATCAATCCCTTTTTGCTTACGTATGACTTACCGTATAAAGGGATATATAATGTTTTGTTTACACTGTTCATATTCGCTCCTGTAAATTCATCTCACTTTAGAATCACAGTTCTGAAATTTCAGAATTATAATACTTATTAATATCCGTGGTCAACATGCTCCCATTCTTCGCCTGCTGTTCTTACCAAAATCCAATTCCAATTCTGATAAGTAAAGTCAGAATTAAGACCGCTGTTACCGGCCGGAGAATCAGTATCAAACGACGATATCAAAACTATTACTTCGTCAGCATTATACCTGTCTGCCCAATCCTGATATTCTGCAATAATATCATCACCTGCGTAATATATTTCGGTAAGAGTACAACCATTCCATCCTCTTTTAAATTCTTCTGTGATTGTGCTTACTGCCAAAGAAATATCTTCATGTAAATATACTTCCGACTCAACAAAAGGTGTTTTAACTCCGTCGGTTCTTCCGCCATTACAAGAACATAAACTAAAAAGCATTAAAACACAGAATATAACCGTTAACGTTTTTTTCATAATATTCAACTCCCGAATATATTTTTGCAGATTAATTATATCACACAATGTAAAATTACAATCGATTGAAAGTCAGGTATTTGAATTGATTACAGTTATACTTCAGATACCGTCATTTCTTCCGGTGGTTGTTGAATATTTTCAATAAGACTGTTACGCCTTTCAATCATAGAAGCTGACTCAACAGGTATTCCTGCATGAAGTTTACCGGGCTTTGCAAAATTCAGTCCGCCTTCATATTCTGACGGAAAATAACCTTCTTGGGCGAGCTTTTCTCTTTGCTTCAGAACCTCCATTACATATTCGTGCTGAGGATTGTTGAAATCCCAAAACAGATAAGGAATTATCATCAGAACAAATCCGACAAGGTCAAAAATAAGCGGAACCGCAAGAATATTGAATCTTGCAGAATCGATATAAAGGACATCCCAGTTTGAATTAAATCCGTTTCTGAGAATAATTACGGGTATTATCAGACTTACAAAAGTGGTAACAGGAGAAATTATCCAGTTAAACACTCCGCTGAAATTTTCAAGGCGCTCACCTGAAAGATACATCTGATAGTCATTCTTCCTGATGCCCATATCGCCATCTGCAACATCGGGAATTGACGTTGCAATGCCTTTGAAGAATTCACATGCAAAAATAACAACGCCACATAAATTCTGCTTTGTAGGAAATGCCATAATAGTCAGCATTTCCGAAAGTGCACTCACTGCACATACAATTAGCTTGATGATTTTCAGGCTTCTGTAAGAAAAACGCCTAACAAAATACGGTGCAACAAAGCTAAGCGGCGTTGATCTGAAACTCATCACCGTTTTCATCAGACCGTAAACTGCACATTGGGTGTACATACGGAACGAGAAGAAATACATAACGTTCACAATGCTTATCATTCCGTTACCGAAGGAATCGAGCAAAGAGGAAATTGTATTCAACCAATTATACTTGTTTTGCATAACCTGAGAAATTCCGTACCATAAGGAAACCTTCTGCTTTTTTTCGAGCGGAGGCTGCGGAATTCGCTCTGAAATATTTCTGACACTCAACAGTGTCAGCGCTCCCATAGGAATAAATACCGCAGGAATAACAAACCTATAAAATCTTATATCACTGAAAGCAATTCCGAAAATCGGAATTATAACGTCAAATACATTCTTAACAAAATGCGACAGCTTAACAGGCCATGTCCTGACAAGCATTCTTTCGTGAGGGTTCGGAGATATATTCTGAGTACACTGCTCAATAACATTATCAAACGGAAACATATCATATATCATAAACATCAGATATGCCATCCACATTCTGTCTTCAACTAATTTGATATTGTAAATCGGAAGCCAGCCGATAAGTATAATCATAACAGACTTCTGAAAAAAGTTTGAAAACAACACATACTTATATCTACCGTATTTTGGAACGAGTTTTTTTCGCCAAAGAATATTTCGTAAACCGCCGTAAGCGTTCACAAACAACTGAATACCGAAGATTTTAAGAAAACTTCTTGCACTAACACCGTTTATTCCGTTTAATAGCTTAGACAAAGATAACGGAAGAATGGTTGAAGAGTCAAACAAGATCATACATAATCCGAAAAACGTAACCATAGCATAAAAAGCAAGAAGCTTTTTCTCTGTTTTCTTTTCAAGAATACCGAGATTATCGTTAACAAACCAATTCAGAACATTCCACAGATATGACAGCGGAAGCCCGATAAGAGTAATGACAGAAAAAGCAAGATAAGGAAGATTATAATGGTACATTATAAGGAAACAGGATGCAGAGAAGCTGAGATATTCAAGCGGAGCTCTGATACTGTAATTCATTCCGACACCAAAAAATACCGTCAGATATTCTTTGAACGGAACATAGTTTCCTTTTTCTCTGTCAGGTTCATTCCAATGCTTTTTTACATTCTGAATTAAAGCAGTTATTTTTCCGTTACCCATCAGCTTGCCCTCCTTTCCTGCCCGTAAACAGCTTCAATACTTTTAAGAGAAGTCGTACTTTGTTTCGGAAGCCAGTTTTCACCAGTTTCAACCAAGTCTTCATTTTCTGCACCGAGATATATTTTTTCACATCCCATATTACCGTAAAAAGCATGATGTCCGATAAATTTTACGCTTTTGGGTACATAAATATATGTAACCTTTTCGCAATATGAAAAACCATCGGAACCGATTGTTTCAACACCGTCGGGAATTGTGATTGCTTCAAAACCTGTGCACTTAAAAAATGCAAGATTCCCTATTATCTTAACAGATGACGGAATATCAACGTATTTCAGAGCTGTACAGTCGCTGAAGCACGAATCCTCAATTTTTGTAACTGAATCAGGTATCTGATAAAAAGCTTCTTCTGAAAACTGTTTTTCATATTCTTCCGCATCTTCAACTACTTCATTACCGTATTCTTCATTAAACTCATCAAGGAATGCTTTTGCGGTAATTTCATTATCAGGAGCATTTATCCCATCTTTGATTGCCGCACGGTATTGGTGATTTCTGATAGGATGAAGAATTATTTCTCCCATATCCTTCGAATATAAAACACCGTCAACAGAAGTATAATGCTGATTCTCAGGATCAACAATTACAGCCATAAGGTTTTTTGTGTAATAAAAACAATGCTGTTCAATCTCTGAAACATTTTCACCTATAAAAATAAAGCGCACATATTCATTACAGCTCATTGCAAATTCCCGCACTTTAGTAATGGACTTAGTCTGATCAACAACGCCTGCTTCATTTCTGACATAATCAATATGCAAAGTTATGTCATCTTCCTTACCGACAAACTGATAAAGGGTATATCCGGTATCGTTTTCCCGGTATGTATATTTCTCAGAACTGATTGATGTAAAGCTGAAATACAAGGAAAGAGCAACAAAAGCAGTTATTACAATTATAAAAATAATCTTAAACTTTCTGCTTTTTATATCTTTCATCTCAACATCGGGTTTTTTATCAAAAAGCGGATCATAAAGCAACTCGGTTTTACTGATTATAATATTGTCAACCATTCAAAATTCCCCTTCATATTTAATGAGTGCTTAACCACCATTCCGTATAGGCATCAGGATAATTGGTTTTAAAACCGGCTATGCCCATATCACAAATCTGCTGCCACCACTCAGGATAATCGCCGAGATTTGAAAATACTCTGATACCCATAGAATCGAACATATCCACATCTTTTTTTGTAAATGCCTCATTATTAAGTCCGACCTCCCAAATATCAGACCTATTAACAAAATCCATCGTTTTTTCATTAATAAAACGAATATTCGCACCCAGACGAAGTCCCTCAGGCTTACCGTTTTTGCGGTAATACTCCTGCATTTCTTCAAGCACTTCCCAGTCACCAGAAAAAAATATGTACTTAGAAACATTCGGTGATTTTGTAAGGATTTCATCCATACGCGGACACATATTTTTACACTTGAATTCAACCTCAACGGTGATGTCATAGTCAACCGTAGAAAGCCATGCATCAAACTCAGAAAAGGTTATCAGATGGGTTACTCTGTCGTCAACATAATCCGGAGGTGTAATCATACGCCTACCTCCAAAATGCTCTGTCCAGGGATACGGTGGATATTTAAGCTTTAGCGCATTACGATACGGTATATCGAAATTTTTTATCTGTTCATAAGTCATATCCATAAGATTGTCACGGTGCTTTTCAAAGGTCATATACCCCATATTTCCGTTATGAACTACAACTATTTCCCCGTCTCCGCAAAGTTGAATATCAAGTTCGATGCCTTCGAAACCGAGTTCAGCAGTTTTTTTGAAAGCTTCCAATGAATTTTCCGGAGCAAACTGAGTAACTCCCGTGTGTGCAAATCTCATAGGCATTCCGCAATATTCTTTTTTCATTTTTTCGCCTCCCTACATGACTTTAAATAATTATTTATCTCAAAATATATTTTCATTTTACTAACATTCAGTTTAATATTTATATTATAATATATCAATATACACAAATCAATAACAATCAACAGATTTATTTTGTTGAATTTAATCAACAGATTCAGTAGTTCATAATTAATCATATAAAAATCTACATATTCAAATATGATGCTTTGCAGAATTAAGTGTTTTAACCAATAACACAGAAATATGAAAACTCTTAATTTCTCAAGGGTTTCGGGGAAAGGCTCTAATGTGAAACATCATTATGAACTTGCTACCCAATTATGAACAAAAGTATTTTATCACAAATCTGTTCTACAAATTTGAATTTGTTAATTTGTTTTCCTTTGTCTGATTTTCATTTTTTGCCAACTGATATATCCGTATATATCGTTTATAAAAAATGCAATAAAGCATACAACGACAGAGATATACCTAATGTCATATACGCTTGCCATTATCCATAGAATTATCAGCACAATATCATTTGAAGCATAAGCCAACGCAAATAACGGACTTCTTCTGAATGTGAGATACACAGCGATAAAACTTGTTGTTACTGACAATGTGCTTGGTATAATGTTAGCAGTCTTATAATGTTCTAAAATAAAGTAAAATAAAACCGTTATTACCACAGTACAAATCCCCATGAAAAACAGTTCTTTTTTGCTTATTGTATTAACTTTCACTTCCGCTTTGTTATTTTTATACGGATTCTTCAGCCATGATATCAATGCAAAAATTGCCATTGGCATTGTCATACCGAGATAAGTAATCATTTCTCCGTAATAATTAAAGCTGTACGAAATTATTCCGTAAAGCAAGCTGAATAACACCATTAAAAACTGACCAAAGGGATTTCCCTTTGCGTTAAATATAAGAGATGTAACGCCTATAAGTGAAGCTGATAAAGTTAAATAGTTTTCTCTGTCAAACAAACAGAAAGAGCCAACTATCAACAACACAGAAGAAGTCCATAAAATAATTTCTATCTTTGAAAAATAGTTTTTCAATTTAACCCCTCCAAAAAAATAAGCACCCGTATACACATCTTCAAAGACCTAACGATGTGCAAACGAATGCGTTTTGCATTTCACTACCCGGTGGCAGTCGTATATTTATTTTTGAGTATTGTATCACAAAAGCAAATTGATTGCAATAGCAATTCAAGCTTCATTGACAATCTTTCCGGTAATATGTTCAGGTTGGAGCTCGTAACATAAAGCTGCCTTTGCAAATTTCTTTATTTCGGAATCTATATAGTCAATATCCGATGTAAATTTAAGACTCAGCTTGCGATATATTTCAAGAGCTTTTTCTTCATCTTCAACAATTTTCATTCTTCCGAAAATGATTACACTACTGATGTTCAGAGCCCATTCTCCGTCTTTTTTGAAACCTTCATCATATACACAAAACGAAACCTTATCATCAGATGATAAAGCATCAATTTTGTGACCTTTTTTACCGCAATGAAAATAAAGGCATCCGTTTTCTTCATTATACCAATAATTTATCGGTAATCCATAAGGGTATCCGTTATCACCATTAACAGACAACACACCTCTTTTTTCACTGTTAAGAATCTTAATGATTTGAGTCATTTCAAGGCTTTGATTTTTTCTTGTTAATTCTCTGAACATAATTATTTACCCCGTCAAATTCTTGCTTGTCGGGATGATTATATAACAACTGACAGATAATTACAATAGAGTGAAAATCAACCCGTTTAACCGAAGGGCGATAATCAAAGCGGAGGCTTGTATGTAATCCGTCGAAGACGGAATGTAATGGGGCTGTAAAAAAACAGCCAAAAAAGAAAACGGACTACAAACTTACCTGAAAAGGTAGGAATGTAGTCCTTTTTGTGATATAATTAACGTGCAAATGAAAACTAATATCACAAGAAAATATAATACACCATATCAATTAAAATTACCACTGGAAATTGAAAAAATTATAGAAATTTCTGATCCGGTATAT
>JAZNSP010000005.1:0-19497 GCA_045591285.1 Acutalibacteraceae bacterium
GGCGTTGAGTTCATCGCTGTTAATACTGATAAGCAGGTTCTTATCAATTCAAAGGCTACAACCAAAATCCAGATCGGTGAGAAGGTTACTTCCGGTCAGGGTGCAGGCGCAAAGCCCGAGATAGGCAAGAAGGCTGCAGAAGAAAGCCTTGAATCAATCAATGAAGTTCTTGCAGGTACCGATATGGTATTCATTACTGCAGGTATGGGCGGCGGAACCGGTACAGGTGCTGCTCCCGTTATCGCACAGCTTGCAAAGGATAAGGGTATCCTTACTGTTGGTATCGTTACAAAGCCCTTCGAATTTGAAGGCAGACGCCGTATGACTCAGGCAGAAGCAGGCATTGCAGAGCTTGCTCAGCATGTTGACAGCCTTATTGTTATTCCCAATGAAAGACTTAAGCTTGTTTCCGATCAGAAGATAACCTTCCTCAATGCTTTCTCCGTTGCCGATGATGTTCTCCGTCAGGGCGTAAAGAGCATTGCAGAGCTTATTAAGGTTCCCGGAATCATCAACCTTGACTTTGCTGACGTTACATCCGTTATGAAGGATGCAGGTCACGCACACATGGGTGTGGGCAGAGCAAGCGGTAAGGATAAGGCTGAAAAGGCAGCAACAGATGCTATCTCCAGTCCTCTTCTTGAAACAACAATTCAGGGCGCAAAGGGTGTTATCATCCTTATCTCCGCTTGTACGGATATCACTCTTGATGATGTTGATGTTGCCGCTACAATTGTTAAGGATGCTGCTGATATTGATGCAAACATCATCTTCGGTGCTTCCGTTGATCCTTCACTTGACGATGAAATGATAGTTACCGTTATTGCAACCGGCTTCGGTAAGGACGGCAATGTGAATACTCCTGCTGCAGTTGAGGCAAAGAAGGTTGAAGAACCCGCAGAAAAGGCTCCCGAAGCAGATGCTTCAAACGGTGTTGACGAAAGCCTTATGGACATTTTCAATATCTTCAAGAACAAGGATTGATAGCTGTCTCTGAAAAAGCTTTTACAAAACTTGAATTAATCAGGGGCGTGTGTGCGCCCCTTTTTCTCTATTTATGAAAGGATACTGATTATGGCAGAAAACAAAAAAATGGTCGAAGCCATTACCTCAATGGAGGAGGACTTCGGCAAATGGTACACAGATGTTGTAAAAAAGGCTGACCTTATTGACTACTCAAGTGTTAAGGGCTGTATGATAATCCGTCCTTACGGCTATGCTATCTGGGAGCTTCTTCAGAAGCAGATGGATGACCGCTTCAAGGCAACAGGACACGAAAATATTTATATGCCCCTCTTTATTCCCGAATCACTTCTTCAGAAAGAAAAGGATCATGTTGAGGGCTTTGCTCCCGAGGTTGCATGGGTAACCCACGGCGGAAGCGAGCCTCTTCAGGAGCGCCTTTGTGTAAGACCCACATCAGAAACTCTCTTCTGTGAGCATTATGCAAATGTTGTTCAGTCCTACAGAGACCTTCCCAAGCTCTACAATCAGTGGTGCAATGTTGTCCGTTGGGAAAAGACTACAAGACCCTTCCTTCGTTCAAGAGAATTCCTCTGGCAGGAGGGACATACCGTACACGCAACTGCAGAAGAAGCAATTGAAGAGACAGAGCGTATGCTTAATCTCTATGCGGATTTCTGCAAGGATGTTCTCAATATGCCCGTTGTGAAGGGCAGAAAGACAGACAGCGACAAGTTCGCAGGTGCAGAGGCTACTTATGCCATTGAGGCACTTATGCATGACGGTAAGGCACTCCAGGCAGGTACATCTCACTATTTCGGTGACGGCTTTGCAAGAGCCTTCAATATGACATATACAGACAAGGATAATAAACAGCAGTATGTTCATCAGACATCCTGGGGTACCACAACAAGACTTATCGGTGCTATCATTATGTCTCACGGTGACAACAACGGACTTGTGCTTCCTCCCAAGGTTGCTCCCACTCAGGTTGTAATTATTCCTATTGCCGCACATAAGCCCGGCGTAAAGGAAAAGGCAGAAGAGCTCAGAGCAAGACTTGCTTCTTCCTTCAGGGTTAAGTGCGATAATTCCGATAACTCTGCAGGCTGGAAGTTCAGTGAATATGAAATGAAGGGTGTGCCTCTTCGTCTTGAAATCGGTCCCAAGGATATTGAAAACAATCAGTGTGTTCTTGTCCGCCGTGATAACAGAGAAAAGTATTTCGTTTCTCTTGATAATCTTGAAGAGGAAATTTCAAAACTTCTCGAAGAACTTGGCACTGCTCTTTACAATAAGGCACTTGCAAATATCGAAAAGAAGACCTACAGATGCACCTCAATTGATGAAATCAAGGCTTCACTTGAAGCTAACGGCGACGGCTTTGTAAAGGCTATGTGGTGCGGAAGCGAAGAATGTGAAGACAAGGTCAAGGAACTTACAGGAGTAGGCTCAAGATGCATCCCCTTTGAACAGGAAAATCTTTCAGACACCTGTGTTTGTTGCGGTAAGAAGGCAATAAATATGGTTGTATGGGGAAATGCATATTAATTTATACAACAGATAAAAAGCTGTCACGAAGGAAAGTGACAGCTTTTTTTGTCGGATGTCGGAGGTTTTTACGGTACAGTCTTTTTTAGGGTGAATATAATATAACGTATTCAAAGAGGGTATAAAAAAAACGGCACGCTTCGGGATGAAGTGTGCCGTTGGTTTATGTTGTCTTATGCTGTGAAGAAGCCTGTGAGAAGGTCGTCGAGGAAATCAATGACTGCAACGTTTATCTTCTTGTTGAAAATTGTTGAGTTTTCATTTTCTGCAAGAATTGAAACAGCAGATTCGATATCGAAATCGAGAAGACCGCCGAGGAATTTATCCATAAGCATTGTTTCTATATCAACCTTGAACTCACCGTTTCCGCAGCCTGAAATAAAGGAAAGGTCAACGAGAGAATTGAGTATCTTGTTAAGCTTCCAGAAGCCGCCGTTGCCGTCTAAAACGCCTCTCTGCATTGAAATTCCGTCTGCTACAGCAGGAATACCCTTTACAAAATTGAGTGCCCAGTCAACGATTTCATCAAGATAATCTTCCCCTGTCCAAGCGCTTGTATCATCTGGAAGAACGAAATATGTTGTTGCCTTTATAGACTGAAGATATTTTGCGCCAAGCTCTGTGAGAATATCAAAGATAAGAGAAATACATTCTTCATCATTGAGTGTTTCAACATTTACAGCCTTGTTTACGGCTGCTACACTGATATCGGAAGAAATCCAGTCTGTATTTGTTGCTGTGTATTTTGCGGCAAGAACTGCAAGCTGTTCGAGATTTGTTACCTTGCTCATTTCAGCTGCATCAGAATTTCTGAACCAGCCCTTGAAGAAGAGCTGAAGAACGGCTACTGCCATATCCTCTGCTGACATTGCTGCAACCTTTTCGGGTGTGAAGGAGGAAAGGTCAGCACCAAGGCCCTGTACGTCCTTAATAAGAGGAAGAATAAATCTGAAGGTTTTTGTAAGGTTCAGATTGAGCTTATCGTTTCCGCCCTTTTCAAGACCGAGACCGTTGAAAGCATCGGGTGTGAGAATAACCTCAAGAAGAGTAATTACCGCATTATTGAGCTGAGAAACCATATTGCCCTTACCTGCACCGAGGTATGCGTTGAAGGTATCAGCCTTGAATTCATAGTTAAGATTAATTACCTTTGCAAATGTTCCTGTTGTGTCCTTAGATGCAATATCCTTGAGAACCTCTCTTGCATCATTATTGATAAAGCCGAGAAGAAGCTTTGAATAAACGTCACCGGCATAGGTTTCAAGGAAATCGTAAATAGAAAGACTCATTACCTGACCTGCTTCTTCCTTTGTTGCAGGCTTATTACCTGTAAGAAGCTTTAAGAATGCAGCGGCAAGAAGCTCGTCAGCAGTGAAACTCTTATAGTCTTCAACCTGGGGAAGATTTTCAAGCTCAACCGAGTGACGAAGAATGTTTCGTGCATCGGCGGCATTTATTTTTCCGTCGTCGTTAGTCTGGGCGGCAAGCATCTGTAAATCGGTGAACTGTTCAAGCTCAACAGAATATCTCAGAACAAGTCTTGCATCAGCGGCTGTGATTTTGCCGTCGTCATTTATGTGACCTATCTGGTATAAGGGGGTAAGGCCTATGGCATCACGGAGCATACCTCTGATAGCATCGGGACCTACGGCTTCGGTAACCATTTTGTTTACTTCTTTTGAGGCACCCTTTGAGAATCCTTCGATTGTTGTTCCGAGATTAAGCTCACCCTTGAGAGCCTGTTTTATTACGTGAATTGTTCCGTTATCGGCAAGCCAGGTGAGAACGGCTTTTATAATGTCAATTGATGAGGATGATGAATTAATATTCTTTATAGCAGTATCAGAAAGATTTTCGAGATCACCGAAATTAAAAAGAAAGCTGTTGTGTAAAATTGCACAGGCTTTTGAAATGGTTATAACTGCACTTCTTGTGTTGCTGATATCAACATTGATGCCGATAAGTCCTGCTACAGAAGTGACTGTACTCCACCAGCTTTGCTCGGTAATGCTCTTTGTCCAGGTAGGAAGATTTGTATCAAGATATTTTACGAGAATATCAGCCAGTGCAGAATCTGTTGCTTCAACAACATTTGTATTTCCAATGGCTGTTTTTAAGCCTTCGTCTTCAATAAGCATAAAAGCAAGGCGAAGCACTGTGCCTGTAATTATGCCCTTTCTTGTGTTGATGCTTTTAAGAAGCCAGGAAACAAGAGAGCCAAGGTTAGAAGGCTGAATAAGATCTTCAACAGTCTGCACCTTATCGTCAACAGCAGAAGCCGATGCAATAAGAGGTACTGACGAGAAGGAAAGTATCACAGCAAGAATAACTGCTATGATTTTATTTGTTTTTTTCATCAGGATGTCGTCCTTTCAATATTCAGATTTCCGCTTTTATATTAAGCGTTTACAAGAGTTATTTTAAATCCCCCGTTCTGAAAAGTCAACACTGTAATAACTGTCTTTTTCACCAATAATTTGATATATAGTTTTCTGAAAATTTGTTACGGCTTATTAAGACTGATTTAAGGATACAATTTTGAGTGATTTGTAAGTTAAAACGGCATTATGTCAGTATAAAATTGGCAAAAATGCAGAAAAGTTTAAGATAAGTATAAAAAGTGGTTAAATTTTCTTGATTTTGTCCTTTTTGTGAGTTATACTGTCATTGTTTTGGATTAATTGTCGGAGGGGATATCTATGAAATTGCTTGAGGAGAAAATTCTTTCCTGCGGAACCGTTCTTCCCGGAAACATTCTGAAGGTTGACTCTTTCCTTAATCATCAGCTTGATGTCGCTCTTCTTGACGAGCTCGGAAAGGAGTTTTACAGACTCTTTTCACAATATAACGTTAATAAAATCCTTACAGTTGAAGCATCAGGTATTGCAATTGCCTGTTTTGCCGCCCGTTATTTTGACGTTCCCGTTGTCTTTGCAAAAAAGGGAAGTCATAAGAATATCGGAAATGAGCTTCTTACTGCTGAGGTTTTTTCATATACTAAGGGAACAAGCTATACCATTGCTGTTTCAAAGAAGTATGTCAATGAAGGGGATAATATTCTTGTTGTTGACGATTTTCTTGCAAACGGACAGGCTGTTTTAGGACTCAAGAAAATAATAGAAGACGCTAATGCAAATCTTGTGGGCGTGGGTATTGCCATAGAGAAGGGCTTTCAGGACGGCGGCAAGAAGCTTCGCGAGGCAGGCGTCAAGGTTAAGTCTTTAGCAATCGTTGATTCTATGACTGATGACAGCATCAGCTTCAGAGATGACGGTTGATTAAGAATAAAAAAATATTGGAGGAACCCAAAGTGAAAAAAGTAATCAAAGTACTCGCTCTCGTACTTGCTCTTTCAATGGTTGTAGCTTTCGCTGCTTGCGGCGGCACAACAACTGAAGAAACAACTGCAGGTACAGAAGAAACAACTGTTGAAGGTGCAGCTCTTGATCTTTCATCTGTTAAGATCGGCTTTATCTGCCTTCACGACGAAAACTCAACTTATGACAAGAACTTCATTGATGCTGCTAAGGAAGCAACATCAGCACTCGGTCTTACAGACGAGCAGGTTGTTATCGTAACAAACATTGCTGAATCAAGCGCTTGCTACGACACAGCTGCTGACCTTGTTGACCAGGGCTGCAACATCGTATTCGCAAACTCCTTCGGTCATGAAGACTACATCATTCAGGCTGCTAAGGAATATACCGACGTACAGTTCTGCCATGCAACAGGTACAAAGGCTCACACAGAAGGCCTTGCTAACTACCACAACGCTTTCGCTTCTATCTATGAAGGCAGATTCCTTGCAGGTATCGCTGCAGGTCTTAAGCTCAACGAAATGATCGCTGCAGGCGACATCACAGCTGAAGAAGCAAAGATGGGTTATGTTGGTGCTTTCACCTATGCAGAAGTTGTATCAGGTTATACATCCTTCTATCTTGGCGCAAAGAGCGTATGCCCCTCAGTTACAATGGACGTTCAGTTCACAGGCTCATGGTATGACGAGCAGATGGAAAAGGAAGCTGCTGTAACTCTTATTGAAAGAGATTGCGTTCTTATCAGCCAGCACGCTGACTCAATGGGTGCTCCCACAGCTTGTGAAACAGCAGGTGTTCCCAACGTTTCCTACAACGGCTCAACAGTTGCTGCTTGTCCCGAAACATTCATCGTATCTTCCAGAATTAACTGGGCTCCCTACTATGAATACATCATCAAGGCAGTTGCAGCAGGTGAAGAAATCGCTGCTGACTGGTGCGGCGGTATTGAAGAAGGCTCAGTAGTTCTTTCTGACATCAACGAAAACGCTGCAGCAGAAGGCACAGCTCAGGCTATTGAAGATGCTAAGGCTAAGATCCTTGACGGTACTCTCAATGTATTTGATACAGCTACCTTCACAAAGGACGGCGAAGCTATGACATCATACATGGCTGACGTTGACACAGATACTGCTTATGAAGCTGACACAGAAGTTATCGCTGACGGTTACTTCCACGAATCAGAATATCGTTCTGCTCCTTACTTTGATGTAAGAATTGACGGTATCAACCTTCTTAACGAAAAGTTCTGATTTAACACAAACGGGTAATAAAGGCGGAGCACTTATCTGCTCCGCCTATGCTTGTTTTTTTACCTTACGCAATAACACTGATTAAACCTACGATGATTGAAAAAATATTGTTTACGTAAAGCTGTATTTTTTCAGTTATCGGAAAAGAGGAGGAAAAGGCATTGGCAAACGTACCGGCAATTGAACTTAAAAACATTACCAAGACCTTCGGCAGTATTGTGGCAAACAAGGATGTCTGTCTTACTGTGAACCGCGGAGAAATTCTTTCTATTCTCGGTGAAAACGGAAGCGGTAAAACTACCCTTATGAATATGATTTCGGGTATTTATTTCCCCGATAAAGGTCATATTTTCATTGATGGGGAAGAGGTAGTTATTTCTTCACCCAGAGATGCATTCAATTACAAAATCGGTATGATTCATCAGCATTTTAAGCTCGTTGATGTTTTTTCCGCTACTGAAAATATTATACTCGGACTTGAAGACAGAAAGTTCAATCTTAAAGCCGCCGCTAAGGAAGTAAGAGATATCAGTGAAAAGTATGGCTTTGATATTGATCCTGTGAAGAAAATTCATGAAATGTCCGTTTCCGAAAAGCAGACGGTTGAAATTATCAAGGTGCTTTTCAGAGGTGCAGATATTCTTATTCTTGACGAGCCTACAGCGGTTCTCACTCCTCAGGAAACTCAGAAGCTTTTCACAATTCTCAGAAGAATGAGAGATGACGGAAAGGCTATTATCATTATCACTCATAAGCTTCATGAGGTACTTTCTCTTTCTGACCGTGTTTCCGTTCTCAGAAAGGGCGAATACATAGGTACTGTCAACACAGCCGAAACAAGTGAGAGTGAGCTTACCGAAATGATGGTTGGTAAGAAAATTGCTCTTAACATTGACAGAAGTGAACCCAAGAACTGTGAGGACAGACTTGTTGTAAATTCACTTGACTGTGTAAACCGTGAGGGTGTGAAGGTGCTTGACGACGTTTCCTTCGTTGCACGCTCAGGTGAAATTTTAGGTATCGCAGGTATTGCAGGTTCAGGACAGCGTGAGCTTCTTGAAGCAATTGCAGGACTTCAGAGTCTTACAAAGGGTGAAATTTTATATAACAATCCCAAAAACGGACAGCAGGAAAATCTCAGGAACAAGACTCCCTTACAGATAAGAGAGCTTGGTGTAAGACTTTCCTTCGTTCCTGAGGACAGACTGGGTATGGGACTTGTCGGAAGCATGGATATCATTGACAATATGATGCTCAGAAGCTACCGTAAGGGTAAGTCTATGTTCCTTGAACGAAAGGCTCCAAAGGACCTTGCTATGCATATAATTGAGGACTTAGGCGTTGTAACTCCGGGTGCTACAACGCCCGTAAGACAGCTTTCGGGCGGTAATGTTCAGAAGGTTCTTGTCGGTCGAGAAATTGCTTCTTCTCCCACGGTTCTTATGGCGGCATATCCCGTAAGAGGTCTTGATATCAACTCCTCGTATCTTATTTATAACCTTCTCAACGGACAGAAGGAAAAGGGCGCCGCAGTTATTTTTGTCGGTGAAGACCTCGACGTTCTTATTGAGCTTTGTGACAGAATTCTTGTTATCGGCTCAGGCAGTGTTGCAGGTATAGTAGATGCAAGAAATACGACAAAGGAAGAAATAGGTCTTCTTATGACTAAATCAAAAAATTCACAGAAAGGGGAGGGATAAAAAATGAGTACACCTTCAAAAACTCACCATGAGCCTTTATTTCATATAGCAAAAAGATCTAATATTGTATGGTGGAAGGCTTGGATTGTAAGAGTTGTCGCTGTTGTAGCCGCACTTTTATTCTCTGCCGTTCTTACTGTTGTAATTACAGGTGAAAATCCCCTTGATGTTTTCTCAAACCTTATAAAAGGTGCTGTGGGAAGTGAAAGACGAGTATGGGTTCTTCTTCAGAATACAGCAATGCTTCTTTGTGTTGCTCTTGCCGTAACTCCTGCCTTCAAGATGAAATTCTGGAATATCGGTGCAGAAGGTCAGGCACTTGTCGGTGCTATGACAACAGCTGCAATTATGATTAAGCTTACAGGTGTAATTCCCGATGCACTTTTAATTCCCGTTATGCTTATATGCAGTATTGCTGCAGGTGCCTTCTGGGCACTTGTTCCCGCCTTGTTCAAGGCTAAATGGGGAACCAACGAAACGCTCTTTACCCTTATGATGAACTATATTGCAATTCAGATTGTAACCTATTTCTCAGGTGAATGGGCAGTTCCCAAGGGCTCAGGTAAAATCGGTATTATAAACGGCAACGATATGCAGGGCTGGCTTCCCGTTATCGGTGACCAGAAATATCTTCTCAATATAATTGTAGTAGGACTTCTTACAGCGGCTATGTACATATATCTCAGATACAGTAAGCAGGGCTATGAAATCTCTGTTGTCGGTGAAAGTCAGAATACTGCAAGATACATAGGCATTAATGTTAAAAAGGTTATTATCCGTACAATGATAATTTCAGGTGCACTTTGCGGCATCGCAGGATTTTTACTTGTTGCCGGTACAGACCATACCGTAACCCGTGATACCATAGGCGGCAGAGGTTTTACTGCTATTATGGTTTCGTGGCTTGCAAAATTCAATCCTCTTTATATGGTATTTACCGCACTTCTCATTGTGTTTATGGAAAGAGGCGCAATTCAGATTTCAACCTCCTGCGGACTCAACAATTCTTATTCTGAAATTGTTACGGGTATAATTATTTTCTTCATTATCGGTTGTGAATTCTTCCTCAACTATCAGATTAAATTTCGTGAAAAGGAGGGCAAATAAATGATAGCAGCATTTATTCATCGTGCGGTAATGCAGGGTGTTCCTCTTCTTTTCGGTTCAACAGGTGAAATTATTACCGAAAAAGCAGGTCATCTTAACCTCGGTATTCCCGGTATTATGTACGTGGGCGGTATTTCAGGTGTTATAGGTGCATTTTTCTATGAACATTCAATTGCCGACGGCGGTACAATTAACGGTTTTCTTGCCGTAATGATACCTCTTCTTGCTTCACTTTTCGGTTCTCTCATAATGGGACTTATCTACAGCTTCCTTACTGTTACTCTTCGTGCAAATCAGAATGTTACAGGTCTTGCACTTACCACCTTCGGTGTCGGTGTGGGTAACTTCTTCGGCGGTTCACTTATCAAGCTCGTTGATACCGATATGCCATCAATTGCACTTACCAAGACAAGTGCATTCTTTAGCAAAACTCTTCCCTTTGCAGATAACTTCGGTGCATTCGGAGAAATTTTCCTTTCCTACAGTTTCCTTGCTTATGTGTCAATTATAGTGGCACTTTTATCTGCATTCGTGCTTAAAAAGACACGTGTAGGTCTTAATCTCCGTGCTATTGGTGAAAATCCTGCCACAGCAGATGCCGCAGGTATCAATGTTACAAAGTATAAATATATTGCAACCTGCATAGGCAGTATGGTCGCAGGTCTTGGCGGTCTTTACTACGTTATGGACTATGCAACGGGTGTATGGTCAAATGACGGCTTCGGTGACAGAGGCTGGCTTGCAATTGCCCTTGTTATATTTGCTGTGTGGCGCCCCAATATCAGCATCCTGGGTTCAATCCTTTTCGGTGCTCTCTTTATTGTGCACAACTATATTCCCGGTCTTTCAATGAGCGACCAGGAGCTTTTCAAAATGGCTCCCTATATCGTAACACTGATCGTTCTTATTGTTATCAGTATGCGTGACAAGAAGGAAAATCAGCCTCCCGCTTCTCTCGGTGTTTCATATTTCAGAGAAGACAGATAAAAACATAAAAGATATTCACTGTCCGATAAGAATTATTTCTTGTCGGGCAGTATTATATTGTCTGTTATAAACTACTTTTTGTGTTTTATAAACAAAAAAAGTTGATATTTGGTTTATTTTGTGATAATATATTCTTATCTATCGTATCAGGAGAACCTAAATGCAGACGCACAAAAAACTGACCGCTTTTATGCTGTGCTTTATTCTGGCTTTTTCAATGCTGTTATTGAACAGCTGTAATATGAACGGTAAAACAACCGCAATTAAGGCAGACGGTATAAAAGCTTTTACAAATACAGATAATGAATACAGATATCTTTCAGAAAGAGCCGGGCTCAAAGTAAGTGAAAATAACAGTATAGGTTTATACTATGATGAAAAGACAGGTGCTGTTTCTTTTTACGATAAGTACAGTGAGAAAAGCTGGAATTCTCTTCCGTCATTCATAAACGGCTTTGCTTGTGTGGTTTCAGCAAAGGTATATTCAGACGGAAAGATTTATATTCTTGACTCAGCCGCCTCAGCTGCAAGTGAAGAGAATATTTCTTATGAAGCTGATGATATATCAATTAATGTCACGTACAATATGAAATATGAGGATGTTTCCCTTTCTCTTCCCGTAAGATTTTCTCTCAGCGGTGCATATATAGATGTGAGTTCCGATATTTCTCAGTGTGTTCTCAGTGAGAATGCCGTTCTTATATCACTGAGTGTTCTCCCGTATCTCGGTGCTGTGAGATATTCCGAAACGGATTTCAATTATGAAAGCTTCGGAGATTATTTCCTTGTTCCCGACGGCTCAGGTGCCCTTTTATATACGGCACTCGAAGAGGAAGAAACCTCTGAATTAATATTTTCCGTATATGGCAAGGATTATTATGAAGAGAATATTCCTGCAAGTGTAGGTGCATTCGGCATAAAGCATACAGATTATGCTTTCTCTGCTACTATTACTGAGGGCGAGGAAATTTCTCTTATAAGAGCCTACAGAGCAAATCACGACAGTGAAAGAATTAACAGAATTTATCCCGAATTTCTCATAACTCCCGTAAGCGGTGAGGAAGGAAAAATTATCTGCGGTGAAAGCTACAGCGGAAAAATCAGAGTTTCTTACGAGCTTCTTTCAGGTGAACAGGCAGATTATATGGGGATTTCATTTTCTGTCCGTCAGGCACTTATCAAGGCTGATATCTTGTCCGGTGCGAAAGCTGATGAAGCATATCCGCTGTTTATTTCCGTGACCGGCAGTGTAAACGGAAGAAAAAGTACGGCTGTGTCAACATTTCAGCAGACTGAAAATCTTCTTGTAACACTTAAAGGTAAGGGTATAAATGAAATAAATCTTATTCTTGAGGGTATTTTCAGCGGAGGACTTAAACAGAAAAATGCATCTTCTGTGAGAATTTCTTCTGCCGTAGGTAATTCTGATGACCTTAATTCGCTTATTTCTTATTCATCAAGTCAGCAGTTCAGGGTATTTCCCTCAATAAGTCTGTTTTCTTCGGTATCATCGGGTCTTGCTTCAAAAAATATAAGCGGAAAGAAAAATACATTTACTGTAGAAAACGACCTTTCTCCTTATGTGGGAGATGAAAGCTGGCAGCGTTCGGTTTTATCCTCAGCTGCGGCTTCTTTGACAATAGCCGACTTTCTGAACTTCTCAGTGAAGAAGGGCTTTAAGGATATTTGTGTAGAGGATGCAGGCAAAACCTCATTGTTGTCAGAAAGCTTTTCATATATTGATTCAGATGATGTTCTTACATCAAATCTTTCATCGCTCTCTGTTCATCATAATCTTATGGTTTCAGGTGCCCATCTTAATATTCTGAAGAATGCTGTCTTTATTAAGGATATTCCTCTTTCAGCATCTAAAGAAAACAGTTCAGGCTATGCTTCGGTGCCGTTTTTACAGGCAATTCTTCATTCCTCTTATATTTATAGCGGTGAACCCGTCAATACTTCGGAAATTTCAAGACTGCAGCTTCTGAAATCCGTGGAATACGGTGCGCTTCCTTATTATACGTGGGTATTTTCTTCTGTGTCGGATAAATTCTATGAGCTTTCAATGAGTGAGGCTGTAGAATTTTATCTTGAAGCAAAAGAAAAGCTCGGTGATATTTCTGCTCTTCGTATGACTGAGCATTTCAGATATGACGAAAATGTTTATTGCACAGGCTATGAAGGCGGAGTTCGTGTTTATGTTAATTACAATAACTATTCAGTGACGATAGGTGAGGTTTCTGTCCTGCCTTACAGCTATCTCAGAATAGGTTGATTATCTTTACGGAAACAGCTTTCCGATTTGCAACAGGTGAAACTATGGAAAAAGAATTTGATGCATTAACAGGTGATGTGGGTATCGGAGGAGTCCGTTCAAAATACGGAATCAGGGTGCTTTTATGTTACATTCTCAAAAATGTAAACAGTATGGTTTCCCGCACTGCCTTCAGTGAAATACTCCGTTCAACTCAGCTTGTTAATTTTTTTGAGATAAATCCCGCTTTGGATGCTCTTTATGAAAACGGACTTGTAGAGCTGACAGAAAAGGAAGACGATGATTATTTCAGTATAACCCCCGACGGAATATCCGTAGCAAATAAGCTTGAAACGGACATTCCTTTAGGAACAAGAGAAATGGCTCTTGCCGCCGCCTTCAAGGTAGTGACAAGGGAAAGACTCAAGGGCACAGTTGATTACAGTATAAATAAAACGGGTAACGGTTATAATGTTACACTTTCCGTTAAGGATAACGGAGAGGTAATGATGCAGACAGTGCTTTATGCCGCCGATTATCTTCAGGCACAGCTTGCAGGGGAGAATTTTATGAAAAATCCCGATAAGCTTTATGCAGGAATAATTGATGCTCTCTCATAGTGAGGTAAAAGATGTATTACGAACAGACAATCAGTATAGACTCTATGGAACAGGCGGTAAGCCTTTTCGGGAGCTTTGATGAAAATATAAAAATGATTGAGCGTGAGTACGGTGTAAGTATTGTGAACCGAAGCGGCGCACTCAAAATAAGCGGTGAGGATATTAATGTAACAAAAGCCGCAAAGGCGCTTCAGGGACTTATGATGCTCATAAATAAGGGTGAACAGCTTACGGAACAGAACGTAAGATACTGTATTTCTCTTGTGAATGAAGGAAACGATGATAAGCTTCCTTCAATAGCATCTGACTGTATTTGTATTACAATGTCAGGCAAGCCCGTAAAGCCTAAAACACTCGGTCAGAAAAAATATGTTGAAACCATAAATAAAAATACGATAGTCTTCGGTGTCGGTCCCGCAGGTACGGGAAAAACCTATCTTGCAGTTGCTATGGCTGTAAAGGCGTTCAGAGCAAAGGAAATTAACCGCATAATTCTTACCCGACCTGCAGTTGAAGCCGGTGAGAAGTTAGGCTTTCTTCCGGGTGACCTTCAGCAGAAGGTAGATCCTTATCTCAGACCTCTCTACGATGCATTATTTGATATGCTGGGTGCCGATAATTTTCAGAAGTATCACGAAAAGGGAAGCATTGAGGTAGCCCCTCTTGCATATATGCGAGGAAGAACCCTTGACGACAGCTTTATTATCCTTGACGAAGCACAGAATACCACACCCGAACAGATGAAAATGTTTTTGACACGTCTGGGCTTTAATTCTAAAATCGTTGTAACGGGTGACGTTACACAGATTGACCTTCCTGACGGCAAAAAATCAGGACTCAAGGAAGCTGTGAGAATTCTTAAAAATATTGATGATATTGAAACAGTCCGTTTCACTGAAAAGGACGTTGTAAGACACCGTCTTGTTCAGGATATTATAAAGGCCTATGAAAAAGGCGAAAAAAAGCGTGATTAAGTATTTGATCAGGAAAGGAAGAAAACAATGGTAAACAAAGTTAAGGTAATCATTACTAACGATCAGAACACCGTAAAGGTTCCTTCAGGTGTTCGTCTTCTTATAAGACGTTGCTGTAATGCCGTGCTTTTAATGGAAGAGTTCAATGACTCAGCGGAAATCAGTGTGCGTTTTGTTGACAATGAGCAGATAAGAGAGCTTAACAGTCAGTACAGAAATATTGACAGAGCTACTGACGTTTTGTCCTTCCCCTTGGGTGAAAACGGTGAATATGACCGCAACCCCTCAACAGATGCCGCACTTCTCGGTGATATTGTTATCTCTATGCAGCGTGCTATGGAGCAGGCAGAGGAATACGGACATTCTCTTGACAGAGAGGTAGCCTTCCTTACCGTTCACTCAATGCTTCATCTTCTCGGCTATGACCATATTGACGGCGGTATGGAGGCTGTCAGAATGAGAGAGAAGGAAGAAACCGTACTTACACAGCTTGGTCTTAAAAGAAACGGCAGGTATTATCTTGACGAGGAATAATGATATGACAGAAACAAAAACCGCCTTTATTGCAATTGTCGGTTGTCCTAACGTGGGAAAATCTTCAATACTTAACAGACTTTTAGGAGAAAAAATCGCAATTGTTTCTCCTAAGCCTCAGACCACAAGAACTCGTATTATGGGTGTGCTGACGGATAAGGAAACTCAGCTTGTTTTTACCGATACACCCGGCTATCATAAGCCAAAGAATAAGCTTGGCGAAAAAATGGTAAAGGCAGTAGGCGAGGGAATTCACGATGTTGATGCCTGTCTTCTTGTTGTTGAGCCCAAGGGTGAAATAAGAGAGGCGGAAACCACACTTCTGAAGAAATTTGCAAGAGAAGAGATTCCTGCAGTTCTTGCTATCAATAAGGTTGATACGGTGGAAAATAAGGAAGAGCTTCTTGCGAGAATTCTTGAATTTTCAAAGCTTTATAACTTCAATGCAATAGTTCCCGTATCTGCTCTTGACGGAAACGGACTTGGTGAGCTTCTTTCTGAATTAAAGGCACTTTCTTTCCCCTCAGAGCATCTTTTCCCTGACGATACACTTACAGACCAGCCTGAAAAGGTTATTGCCGCTGAGTACATAAGAGAGAAAATTCTTAAATATACGGATAAGGAAATTCCTCACGGCACTGCTGTTGCCATTGAACGCTTCAGAGAAAGAGAAGATGCAGATATTCTTGACGTGGAAGCTACTATTTACTGTGAAAAGGACAGTCACAAGGGAATTATTATCGGCAAAAACGGAGCTATGCTCAAGAAAATATCAACTAAAGCCAGAATTGATATGGAAAAATTCTTCGGTTGCAAGGTCAATCTTAAATGCTGGGTTAAGGTCAAAGAGGATTGGCGTAACCGAGAAGGACTTATTCATAATTTCGGATTGGATTAATGGAAAAATTTACAGTTGACGGTATTGTAATAAGAGCATCTGTTACGGGGGAGTCCGACAGAATAGTATGGGTGCTTACACGTAACAGAGGAATAATAAGGGCGTTCGCCAAAGGGGCAAGAGGCACTAAAAGCCGCTTGCACGGCGGAACGTCTCTTTTTGCATACGGTGATTTTTCATTTACGGAAAAAAATAACGTATATAACGTAAATGAAATTCAGGTAAAGGAGATATTTTTTGATCTGCGTAAAAGTATGGAAATATTCACGCTTGCTCAGTATTTCTGCGAGGTCATATCAAAATCCCTTCCTGAAAACACCTCTGAAGAAACATATCTCAGACTTCTTCTTAATTCTCTGTATTTTCTTTCAAAAGAGGAAAAGAATGAGCTTCTTATAAAGTCGGTTTTTGAATTAAGGCTTGTTTCTCAGGCAGGCTTTATGCCGAATCTTGTTGCCTGCAGTGATTGCAGTGAATTTATGACGGATATTATGTTCTTTGATTGCTCATCAGGTGAGCTTTTTTGCAGGGAATGCGGTAAAAATAAAATGATACCTGCTGTATCTTCAGCAGTTATTGCGGCTATGAGGCATATCTGCTACAGTGATTTTTCAAAGGTATTCTCTTTTGAACTGACAGAAGAGCTGCTTACCGTTCTTAACAGACTGACAGAAAATTATGTGCGGAACGTGCTTAATCAGGATTTTAAGCTTCTGAGATACTACAAGGATATTAAGTAGCAGATGATAAGATTAATAGAATTAAATCTTATAAAGCTAAATATGAATATTTTGTGAATATTTTTCTTTTTGTATTGACTTCTGTTTTAGAATGATTATAATAAATTTAGAATAATTCAAAAACGGAGGGATAATATGACTAAACAAAGAGCAGCAATAATTAAAGCTATGCGTGAGAATTGCGGACACTTTACAGCAGAAGAAATTTTTTTATTGACAAAAAAGGAATATCCCTCAATTGTCCGTGCTACAATATATAATAATCTTAACAGTATGGCAGAAGAGGGACTTGTCAGAAGAATTTGTCAGTCCGGTGAGCCTGACAGGTTTGACAGAAATCCTATGCCCCATGAGCATATAATCTGTACCGAGTGCGGAAAAGTGGTCGATGTGTGGCTCGATAATTTCAAAAACCGTCTTTCAGAGGAAGTAGGAACTGAGGTCGAGGATTACGAGCTTGTTATTCATTGTAAATGCCCTGAATGTCGGGTTTAATAAAAAAATTAAAAAACGGAGGCAATAAAATGGAACTTAAAGGAACAAAAACAGAAAAGAATTTAATGGAAGCTTTTGCAGGCGAAAGCCAGGCAAGAAATAAATATACCTATTTTGCATCAGTTGCAAAGAAGGAAGGCTATGAGCAGATTGCGGCTATCTTCCTTAAAACAGCAGAAAATGAAAAGGAACACGCAAAGCTCTGGTTCAAGGCTCTCGGTGAATTAGGTGATACAGCACAGAATCTTGCAGCAGCAGCTGAAGGTGAAAATTACGAATGGACAGATATGTATGACCGTTTTGCAAAAGAGGCTGAAGAAGAAGGCTTCACAAAGCTTGCATATCAGTTCAGAGAAGTAGCAAAGATTGAAAAGAGCCATGAGGAAAGATACAGAAAGCTTCTTTCAAACGTTGAAATGCAGGAGGTTTTCGCAAAGGCAGAGGAAACAATGTGGGAATGCCGTAACTGCGGACATCTTGTAATGGGCAAGAAGGCTCCCGGTATGTGCCCCGTATGTGCTCATCCTCAGAGCTTCTTCGAAGTAAGAGAAGAAAACTATTAATTCAATAAGGCTTTAAGACGTCACTCCGAAAGGAGCGGCGTCTTTTTTTGTTGTTGGGCCAAAAAAGGCCGTAAAAAAATAAATGGCATAAAATGGTAAAAATTACATAAATGACTTGCAATTTACAAAATGATATGTTAATATATGGAAGAAATAGGAAAAAATAACATTTTTCAGGTTATGTTTTTCAAAAAATGAAAGGAAATGTGTATAATGAAACAGAAAAAGGTTTTGATTGCAGAGGAAAACGGAGAATTCTTAAAGAATATGCTGATTTCTCTCAGAGGCTTCGGATTTGAATGTATAAGCGTTCCCAAAAACGGTGAAGAGGTAGTCAGCGGAACAGAGAAATATAAGCCGGACATAATAATTATGGAGGCATTTATGGCAAAGTACGATGCACTTGCCGTGCTGAAGCTTATCGGTTCAATGAAGCTTTCTCCCAAGCCGTACATAGTGGTGCTTTCAACTGCCGACAACGGAGTTTTTGAAGAACAGCTTCTCTCAAACGGAGCTGATTATTATTTTATCAAGCCTGTTGACGTGAGTATTCTCAGTGAACGTGTGGCACAGCTTACAGGCTATGATGCAAAGGGTAATAATATAGTAAAACTCAAAGGCAACAACGATCCCGACCTTGAGGTTATAGTTTCCGATATAATGCACGAATTGGGTGTTCCCGCACACATAAAGGGATATCAGTATTTAAGAGATGCAATTATAATGTCTGTAAATTCTCCCGATATGATGAACTGTGTAACGAAGGTCTTATATCCCACCGTAGCAAAGCATTTCAACACAACCTCATCAAGAGTTGAAAGAGCCATAAGACACGCCATTGAGGTAGCGTGGGACAGAGGAGATATAGACGTGCTCAGCTCATATTTCGGCTATACTATACAGAATTCAAGAGGCAAGCCCACAAATTCCGAATTCATAGCAATGATAGCCGACAAATTACGCCTCAAGCTCAAGAAAATATCATAAGAAAAATGCCGTCAGAATAAAAAAACTGACGGCATTTTTCTTAGGTTGGAACCGTGCCAGAATTTTCTTTGCAAATTCTGACAGTGATATTTTTTGCTTCGCAAAAAGTGATATTTATTCCTTCGGAATAAGTGATATACGGCTTTGCCGTGTGATATATTTTCCTTCGGAAAATGTTATGGAACCTTCGGTTAGCATTGTATTGTGCTCCGCACGCTCCCGTAACAGATGGATTTTGCGAAAATTTGCCTCGAGGATAAAAATTTATGTGACACTTTGTAGGGGTTGGCGCCTCGACAACCCGAGGGCGGTCGGATTTTGCGGAAATTTAAATCTTATGGCACAATTAAATTTACAAAGGGAAACATATAATCTCTTTGACAAAAATTGTAATCATTAGGGAACTCACCTCGGGATGTCGAGGCGTGTGTAGTGTGATAACATAGTTTACAAAATGTCCGAGGACATAGTTTACACTTTTTTGATAAAATAAAGGCAAAAAACATCGAGAGGGAGATGTGTATGCCTTGGAAAGAAAAGAGTGTAGAACAAATGCG
>JAZNSP010000006.1:0-49458 GCA_045591285.1 Acutalibacteraceae bacterium
TAAGGCAATAACAAATGCGCTTTCAGCAGGTATTGCAAGCTTTGTGTAGGGACATTTCCAGCCCTTATCCACAAAGAGGAAAATCGTTCTTGTGGTAAGAACGGTCGTTGCAAAAATCACACCGCCGATAAGTGAATAATAAGCAGTACCGAGAGTAAGGGTAAGATACAGAAGGAAAAGTCCGAGCGCAAAGGAAATACCGCCGTAATAAACACGGATTTCGGTTTTACCTGCATTGTCAACGGGCTTGATTGAAAAGCTTTCGGCATTCTTAAGGGGCTTTATGATAAACATAACAGCCATACCCCAGAAATATGCAATAAGACAGATAACGGCAAAAAGCGCGGGGGGATTTACAGACCATAATTCTTTAAACATAGCTTTTTCTCCTTTAGATTACAGGTTCATTGCTTTCATTGAACCTTATTTTTCTTATTCTTGCGTGACGGCAGGGGTCATAGAGGGATTCCTCACAAAACGTACCGCACTCCTTCATAAGGTGGGATGAGGGTCTTGCGTGATAGACCAAAAGCAGCTCTCCGTCTTCATCCGTTATAAAGCAGTTATGTCCGGGACCTGCCTCACCCTGAAGCATTTCCGTTGAAAGCACGGGGCGGGAGAGCTTTTTCCAGCTGTCGGGATTCATAAGGTCAGCATCCGCATCCGCTTCAAGCCTTCCTATGCAGTATTCGGCTCCCGTACCCGATGCAGAAAAGAAAACATACACCTTTTCCTCGGTTTTCAGTACTGCCGCACCCTCATTCACACGGTATACCCTTTTTTCCCAATCGTATTCGGGACGGCTCAGAAGTATGGGCTTTGTGATTATTTTCCACGGCTCTTCCCTTGTGGTTTCTGCCATAAAAAGAGAAGAATCGCCCTCAATCTGCGCCCATATAAGGTAGGATTTCCCCTTATGCTCAAAATAAGTCATATCAAGGGAAAAGCACCTGAAGGAAAGGTCATCACCCTCTGTTTTTCCCACAACTCCCATTTCCTCCCAGTTATCGGTATAAGGGTCGTTTTCTTTGCATCTGAGGACATAAGGCTTTATATCCCATTTGTTTTCACTCGGGGCTGCGGCAAAGAAAATATACCATTTTCCGCCAATGAAATGAAGCTCCGGTGCCCATATATGACGGGACATTGCGCCTTCCTTATGTGCGGACCATACGGTTTTTTCTTCGGCAAAAGAAAGCCCCGAAAGGGTATCGCTTTTTCTTAAAATTATTTTGTCGTAGCCGTGAAGCTCATCGCCTGCGGCAGGGTATGATGCCGTAAAATAATAAGTCCCGTCCGTTCCCTTTGTTATAAACGGGTCAGCCCTTTCTTCAATGAAAGGATTTTTATATTCTGCCATAAAATCCTCCTTTGCCGTTTTTTTTATTATACGATAAATCGGCTCATATTGTCAATTTATTCAATTTTCAAAAAAAGTATGGAATTATGAATAACAATGGTGTATAATACCCTAAACCGAAAGGGGTTGATTATATGAGAATTATAGTTGTCGGCTGCGGAAAAATAGGAACAGCATTAATAGAAAGTCTTGCATCCGAGGAGCACGACATTGTGGTTATTGACACAAACAGAAAAGTGCTTGAGGAAATCAATAATATATATGATGTTATGTGTGTATGCGGAAACGGTGCAGACTCAGACGTTCTCGATGAGGCATCTGCCGGTAAGGCAGAGCTGTTCATTGCCGTTACGAATTCGGATGAGCTCAATATGCTCAGCTGCTTCTTTGCAAAAAAAATGGGAGCCCAGCATACTGTTGCAAGAATAAGAAAAACAGACTATAACGACAAGTCGCTTGCATTTATGAAGCAGACTCTTTCCCTTTCTATGCCTATAAATCCCGAATATGCAGCTGCACAGGAGCTTTACAACATTCTCAAAATGCCCTCCGTTGTGAAAATTGAAAATTTCTCCAGCGGTAACTTTGAAATGATTCAGCTTAAATTAAAGCCCGACAGCCGTCTTGACGGTATGACCCTTAGTGAAATGAGAGGTAAATTCAAGGCAAATTTCCTTGTCTGTGCAGTACAGCGTGAAGGCAAGGTATTTATTCCCTCGGGTAATTTCACCTTAAAGGGCGGTGACAAAATAGGCGTTACCGCAAATCAGACGGAAATCATAAAGTTCCTTAAGGAGCTCAATCTCATTCAGAAGCAGACGAAAAATGTTACGATTCTCGGCGGAAGCAGAATTGCCTACTACCTTGCAAAAAGGCTTCTTGCATCTGGAAACGATGTAAAAATAATTGAACAGAATCTTGAAAGATGCGAGGAAATAAGCGAGCTTCTCCCCCAGGTCACAATGATTCACGCAGACGGCACCCAGCAGGAGGTGCTTCTTGAGGAAGGAATTGAAAATACTGATGCTTTCGTTGCACTTACGGGCATAGACGAGGAAAATATTCTTATTTCCTACTTTGCTCAGAGAAAGGGCGTACCTAAGGTTATCACCAAGGTAAATCGTGATGAGCTCCGGGAGATTGCCGACGATATGGGAATTGACTGCACAGTATCCCCAAAAAAAATAATTGCAAACATACTCACACGATATGCCCGTGCACTTAAAAATTCTATGGGCAGCAAAATAGAGACTCTTTACAAGCTTATGGATTCAAATATCGAAGCTCTTGAATTCAAGGTAAGTCCTGACTTTGCAGGTGTGCAGACGCCTCTTAAAAATCTTTCATTTAAAGATCAGATTCTTATTGCAGGTATCATCAGGGGCAGAACTGCAATTATTCCCGCAGGTGATGATGTCATTCTTCCCGGTGACCGTGTTATTGTTATTGCAGGACAGAAGAGGCTTCAGGACCTGTCAGACATAATGAGATAAGGGGACTTTTTATATGAACAAAAAAATAGTTCTCAGTATTCTCGGAAAAATTCTGTGGGCAGAAGCAGCCCTTCTTGTTCTGCCGCTTATTGTCAGTATTATATACGGCAACAGCTGTACCCCGGCTTTTCTTATAACAATAGCCGTGGCGGTAATTATAGCCCTTCCTCTGATATTTCTCTGCAAAACGGATAACAAACGTATTTATTCCAAAGAAGGCTTTGTTATAGTTTCCCTTGCGTGGATAATAATGTCCGTTATAGGCTGTCTTCCCTTTGTAATTTCAGGTGAAATCCCCTCTTTTTTTGATGCGCTGTTTGAAACAGTCAGCGGATTTACCACAACGGGCGCTTCAATTCTCACGGATGTAGAAGGTATGAGCGAGGGACTTCTGTTCTGGCGAAGCTTTACACATTGGATAGGCGGTATGGGTGTTCTTGTTTTCGTCCTTGCACTCTCTCAGGAGCTGCCCGACCGTTCAATTCACATTATGCGTGCGGAAATGCCCGGTCCCATAGTGGACAAGCTTGTTCCCAAGGCAAAGGAAACCGCTAAGATTCTTTATCTTATTTACATTGTTCTTACACTTGCGGAAATTGTAATCCTTGTGCTTTGCAAAATGCCTTTATTTGAAGCTGTCGTGCATACCTTCGGTACTGCAGGCACGGGAGGCTTCGGAGTAAAAGCCGATTCAATGGGCTCATACTCCCCTGTAATACAATGGGTAATTGCTGTGTTTATGTTCATTTTCGGCATTAACTTCAATCTTTTTTATCTCATTTTATTAAAACGCATCAGATCCGTTTTCAGAAGCTCGGAGCTCTGGGTATATGTTGGCGTTGCGGTCGTCTCCTGTGCTCTTATTACCTTTAATATCTATGATAGCTGTGAGGGACTCTCCGAGGCTCTGAGGCTTTCAGCCTTCCAGGTTTCCTCTGTTATGACCACGACAGGCTATGCCACGGCAGATTTCAATCTGTGGCCCGGCTTTTCAAAGACACTTCTTCTGATTCTTATGTTTATGGGTGCGTGTGCAGGCTCCACAGCCGGCGGTCTCAAGGTCTCCCGTGTGATTATTCTTGTCAAGGGTATGAGAAGAGAGCTTCACCGCCTGCTTCATCCCCGAAGCGTAAGAACGCTGAAGCTTGAGGGCAAGCGTCTTGATGAACAGACCCTTTCAAGCGCAAACTCCTATCTTACGGTATATGTTGCTTCTGTGGTTGTGATTTTCCTTCTTTTGAGCATAGATAACTTTGACATTGAAACAAACTTCAGCGCAACCGTAGCCTGCTTTAATAATATAGGCCCCGGACTCGGTGTTGTGGGTCCCGCAGGAAACTTCTCGGAATACTCTGTTTTTTCAAAAATTATACTCACGGCGGCAATGCTTCTCGGCAGACTTGAGATATTCCCTCTGCTTCTCTGCTTCTCCCCTGCAACGTGGCTAAAAAAATGAGAAAAAACTCGGTTTTTCCTATTGACAAAAGCATTTTATTACTATATAATACACAAGCGGTGTGTGAAGCACACCGTCTGTATGGTGGGTATAGCTCAGTTGGTTAGAGCGCCAGGTTGTGGCCCTGGAGGCCATCGGTTCGAATCCGATTATCCACCCCAGTTATAATCGCAAAGTCTTTTGATTTTGCGATTTTTTTAATAGAATAGTGGGGAGTCGTCAAGCGGTAAGACACAGCACTTTGACTGCTGCATTCGTGGGTTCGAATCCCGCCTCCCCAGCCAGAAAAAAGCACTTCTTAGGAAGTGCTTTTTTCAATGAAATAAATCTTTGCAGGATTTATGGAATAATGCTTCGCATTATGAAATAGCTTTGCTATGAAATATGCTGTCGCATATGAAATATTTGCTTTGCAAATGTTAAGTCATATTTCATTAAAACCACATTGTTGCTAAATTGAGCTGTAAACACAAAGTGTAGATTATTGGCAAAGTAAGAAGTAATAGTGAAAAAGTGAGGACGGACCCCCGTCCCCGATTGAAATTTTATAACCGGTATGATATAATGAACACAAAAAAATGTGGGAATATGAAGAAAAAAGTGTTAATTGAAAATACATAAGAAATATTTACGGAGTGATGAAAATGAAAAAGCTTGATTTTTCCCGTCAGGACAAAACCTATTATTCTGTTTTATTATTCTTTTTACTTCTCATTTCAGACATAATTGCCGCGGTGGCAGGCTTTGGCGGTGCTCTTTTTACAACGATGTTTTTTGAAGGGCAGATGATTTATTCCTTTGAAAGCCTTGCCGTCAGTGTGTGTTTTATTTTCTTTGTTTTGTTTATCATTCTTTACTCTTACAGGAATAATCAACCGAAAAAATTACTTGCAGTCGGACTTTTTAATTTGTTAATGTCTGCCGCCTTTATTATCTGTAATTCCGTTTATTACCCGTTTGCCTACTTAATTTCTGATGCCGTATGTGTGCTTTTTGATGCTACGGATATTCTTTATTTTTCTTTTTTCGATATGCTTCTTTCTGAACTTGTTTCTGTTCCTTTAACCGTTATCAGCTTCATTTTGTTTTTTATATTGAAAAAGAATAACGGAAGAAAAGCAGAAGGCAAAGCTTCAATGCGTGTGTGTTCTCTTATTATTTCTGCTGTGTTATTACTTGTAGCTTCTGTATGTTATTATATCTGTAACACACCCGTATCTGAGTATTTTAATTATTCATTTATTAATGACGCTTTCAAGGAAATTTCTTATGAGAATAACGCGAATGAAATTTTTGACAGCATAACGGCAGATACTTCGTTTTATGAAGCTCATATTATGCTGAAGGAAAAGGGCTTTGTTTCTGACAGAGAGGTTTATGAAAATTCAATTATTACCGATGAAATGAAGATTGTATATGTAGCACCGGGAAATGACAGAGGCTTTGATAAGGAGCATATTACCCTTGTTTCAACAACAGACGGCAAGGTAAAAAGTAAAAAAAAGGCAAAAAGCAGTTCAGTATATTTATATTCACAGGAAATAACGAAAACAGAAACTGAAAAAGCCAAAGAAGCTTTTGAACAGCTTCATATCGGTGACGACAAGATTTCAGCGGTAAATAAAATGGAAAATGTCGCAGAAGTTTTTTCTTATTATATTGAATACGGTGAAAATACCATAACAGAAGAATATAATTTCTTTGCATATAAAAATCTCGGATTCGGCCATCGTGTTGACTACACAAATTTCGATGCTGTGGTTGTTTTTGAGAATGATATTCTGAAGGAAGGCTCTTACAATTATTCAAATTACAGTAATGCAAATTCCGAAAATACTGTTTGTAATTCCTATGACTATTCAATAACAGACTAACGTTTTTTGCTTAAAAAAGGAACAACCCTCTCAGAAGGATTGTTCCTTTTTATCTTATTCAATAAGCCTCTGCTACAGCAAGGAACAGAGTTTTTATATCCTCTGCAATTTCCTTTTGCTTTGAAAGAGCGAGGGGATTGTGACCTTTGCCGCATTCCACCGTAACGGAAGGTATATTCTTTTCTATCATAGTCCAGTCGGAGCTTGCACCTGCGAAGCTGTCGGACATATCAAGATAATAGCCGGTTTCATTTTTTACAATATTTGCAAGTGCCCTTGCGGCAGTTTTGCCTGCAGTGCTTTGCTCACAATCCCAATAAATGAGATTTCCCTGAGAGTGAATACTGAGAACAGCCACGGGATTTTTGAGTCCTTCCACAAGAGTCTTATATGCCTTTGACTCGACCTCACAAAAGGGAGCTGTACCGGCATAAAGCTCGTTTGACGGAGCAGAGCATCCCGAATAATAAGGCTTTCCGTCCTTTTTAAACATAAAATTACGGTTAATATCAACGCCGTTAGCATTTGCTTTCCAAACCTCAAGATAATATGAAAGGGAATAAGAGGTTGTTCCGGCTTGTTTCTCAGCATTATAAATGCTTAATACCTTATCTCTCACATCTTTGTTTTTAAGACCGTTAAGACCAAACTGACTTATTGCTATTCCGTCGGGGTTAAGCATAGGGAAGATATAAATATCCGTATCTTTAAGAATTTCTCTTACTGTTTTACCGTTATAAATTACAGTATCATAGCTTCTGAGATAATATTCAACTGTGCTCATAACGGCGGCAGGATTAAGATATTCCGAGCCGTGAATTCCTGCATCAACCACTATCTGTTTATGTCCGAAGCCGCTTCCCAGCACAGCACAGAAAATTTCTCTTCCGTCAGAGCTTACCCCCATAGAAGAATATGAAAAGCGTGAGGGCATAAGAGCGCTTAATATTTCAAGATCCTCCTTCATTTCCTCATAAGTGTATAAGTCAGCACTGATATCAACAATACTGCTTTCAGAAGAAGAAAAGCCCTTATCGCTTTCAGGCGGCGTGTAGGTATCAAGCTCAACGGCGCATCTTAAAGCAATTCTTGCATCAGATGCAGAAAGCCTTCCGTTATTATCAAGGTCATAGCCTGACAGTGTTTCTCCGTCGGCTGTTTCCAGCTCAACTGATGCGCGAAGAATTATTCTTGCATCCTCCGAAGAAATTTTTCCGTCATTATTTACGTCAGGCGACACGGCATAAGCCGTCACAATAAACAACAGTGTGAAAAACAGGGAAAAAAGAGCTGTTGACAGGTTTTTCATAAATATACCTCGCAGAATTTATAGACTGATTATAAATTTATAGAATTAAAAAGTCAACTTGGCATAGTATTTCTTGACATTTTCATCGGAACAATTTAATATAAATGTGGAATAATAAAGGAGAATGTGCTTATGAACTTAATTAAAGAAAAACACGGTTTTATATGTGATATGGACGGTGTTATCTATCACGGCAATAGAATTCTTGACGGTGTAAAAGAATTTGTAAACTGGCTTATTGAAAACGATAAGAAGTTTGTTTTTCTTACAAATAGCCCTGAAAAGACACCTCATGAGCTGAGTATGAAGCTTGAAAGAATGGGACTTAACGTTTCAGCAGACCACTTTTACACAAGTGCTATGGCAACAGCCGCTTTTTTAAGCTCACAAAAGCCCTCCTGCACAGCTTACGTAATCGGTGAAGGCGCACTTTCAAAGGCTCTTTACGACCAGGGGATATATATGAATGACGTTAATCCCGATTACGTGGTAATAGGCGAGTCAAGAAGCTATAATTTTGAGAAAATAGAAAAAGCAATTGAACTCGTTTTAAAGGGCGCAAAGCTTATCGGCACAAATCCCGACATTACAGGTCCCACAGAAAGAGGATTAATGCCTGCAACGGGCTCGCTTGTAGCTCCCATTGAAATTGCTACGGGAAAGAAGGCTTATTTTATCGGAAAGCCAAATCCTCTGATGCTCCGTCACGGCCTCAGAAAGCTTGACTGTCACAGCGGTGATATTGCTTTTGTGGGTGACAGAATGGATACGGATATTATTGCAGGTATTGAGTCAAACGTTGATACGGTGCTTGTGTTAAGCGGTGTTACATCACTTAGTGATATAGATAATTTTCCATACAGACCTAAATACATACTTAATAACGTAGGAGAAATTCTTACAAGTGAATAAAACAAAACGACCTTAGAAGCATCAGACACTTCTCAGGTCGTTTTTTTTGCGTACAGCTTTATATTTCGGTTCTTTTTATTATATTATCCTGAAGAGGCTCGGCGAGTTTTACAAAATGCTCACTGAAACCGCCTACCCTTACTATAAGATTTTGGTAATTTTCGGGACATTTTTTTGCATTAAGAAGGTCTTCTCTTGAAAGCACGTTTATCTGAAGAGTCTGACCGCCGTTTTTGAAATAGGTTTTTGTCAGTGCGGTAAATGCCTTTCGTCCTTCTGGAGTGATGAACTGAGATTTTATAAATTTCATCTGAAGAACGTTTCCACTGGTTGCAAGAAACTGATTACCCTGAAGAACAGATTTGAGTAAAGCCGTAGGTCCGTTTTTGTCGTTACCGGGTGTTGCGCCTATGCTGTCAGCAAGAAGCTTTTCTCCCTTTTTCTTTCCGTTGGGCAAGGCACCGCAGTGATAGGCATAATCGGGAGCACGGTGGAAGGTGCTGCAACCGACACCGAAAACACCGCCGCGGAAGGTTTTCTTCGTCTGTAAATACGAGTATAAGTGGTCGGTTATTTCCGCATAAATTGCATCTACCTCAGGAATATCATTTCCGAATTTGTCGTAGGATGAAAAATCACCGTATAACTCGTCATATCCCTCGAAATTATTTTCAAGTGCCTCGCAAAGCTCCTTCATCGAATATTTCTTTTCATCGTAAATAAAATGCTTTATTGCCGCAAGGCTGTCTGCAGTATCGGGAAGTCCTTCCGTAAGAACCTGTCCGTGACCGTAAATGGGACCTCTGTTTTTGTAGTCAAGGCCTTTTTCAATACAGCCCTGAACCATAAAGGATTTCCAGGGGTTCGGTGCAAAATCGGCAAAAATCTTTTGAGCTTTGTTTGAGGTTTCCGTAATATAATCGGATAAGTATTCAATCTGCTTTTTATAAGCAGACATAAATTCTTCAAAGGTTGCGAAGTCTTCGGGCTTTCCCGTTGATAAGCCTAATTTTTCATTTGAAAAACGGCATATTCCGTCTGTGAGGGCAAATTCCAGTGCTTTAATAACACTGATCTCACCGTCTTCAAGTCCCATGTGGGATTTTCCGAAAATATCTATCTGATTACAGCCGTTCATACAGTAAAGATGTGCATCTGACGGGGGAATGCCTATTGCCTCAAGGGCAGTGCAAACGGATAAGTCATTGTAAATGGCAGGCATACCTATACCTGTTGAAAGTGTATCAAGAGCTGCTTCCCATAATTCTTCAGGTGTGTTTTTATTAACCCTCATTGTGATATTGGGAGTATTATACTGCTTTTCCTTAGCAATTCTTAAAACCGCATAGGTAAGTGCATTTGTATAGTCGTTCCCGAATTCATCACTTCTGCCGACACACAGGTTCCAGGTTCTTGTCACCCTGAATAATTCCCAGAGCCTTTCAAGGCATTTATAATCGTCTTCGGTATCGCTGTAATAAGCACCGAGAGCATAGTCAAAAAGACCGGGTGAGTCAATGTCGAGCAAGGAAAAAGACAGCCAGAAGAACTGACAGGCTTCAAAGAAATTTCTCGGCTTGTTTCTCGGAATATTTGAAAAAGCATCGGCAATACGTGTAAGAACGGCAATTTTTTCCTTATCCTTTTCTTCTTCAATAAGACGAAGTGCCTCATTCTTATATTTATCCGCAACTATTTCAAGTGTATCAACGGCGAGAAGAAAGCCGTCGTAAAGCTCATCTTTTCCCGTATGCACCTTTCTGAAAAGATTGATTTTCTCACGAATTCCCTTTGTTCCTATTCTCAGAAGCATTTCATAGTCGGGATTTGAATGACCGCCGCCTGCCGCCCAACAGCACTTGTTTATTTCTAATTTTTCCTGAAGCGGAGAACGTTCCTTACTGATAATACGGTGTGTTTCATAAGGTCTGAAATAATCAAAATAATAGTGAACAGCCTCAATATCGGAAAGCTCTGTAAGATTTTTACAGTTGTTATCTTTTACCCTCTCATTAAGAACTATTCCGTCTGCACGGGCGTAATGCACTGCGAGAGAAGAAAATTTCCCTACAGGTGACTGAAACCAGTCCTCTGTTTTTATTTCAACCTCAAGCTCCTCGGCAAAGGTACGCATACCGTTGCCGATACGGTATGTAAGGTCATTTTTGTCGGAGTGAATATATCCCCATGCAAAAGGCTCAAGCTTTTTCATATTCATAAAAATCACCTGAAATTATTATTTTTAGTTACCTGCAAGAGCATCTGCAGGAGCATCCTCGGGAGAAAATCCGCTGAAGCCGCAAAGAGATAAATTTTTAAGCAAGCTTATATCGTTTTCTTCTATTTCAAAATCAAAAATCTCAGCGTTCAGCTTCATTCTTTCGGGATTTGTTGATTTAGGAAGAGGCAGAACACCGCACTGTAAAGCAAATTTTACACATAACTGTGCCGTGCTTTTTCCGTATTTTTCGCTGAGCTTGGCAAGTGTTTCGTTGTTAAGAACGGCACCGCTTCCCAGAGGACTCCATGCTTCAACAAGAATATCAAGGCTTTGCATATATTCTACGGTTTCCCACTGAGTAAAGCCGGGGTGAAATTCGAGCTGATTTACTGTAGGCTTGATTTCAGCGTGTTTTAAGAGTGAGTCTATATGCTTCCTCTGAAAATTGCTGACACCGAGGGTTTTTATTTTTCCGTCTTTGTGCATCTTCTCAAAGCCGCGCCAGGTATCTGCATTTATTTCTTCCCACTGAGCAGAGCACTTTTCAACGCAGGGCCAGTGAATAAGATAAAGGTCAAGATAATCTGTATTTAAAAGCTTCAGTGAGGTTTCTACGGCTTCAATAGTTTTTTCGTAGCCTCTTGAAGTAACCCAATGCTTTGTAGTGAGGAAAATATCCTCTCTTTTAACCCCCGAAGCCTTCATTCCTTCGCCGACCTCAGCCTCATTTCCGTAAGCAAAAGCGGTATCTATATGTCTGTAACCTGCTTCAATGGCATTCTTCACACATTCCTTTGTTGTTCCGTCACTTGGAGTCTGCCAGGTGCCGTAGCCTATGCAGGGAATTTTTGTTCCGTCTGAAAGAATAAAGCAGTCAGTTAATTTGTTCATAGGTAAATCCTCCCATATTCAATATGAGTTTATTTTAACACAGTAAATTATTTTTTTGCAATACTGCTACGAAGTTTTGTTATGTTTATTTTCCTCCTTTTTCTGTATATATTGTTCAAAAATGACAAAGTTTTATTGTTGCAAATATAAGAAAAATATGATATTATATGTTTGATTACTATACAAGATGGTGAATGAGAAAATGAAAAAAATAATTTCCGGTATAATTGCATTGTCTGTTTTTCTTTCATGCATTGTTATATCTTCTGCCGTAGAAAAGGGTGATGTGGACAGAGACGGAAGCATAAAGGCAAATGATGCGAGAATGGTTCTCCGTTTTTCCGTTGAGCTTGAAATTCCCACAGAAGAGGATATCGCTATAGGTGATATTAACGGTGACGGAAAGCTTACGGCTTATGATGCAAGATCAATTCTTCGTATTTCTGTTGGTTTGCCTGTAGATAGTGATACCACTTCACAGCCGGATAATACTTATACCCCTTCATTCAAAGCTCCTGCCGATACACATGTGCCCAGTGAAAGAGAACTTAAACTCAGAACAATTCTTTATGAAAAGGGACATTCATATCTCGGCAAGCACAAGCCGGCTTTTGACAATGCCATTATGAAAAATTTCCAGAAGTGGTGCTGTGTTTATACAATACATGATGTTTTTCAGCCCGCTCTTGAAGAAGCAGGATATTCTCAGGCAGAAATCAATAAGCTCGCTCCCAATAAGTTTTCAAGAGAAACGTATGCTAAGGCTATCAGTGGTTTCCTCGGAACAAAATATCCTCCCTTCCTTGCTTATGAGCTTCTGGATGTATATGTTCCCTCGATTTTTGCAAATTACTACATAAATAATCCTGATGTAGCTGATGTATTTTTTTTGTATGATTTCTATGATGATATCGTTGAACAGAAGCTTTACGAAAGAAATCAGGCTGATGTGGAAAGATACTCTCCCAGAGTCGGAGATATTCTGTTTATGACAAATATAACAAAGACTAATGATGAAGGTTATCTTACAGTTGACCATACGGCACAGATTGTAAAGGTTTATGATGACGGAACCTTCCTTTGTACCGAAGGAAGCCTTCTTGATGCTTCCGAAACCGACGGTCTTGCAAGAGTCCGTGAAAGAAGATATGCTTATTACGATAAAACAGGAACTTATGTTTATGTAAACGGAATAAACGTAGTTGTTCTTTTTGCGGCTCAACTCAAATTATAACCGTGAAAGCACTTTCCTATGCGGAGAGTGCTTTTTCTGTAATTGAATAAGCTTTTTTGCAGTGATATTTTAAGAGGATTTTATTCCTTGAAAAATATCGCTGCAGTTTTTTTATTCATTCATATCCGAGGACAAGGCTACATACTATTAGACAGAAAGGAGAAATTATGAAAGATGTTTTAAGTGATATTCTTTGTATATTTCCTGAAGCTCTTAAATCACCTGTTGAAAATGCCCTGAAAATTTATCCTGATGCTATGGAAGTGAGATTTATAGCAGATGAGTCAGTTTATTTATATACACAGGCAGGGATAAGATTTATCTGTAAGGATAACGGAGTTTCTTTTAAGCCCTGCGACAATATGCTTGTGCCTACATATTCTCAGATAGAGGAAATTACAGACCGAGCAACAGGCTTTTCGGGCTTTGTCTATGAAAAAGAGCTGAAGGACGGCTTTATTTCATTCGGTGAGGGATTTCGTATCGGAATTTGCAGTGTCCGTTCGGGTGACGGATTTTCTTACGGAAAAATCCGTTCTGTTTCAGTAAGACTGCCTTATACAGCTGAATATAGCTATCCCTTATTGACTGATGATGTGCTTGCAGATATCAGAAACGGAATTCTTATTGCGGGAGCGCCGTCAAGCGGCAAAACAACGTTATTGCGCTATCTTGCAAAAAGACTGTCAGATGGAATAAGAGGTGAAATAAAAAAAGTCTGTGTTATTGATGAAAGAAATGAGCTTTTTCTTAATGAAGGTCTTGGCGCAACAACGGACGTTATAGGAGGAATGAGCAAGGAAAAGGCCATACTTCACGCTGTAAGGCTTATGTCACCGCATTATATTATCTGTGATGAAATCGGCGGTGTGGAGGAAGTCAAATCACTTCTTGAAGGACTGAACTGCGGTGTTAAATTTGTGGCTACTATCCATGCAGGAGATATAAGAAGTCTTGTATGCAGAAAGCAGTTCCGTCTTTTGTTCAGAGAAAATGCAATTGAAAGGGTGCTTTTTCTTTCATCTTGTAAAATAGGAAAAATTGCAAAAATATATGATTACGGAGAGATAAAAAATGAAATTCTGGGGAATTACGGCAATATGTATTTCGATTAGCTCTGTAGGTCTGTACTTTTCATTTTTCAAAAAAATGAGATACCGTATTTTACTGGAATTAAGTGATTTTTTTTCGGAGTTTTCCTGTTTATGCTCCTTTTTAAGATTAGATGCCGTTTCTGCAATAATCTATCTTGTTGACAGAAACAGGTTTTCTCATCTTTCATTTATTTCTTTGATAGCTGAAGAATATTCAAAAGGAGCTGACTTGAAAGCTCTGTGGAATAAAAGTGTTAAAAAAAGCAGAGAATGGTATTTTCTTGAACCGTCGGCGCAGGATATGCTTTTATCATTTTCACGGGTGTTCGGAAAAAGAACGCTTTCCGATTTTACCGATAACTGCGGAGAATATTCTGAATATTTCCGTAAATCAGCCGAAAGGGCTGAGAGTAAGCTCAACAGTGACAGAAAACTTTTTACGGGGATGTCTGTGCTTGTTGCGGCGGCTGTGTTCATAATTCTCATATAAAGGGGAGATAATTACGGATATTGAAATTATTTTCAAGGTAGCGGCAGTAGGTCTTATTGTGTCGGTATTAAATCAGATATTAAGCCGTTCGGGAAGAGATGAATATACAATGATAACCACACTTGCAGGTCTTATTGCCGTGATAATGATGGTTCTGCCTTACGTCAGCTCACTGTTTTCTTATGTAAGGAGTGTGTTTCAGCTTTGATGTTGAAAATAGCAGGGGTGCTGTTATGTGAAATATTGGTTTATACCTTACTGAAACAGTATAAGCCTGAGTTTGCGGTTATATCTGAAATGGCTTCTGCCGTGGTACTGATTTTTATGCTTGGCGATGAACTAAGAGCTGCTCTGTCCGTGTTTGATATGTTCTTTGAAAAAACAGGAATATCGGAAGAATACATAGCAGTTCTTATAAAGGTACTGGGAATTTCTCTTGTGACACAGTTTGCTTCAGATATGTGCAAGGATGCAGGTGAAAGTGCTCTTGCTTCAAAGGTTGAATTTGCAGGAAAGATTATTATAACAGCCGCCGCTGTTCCCGTGATAAAAGGCTTTACGGGATTTGTGGCAGGATTTGCAGGAGGAATATGAAAAGGATACTGCTTGTAATCACGGTAGTCTTTATATTTTTTATGCTTTCTCCCAAAGCCTTTGCTCAGGAGAGTATATATGAAGATATTTTTGATGCACTGTCTGATGATGTATATGACCTTATGGATAAATTCGGAGTAAATGAAGGACTTTATGAAAGCTTTAATGAAGTAAGCCCTGAGAGAGTTTTCGGTACGGTGAAGGACGTGTTTTTTTCTGAAATTAAAGATCCCTTGGCTGCTTTCGGAATTTTACTTGCTCTTATAGTGATAACATCGGTAATACAGGGATTTCTGCCTGAAAAAAACGGATTCAGTGAAATGGGAAAATGTATAGCTCTTATGTGTATTATGTTCAGTGTGATAAATTTTACATCGGAAATTTTTATGAATTCAACTTCGGCTCTTACGGCACTGAGAGATTTTATGCTTGTACTAATACCGGTATTTGCCTCAATTCTTTCTTTTTCGGGAAATCCGTCATTGGCATTAAGCTTTAACAGTGTAGCATTTTCATTCGGTGAAGCGGTTACTTTTTTGTTTGAAAGTATTCTGCCGGTACTGGCATCTCTTCTTATCTGTCTATCGGTTGCATCCTGCCTGTCACCGTTTATGAAGCTTGACGGTATAAGCAGAACTGTTTCAAAGGCCGTTAATCTGTTTATGGCATTTTGTGCAGGTATTTTTGTTGCAGTTCTTTCAGTCAGAGGAGTGATTGCAGGTGCATCCGATACTGTTGCAATAAGGGGAGTAAGATTTCTTGTAGGAAATACCGTTCCCATAGTAGGCTCTGCACTCGGTGAAGCTCTGAATTCCGTTATCGCAGGCTTTTCTCTTATAAAAAATACCGCAGGAATGTTAGGTGTTGCGGCAGTTCTCGTTACGGCACTTCTGCCCTTGATTAGAATAGGGATATGGAAAGGGATTTTATATTGCACCGCATTAATTTCGGATATATTTGATAATAAGGAAATTAAGAGTTTTTCTGAGTGTATTTCAGGGGTACTGTCCGTATTATTCGGAGCTGTTCTTTTTACTGTGTTTGTTTATATAATTTGTATAGCTATTATGATTACTGTGAGCAGAGGTTAAAATGGAAGAAATAAAAAACTGGGGACTTTTACTTTTATTCATATCGGCAGGAACGCTTATTTACTGCTTTCTTATGCCCTCGTCAAGCGTAAGTAAATCTGTAAAATCCATAATATCTCTTGTTGCGGTATTATCCTGTATTCTGCCGTTGTTTGATGTTTTTGAAAAATTTCAGAATGCGGATATTGATTTTTCAGAAGCACCTTCCATTGAAGCGTTTGATGATTATTTAATTCAAGCTGCCAAAAATGCCACAGAAAATACAGTTAAGGAAGTTGTAAAAAAATATACTCACGTTTCCTATAAAACAGAAATATTTGTTAATAAAACAGAAGACGGAAGCATAGATATTGAATATGTGGGAATTACTTTTTCCGCAAGGCCCGACAGGGAAGACGATCTGAGAAAGGCATTATCTGAAGCTCTTTCAATAATGCCTGACATTAAGGTGGAATTACTCAGTGAATAGCACGGCAGAAAAATTCATAGTACGTATAAAACAGGATAAAAAGCTTATGCTGATTGTGTTTATAGGATTGGTTGGTATTCTTCTTTTATGTCTTTCCGCCTTACCGTCAGCAGACGGGAAAAGTGAGGTAAATAATGAAAATTCATTTGCTCTTGTGCAAGAACAGATTGAAAAGGAGCTTGAGGAACTGATTTCAACCGTTGAAGGTGCAGGGAAAACAAAAGTATTGGTAAGTATAGAATGTCTTGAGGAAAGGACCTTTGCGGTAAACACGGAAAGTGAAAGCAGTCAGGACAGCACGGAATATAAAGAGGAAAACGTACTGATAGATGCATCGGGTGGTACAGACGGGCTTATTATCAACGTAACCGCCCCTGTTATACGGGGTGTCGGAATAACCTGCGAGGGCGGCGGTTCAGTTATAGTTCAGCAGGAAATTACGCTTCTTGTCAGTGCGGCACTCGGTGTTGCACAGAACAAAATCAAAGTATCAAAAATGAAAGAATAACGGAGGAATTTTTATGCACGTTCTTTTAGGTAAAAAACAGATAGTCCTTGCCGCTTTGGTTGCGGCATTGGGACTTGCGGTGTTTGTTAACTGGTATTATACGGATTCAGGTACTCAGATTTTTCCCGAAGGACAGTATTCTGATGACGGAATTGCTGTGGAAAGTCCTGACGGAGAAGCCAAATCCGTAGCCAATCTTACTGATGAGGAATTTTTTGCATCGGCAAAGCTTCAGAGAGATAACGCTCACGCAGAAGCTCTTGAAGAATTGCAGCTGGTGCTCACAAGTGCAGGTGAGGGCGGAGATACTGCAGCTCAGACGGCACAGGCAATTGAAGAATTGAGTAACGTTATAAAAATGGAAACGGATATTGAAAGCCTTGTTACCGGAAAAACAGGAAATAACTGTGTTGCCGTTATTTCCGAAAATGCCGTCGAGGTTGTTGTGCCTTCTTCGGCTCTCAGTGATATGAACGTACTTACAATTTCAGATGTAATCAATGAAGTGTGTGCAGGAAAATATGAAAATATAAAGATTTCAGGTACTGTCAATTGACAAAAAAGCCGCTTTCCGTTACTATATAACTGACGGAAGGCGGTGCTTTTTTATGGATTATATAAACAAAGGCAGGGACGGAGAAATAATTCTCACGGACGGAAAAAACGAAGCAGTGTTTGAATTTGTGGAAATGTACGTTCTTGACGGTGAAGAATATGCCGTTTTGCTTGAGCTTGGCGAAGATATGGTTACCATTATGAAGTTTTCCGAAGGCAAGGGTAATGCGCCTGAAATATATTCGGAAATTGAAGATGATGAAATATTTGAAAAAATTCTCACGATGTATGAAGAGGATAATGACTGATGCCGCAGTTTTTCTGCGGTTTCTTTTTTTGTTGCATTAGCTATGATAATATATTATAATAAACAATCAGAGGTGTTTTTATGAAAACAGATGTTATTGTAATAGGCGGCGGTGCGGCAGGTCTTATGGCGGCAGGCACTGCGGCGGGAAGAGGGCTGAGTGTTACCGTGCTCGAAAGAAATCCCCGACCTGCAAGAAAATTGATGATAACGGGAAAGGGCAGATGCAACGTAACAAATGCCTGTACCCTTGTAAATGAGCTTATGGAGGCTATTCCCGGAAATGCCCGTTTTCTTTACGGTGCTTTTTCAAGATTTATGCCTTACGATACAATGGACCTTTTTGAAAATCAGGGGGTACCGCTTAAAATAGAAAGAGGAAACAGAGTTTTTCCCGAATCTGACAAGGCTGTTGATATAGTTGATGCTCTTGTCCGTTTTACAAAAAATAACGGAGCAAAAATTCTTACAGGGGAAAGAGTAGTGGCACTTCTCACTGATGAAAACGGTATAACGGGTGTTGTCTGCGAAAGCGGAAGTAAATATTATGCAGATAACGTGATTATTGCCACAGGCGGCTGCTCATATCCTCTTACAGGCTCAACGGGTGACGGCTATACGCTTTCCGAAAGCGTCGGACATACGGTAACTGCACCTACACCTTCACTTGTCCCTCTTGAAACTGTGGAAGGCTGGGTAAAGAGGCTTCAGGGCTTATCCCTCAAAAACGTTTCCGTAAGCATAAGAAACACTGATACGTATAAGGAAGTATATAGTGATTTCGGTGAAATGCTTTTTACTCATTTCGGTGTATCAGGTCCTATGATATTAAGTGCTTCATCGCATCTTCGTGATATCACGGAAGGAAAATATGAGCTGACAATTGACCTTAAACCCGCATTGAGTGAAGAAAAGCTTGATGAAAGACTTATAAGGGATTTTGCAAAGTATTCCAATAAGGCTCTCGGTAATGCTCTTCAGGAGCTGCTTCCGAGAAAGCTTATTCCCGTAATAGTAAATCTTTCGGGAATTGAGCCTGATCTCAGAGCAAATAAAATCACAAGAGAAATGAGAAAAGACCTTGTGTGGCTGCTTAAAAATCTTACCTGTACAATAAAATGCACAAGACCTATTGATGAAGCCATAATAACGGCAGGCGGTATTAAAACAAATGAAATAGATCCTAAAACTATGGAGTCAAAAAAAGTAAAAGGTCTTTATTTCGCAGGCGAAGTTGTTGACGTTGATGCATATACGGGCGGATATAATCTTCAGATTGCATTTTCCACGGGTGCACTTGCAGGGAACAGTGTAAGAAAAGGAGAATAAAATTATGATTAATATTGCTATTGACGGTCCTGCTGGTGCAGGTAAAAGCAGTGCGGCAAAGCTTATTGCAAAGGAGCTCGGCTTCATTTATATTGACACAGGCGCGTTATATAGAGCCATAGGCGTTGCCGTTCTCAGAAAAGGACTTAAAACAGATTGTAATGAGGAAGTAATTTCAGTTCTTCCTGAAATTGAGCTTTCACTTAAATTTGTTGACGGCGAACAGAGAGTAATTCTTAACGGTGAGGACGTAAGCCGTGATATAAGACTTCCCGAAGCTTCAATGGCGGCTTCCAACGTTTCAGCAGTGCCTGAGGTGAGAAGCTTTCTTCTTGATATGCAGAAAAAATTTGCAAGGGAAAACAACTGTCTTATGGACGGCAGAGATATCGGTACTGTTATTCTTCCCGATGCACAGCTTAAAGTTTTCCTTACTGCTTCACCTGAAAAAAGGGCAGACAGAAGATATAAGGAGCTTATTGAAAAGGGAACTCCCAAGGATTATAACGAGCTTCTCGAAGAAATTAAACAGCGTGACTATAATGACTCTCACAGAGCAATAGCCCCCTTGAAGCCCGCCGACGATGCCGTAATCGTTGACTCTTCGGATATGACTCTTCAGGACGTTGTTGACAGAATAGTTTCTCTTGCAAAGGATGTAATAAAATGAAAATAACACTTGCGAAATCCGCAGGCTTCTGCTTCGGTGTGGCAAGGGCAGTGAAGCAAGCAGAAGGATATATAAATGACTCAGTTCCGGCCTGTACTCTCGGGCCCCTTATTCATAATCCGATTTTTGTAAAATCCCTTGAGGATAAAGGCGTGTATGCGGCACGTGATATAACAGATGTCAAAGACGGGCATACGCTTATTATCCGCACTCACGGAATTACAAAAGAAAGCTTTGATGAAATAAGAAAAAGCGGAATAGGTTATTTTGATGCTACCTGTCCTTTTGTCAAAAAAATTCATTCCATTGTAGCTGAGCGTTCCGGACTTGGTGATAAAATTCTTATTGCGGGTGACATAAATCATCCTGAGGTTATAGGTATAAGAAGCTATTGTTCTACAGAAAGCTTTGTTTTTTCAAATGAAGAACAGCTGAAAATGATTAAAGAAAATAATTCTTTTTCGGAAAATGATACCTTTTCTTTGGTATCACAAACAACTTTTGACACAAAAGAGTTCAAAAAATGTGAAAAATTTGCAAAAATACTATATACAAACTTAAAAATATTTGATACAATATGTAATGCTACTGCTCTGAGGCAGGAGGAAGCAATTGCCCTTGCCAAAGAGAATGATATGATGATTGTAATCGGTGGGCGTAACAGCTCAAACACAGAAAAGCTTTATAAGCTATGCAGTGAGATTACAAAAACATATCTTATCGAAAAGGCTTCCGAGTTATCGGAAATTAATTTTACAGATGTCTTTTCGGTCGGAGTTACTGCCGGAGCGTCCACTCCCGACAGTATAATTAAGGAGGTAATTAAAACAATGTCCGAGTCCAATGTAAACATCGAATCAGCAGTTGAAAATCAGGGACAGATCGAAACTGTTGAAAACACCGAGGAAATGTCCTTCGAGCAGGCTCTTGAGGAATCTCTCAACAGCATGAACAATGATCAGAAAGTAGTAGGCATCGTAACACGTGTCGCTCCCAACGAAATTCAGGTTGATATCGGCAGAAAGCAGACCGGTTATATCCCCAGCGACGAATATAGTGCAGATCCTACAGCAGATCCTATGAAAGAGCTTAAAGTAGGCGACGAGCTCAACCTTATCATTATGAAAACTAATGATGTTGAAGGCACAATTATGCTTTCAAAGCGTCGCTATGATGCAGTTAAGTTCTGGGACAGCATCGTTGAAGCAAACAAGGAAGGAACGATTCTTGAAGGTGTCGTTGTTGAAGTTATCAGCAAGGGACTCATCGTTGTTGTTAACGGTATAAGAATTTTTGTTCCTGCATCTCTTTCTACTGTTCCTAAGGACGGAAGACTTGAGGATATGCTCAACAAAACTGTAAACTTTGTTGTTATTGATATTGACAAGCGCCGCCGCAGAGCTGTAGGCTCTATCCGCGAAGCTGCAAATATCGCACATAAGGCTAATAAGGAAAAGTTCTGGGCTGAGGTTGAAGAAGGCAAGAAATATACAGGTACAGTTAAGTCACTTACCGATTACGGTGCATTCGTAGAGCTTGGCGGTGCTGTTGGTATGATTCACAGAACCGAGCTTTCCTGGAAGAGAATCAAGCATCCTTCAGATATCGTTAACGTTGGCGATACTGTTGAAGTATATGTTAAGGCTATTGACAGAGAAAAGGGTAAGATTTCTCTCGGCTATAAGAGAATTGAAGACAATCCCTGGGAAATCCTCAAGAGAGATTACCCCGTAGGCGCAACAACTGACGTAAGAATTGTCAAGATTGCAACCTTCGGTGCTTTCGCAGAAATTTTCCCCGGTATGGAAGGTCTTATCCACATTTCTCAGATTGCTCACGAAAGAATTGAAAAGCCTCAGGACGTTCTTTCAATTGATCAGACTGTTACAGTTAAGATTATTGAAATCGACTCCGAAAGAAGAAAGGTTGGTCTTTCAATCAAGGCTCTTCTTGCAGCTCCCGAAAAGCCCGCTGCTGTTGAAGAAGCTCCTGCAGAGGATGAAACTCCCGTTACTATGTCTATTGACGAGCTTATCGCAAAGGCAAACGAAGAAGCAACAGCTGATGCAGAATAATTAAAATAAGTGCTCTGATGAATAATCAGGGCACTTTATGGTATATAGATATATATGAATTAATTTTTATAATTTGGGCAGTCAGCCTCAGCCTAAACCGAAGCTTACACTTAATGCCTTGTCAATTTTATACATATCGGAATTGTCAAGAGTGCCCATGTGTTCCTTCAGTCGTTTTTTATCAATTGTCCGAACCTGTTCCAACAATACAATTGAATCCTTTGCAAGTCCGCAACCTCCTGAATTTACGCTTATATGGGTAGGCAGATTTGTTTTATATTTCTGACTTGTTATTGCTGCCGCAATAACCGTAGGTGAAAATTTGTTTCCCACATCATTCTGGACAATAAGTACAGGACGCACACCGCCTTGTTCGCTTCCTACAACGGGACTAAGATCAGCATAGTAGATATCTCCCCGTTTTACTGTCATCGTAATCACTCCTTTTTTTGCTTACGACAGTATTTTTTCCATAATGATGTTTTATTAATCACGCTTTTGAAAAAAAATAAAAAAATTTGAAAAAAACTATTGACAAGTTAGAATTGTTCTAATATAATTAGAATTGTTCCAAGAGAAAATAACAATTTTATCAAAGGAGTTTTTATTATGTCAAAGAAATTTGTATGTTCAGTATGCGGTTATGTTCATGAAGGTGATTCTGCTCCCGAGCAGTGCCCCGTTTGCAAGGTTCCTGCAGAAAAGTTCAAGGAGCAGCAGGGTGAAGTAAAGCTTGCAGCAGAGCACGAATATGGTATATATGAAAAGACAGTTGCTAATAACCCCGATATCAGTGCTGAAGATAAGAAGTTTATTTTTGATCAGCTTATGGCTAACTTCAACGGTGAATGCTCAGAAGTAGGTATGTATCTTTGCATGGCAAGAATTGCTCACCGTGAAGGTTATCCCGAAATCGGTCTTTATTGGGAAAAGGCTGCTTACGAAGAAGCAGAGCACGCAGCAAAGTTTGCAGAGCTTCTTGGCGAAGCATTAGAGCCTAATATGAAGGCTACAACAAAGGAAAATCTTGCTTGGCGTGTAGATTGCGAATACGGTGCAACAAACGGTAAGTTTGAGCTTGCTGCACTTGCAAAGAAACTTAATCTTGATGCTATCCACGATACAGTACACGAAATGGCTCGTGACGAAGCAAGACACGGCAAGGCATTTGAAGGTCTTCTTAACAGATACTTCAAGGGCTGAAGGAACCCGCAGCAGGACCCCACGGCTCTGTTTAATCTGAGCTACGGTTTATTTATCCTGACTGCGAAGGACGAAGAAGGGAAGGACAATGGCTGTATCATAAACACCGCTTTCCAGGTGGCAAACGACCCCACTAAAATTGCAATTTCCTGTCAGATGGGTAACTTAACCCGTGAAATCATTGAAAAGACAGGGAGGTTCAATTTAAGCGTTTTAACCGAAGATTTACCCTTTGAAACCGTAAAGCATTTTGGTATGCAAAGCGGCAGGGATGTCAATAAATTCAACGGTTTTGACGCAGTTAAGCGTAGTGCTAACGACCTCTGCTATATCACCGAAAACACCAATGCTTTCTTCAGCTGTGAAGTAAAAGAGAAGCTGAACCTCGGCTCTCATCAGCTCTTCATCGGTGAAGTAAAAGAAAGTCAGGTACTTTCAAAAGAACCCTCTTGCACTTACGCCCACTATCACAAAAATATCAAAAAGAAATTTTCATAACCCCTCCAATAAAAACAGGACACGGAGCTTTTCTGTGTCCTGTTTATGTTACCGTAAAAAACTTATGAGTATATTGGCATTGATGTGACAGTATCAAATAAAATGATGGTGTGAAAATTTGCTGATATTTGTCTTTTTGCTGAGTTGCCGTCCTGTACGGTCACTTTTTTGACATTTTTTTAAGTATGCTATATAATAAAAACGTAAAAAAATCTGTATGGGAGAACGCAAATGAAGGATTTCAGTAAGGTAAATTTCAAATGGACCTTCCGTGATTATCAGCAGAAGGTGCTTGATAATTCAGGGGTACACCTGAAGGATAAAAGAATACATATTGTTGCGGCTCCCGGCAGCGGCAAAACAATATTGGGACTTGAGCTTATAAGAAGGCTCGGTGCCCCCACTCTTGTTATGTCACCTTCTGTTTCAATCAAGCAACAATGGGGAGAAAGATTTTCGGAAGCATATCTTCCCGATGCGGAAAATGCTGACGAATATATCTCATACTCGCTGAAGGAGCCGAAGCTTTTGACCTCTGTTACCTATCAGGCTCTTCATGCCGCTTTCTCAAAGGCTGTTCTTGAAGCAACTGATGACGAGGACGAGCTTGAAACGGAAGCAAGTCAGGACTTTTCCGATTTTGATCTTATAGCGGTTACAAAAAAAGCAGGCATAAAAACAATCTGCCTTGATGAAGCACATCATCTTAAAAGCGAATGGCAGAGAGCACTTGAAAAATTTATTGAAGCTATAGGCTCCGATATCACAATAATTTCACTTACCGCAACTCCGCCCTATGACAGCGCACCTGCCGAATGGAACAGATATATAAGACTCTGCGGTGAAATTGACGAGGAAATTTTCGTTCCTCAGCTTGTAAAACAGAAAACGCTCTGTCCCCATCAGGATTATATTTATTTCAGCTATCCTACAGCAGAAGAAGCTGAAACGGTGAAAAGCTATAAGTGTAAGGCACAGGAATGTGTGAAAAAAATACTGTCTGACGGCTATATGGCTGCGGCTTTAAGAGCGTGCGGAATTATAGGTGAAAAGCCTCTGAACGAGGAAGCAATCTATGAAAATACCGAGGGCTTTGCCGCACTGATTTCAGTTGCCGTATCAGCGGGTGCAAAAGTTCCTGACAGTGTTATTTCAAAGGTTTTTGGAAAAAAGAATATACCTGCCTGCAAGGATGAAACCGTGCAGACTGCATTTCAGCTGGTGATTGATAAGCCTGAAATTTTCGGTGAAGACGTTTCAGCCGAGCTTAAAAGGATTTTATCGGAAAGCTCTCTTATAGAAAAGAGAAAGGTCTGTCTTATAATCAACGACAAACTCAATAAGATGCTCGCTTCCTCAATGGGAAAGCTTAACAGCATTGAAACCGTTACTGAAAGTGAAATTCAGAATCTCGGTGACTCTCTTCGTATGCTTATTCTTACGGATTTTATTAAGAAGGATATAATGAAGACCGTAGGCACGGCTGATGAAATTCATACTATGGGTGCTGTGCCCGTGTTTGAAGCATTAAGAAGAAAATGCGGTGGAAATACAAAAATTGCTCTTCTTACGGGTACACTTGTAATTCTGCCCAATGTTGCAGTATCGTGCGCTCAGAAAATCGCAAACGATGAAAGGGTAGGCTGTATAGTAAAGCCGATAGATAATACCTCTCACAGTGAAATTGTCATCTCAGGCTCAAATAAGCATAAGGTGGGTATAATCACAAAGGTATTTGCTGAAGGGTATATAAACGTGCTTGTGGGAACAAAATCCCTTCTCGGTGAGGGCTGGGATTCACCCAATATAAATTCTCTTATCCTTGCAAGCTTTGTGGGAAGTTTTATGCTTTCAAATCAGATGCGTGGACGTGCTATCAGAATTGATAAGAAAAATCCCGAAAAGGTGTCAAATATCTGGCATCTTGTAACGGTTCTGCCCGATGACGAAAATCAGAACACCAATGAAATTGAAGGCAACGATTTTGAAACCGTAAAACGCCGCTTTTCCTGTTTTCAGGCACCTGCCTATAACTCAGACGTAATAGAAAACGGAATCAGAAGAATTGATATTTTAACGCCGCCTTTTAACAATCAGGGAATTGACAGAATCAATAATGAAATGCTTCGTCTTGCTTCTGAAAGAAGCACGGTTACGAGCCGTTGGGATGCCGTTGTAAGAGGAAGTGCAAGACCTGAGATTTCTCAAGTTGCGGAAATTCCCGCAACTGTCTATCCGCAGAAAGCAGTATTCAGAAACAAGCTTTATGCGGTTATTCTTGCAGTAATTACGGTTTTTGGAATTGCCGTTATGGCGGCTTCAGGTGCAATCGGAGGAATATTAGGCTTTATTATAAGTGCCGTTGCTTTTGTTTGCTGTATGAAAAAGGCTTCTTACGTTGTGAAAAATTCCTCTGCAGAGAAGACTGTGACGGGACTTGCAAGGGCGGTGCTGAAAACCTTGCAGCAGTTGAAGCTTGTAGAAAATTCCTCCAAGGTAAAGCTCAGTGTAAAGCTTTCTTCCGATGCTAAAAACATCTGTGTGACTCTTACGGGTGCTCCCGAAAGAGATAAGAAGGTTTTTCTGAAGGCAATAGGGGAGTTATTATCTCCCATTGATGATCCGAGATACGTTATTGTTGCCACAAAAAAGCTTTTCAATTCTCCCGTGCGCGATTATGTAAACAGCTATGCCTGCCCCTCTGCATTCGGTGTAAACAAAGAAAGTGCAGAGCTTTTCGGTAAAAACCTGAAAGGGCCTGCAGGAAATTTTGAGCTTATATACACCAGAAGCGAATACGGCAGAAAAATTCTTAATGAATGTAAAAAATTATCAAGACTTACAGAAATGCAATAAGGCAGATTTTTATATATGCCGATTATAACAGCAAATGCCGTAACAGTTGAAAATACGAAAGGACACAGATTTATGTGTCCTTTTTCATATCTTGAAAACTTCAGTTAAGAGTGTTATAATAAAAAATGAAAGGTGAGAGAATATGCTTTTGTATCACGGCAGCAATGTTGCGGTTAAAGAACCGAAAATAATTGAAAGTAACCGTGCTTTGGATTTTTGCAGTGGTTTCTATCTCACATCGGATTATGAGCAGGCTGCAAAATGGGCAAAGCTTATGGTGTTACGCCGTGGCGAAGGAAATTCCACCGTTACAGTATTTGATTATGACGAAGACTCGGCTTTATTAAAAGCTCTTAAATTCAGCGCTCCTGATGCCCATTGGCTTAAATTTGTGGCATCTCACAGAACCAATACAAATGCTGCAAATGACTATGACGTAATTCAGGTCCTGTTGCGAATGATAATACTATGCCTGTAATAAATATGTATATTGCGGGAGATTATAATGAAGAAGAAGCTATAAGACGTCTTCTCACCCAGAAGCTTAAAGATCAGTATGTAATGAAGACTGAAAGAGCAGTAGCAGCGTTTAAATTTAAAGAGGAGATCACATTATGACAAGAACTCCGAGTGTAATAATGGACTATTATAATACGGATGTAGTTGAGCTTATTTGTGAAAAATACGGCTTTAGTCCGATGGATGCTTTTAAGGTGTTTGCTTCTTCTGAGATACACGGAATGCTCTCTGATAAGAAATATGAAATGTGGGATTTCGGAGCTCCTGCCATATTTGATATGTGGGAAGCAGAAAAAATTACCGGCAATCCCAGAAATTCGCTTTATCTCAGAGGTGATCTCGTATGAGCTGTGAAATGACTTTTTTTATGTACTTAACGGAAAGATATGCAGAGTACAAAGGAACCACATCCGGCGACATTCTTAAAGCTTGGGATGCTCTCGGTATCACTGAAAGGATTTATTCTTTGTATGAGCTTTATCACGTGGAAGCCATAGAGAATGCGTTTTATGATATTGACAGAATGATGAAGGATACGGAAATTATATAAATTTTGACGATTAACGGTATTTTGATAATAAGGAAGAGCATCAGAGATGGTGCTCTTTTATGTTTACGTTTTCAAGTTATGTTGACAAAATATTAAAATGCGGGTAATATGTAATTAATATAATTAAAAAAGGGGTTAAGGGTATGAAGAAAATAATTGCTGTTATTCTTGCTGTATCTCTTTTGATGTCAGCTTCATTAATTACGGTATCGGCAGATGACGTTGAAAAACGTGAAGACGTGATTTTTGTTGAGTCGGCTGATGATGTGGCAGCGCTTGACAGAGATATTCCCGTTGTTGAAATTCCGGGCTTTGGGGAAGTTATTTATAAGGGACTTGAAACTGAAGATGAAGATGATGACGTTTCAATTTTTTTCCCTGCAAGTGAGATTATAATGCCTGCAGTAAAGGCTCACGCTCCCGGTATTCTTTTAGGTCTTCTTACAAAGGATTTTGACCGTATAGATAAGCATATAGGTCCCTTTGTGCTTGAAGCCTTCGGGGAAATCGGCGCCGAGCCTGACGGTACAATGAAGGAAGGCACAGGTAAAAAACACGATAAAGATCTTAAAGAAAAAGAAAAATACGGTTATGATGATACATATACTTTCTTCTTTGACTGGCGTAAGGATATGCACACTCTTGCAGGTGAGCTTAATGATTACATAGAAGAGGTCAAGGAGTTTACAGGCAGTGACAAGGTTGCTCTTATGGCATTTTCTCAGGGCAACTGCGTATTGAGCACTTATCTCTATGAATATTATTTCAATGAAGAAAACGAAGAGAAGCGTGAGGAAATAGATGCAGTTCTTTTCGTTTGCAGTGCTATGCTTGGTGTTGGCTCCTGTGAAGATCCCTTTTCAGGTAATATAAAATTTGACAGTATTTCACTTCTTCGTTTTCTCAAGGACTGTCTTAGCGGTTCAACGGCGCTCAAGGGCGTTTATTATATAATTGAAATGCTTTATTCAATAGGCTTTATTGACTCTCTCGTTGAAACACTTAACGAATACGTCGAAACAAGACTTCCTGAAATAGTTGATCCGTATCTTGTTGAAACCTTCGGCGCACTTCCGGGATTTTATGCTATGATGAGCGCAGAACGCTATAAGGAAGCAGAGGAATTTATTTTCAATTCACCTGAGCTCAAGGAAAAATATTCGGGTATGATAGAAAAGAACCGTTACTATCACGAAGAGGTTCAGCCGAGAGTTTATGATATGATAGATATGCTTATGAGTGAAGGTAAGAACGTGGGTATTGTGGCAGAATACGGCTCTCCTATAGCTCCCGTAACATCCGATAACGACAGAATGACGGATGCATCTATCTGCACTGCAAATGAAAGCCTCGGTGCTGTCTGTGCTGATGTGGACGGTATTCTCGGTTATAAGTATGAACAGGCAAAGGAATGTGAATGCGGTAAAAATCACGTTTCACCTGACTTGCAGATCGATGCTTCAACCTGTGCTTATCCCGATATTACCTGGTTCGCTAAAGGTCTTAAACACGACGGCGGAAGACGCTTCTGGGAAAACCTTTTTGACCTGATTATTTACTCTGATGAACAGATTACAGTTTGGGATTACAGTGATTTCCCGCAGTTTATGGTAAGCTATAAGGATTCATATCTTATCCCACTTGAAACTGAAGGTACACCTGTCAACGTTCCGTTTGAAACCACAATGGTTTTCGGTAAATCAAGGGCAGAAGATGCTTCAGCGGGCGTATAATAATATTATCTCTCTGTTTCAGCGACAGAGAGATTTTTGTTGTTGCAAAAAGAAATTGTTTATGGTAATATACCTATAGATTTTTTTAAGGAGAAATAGAAATGGCATATTTTTATAAGAAAGACGGGGAAATCTTCGTTCCCGAAAGAATTAATCCCGACCTTGCAAAGCTTGCTTTTGCAATCGTAAAGACCTGCAAGCTTTCCTTTAAACTTCAGATGAAGACAACTTCACTCAATAATGCTTTAAAGGCAGGAAAGAAAGAGCAGATGCTCGATATTATGCAGAAGTGCTTTGAAAAAAACAGAAGACTTTACAATCAGGATATGTCCCTTACCGGTGTAACGGTCGAGGAAATTGATGCTTCATATTTTGATGATAAGGACGAAGCATTCTTAAAGGCACAGCTTCAGGTGCTTCTTGATTTTGCCCCAATCAATACTGTTGTGGAATCAAAGATGATGCCCCTTCTCGGCGGTGCCTGTGAAAAGACTCTCGGTGTTCCGCTTAACAAGATCAAATTCTTTTCTAATCAGGACGTAATTCTTGAAGAGTCCGAAGACGACGGAGAAGAAACAGAAGAATAAAAAACAAAAGCTTAGGTTCACGTGGAATCTAAGCTTTTTTTGCTGAAAATATCAGAGTGTTATAACTGCTTCTTCGCCTTCCTTGAGCTCAATTTCATAAAACTCACCGTTGGCTTTTACTTTTATCTTTTCATTTCGGTCTGAATAAAGAGTGATTTCAGTGACCTTGCTGTCAGTAAATTTCGCGGAAACTGTAATATTTCCTCTTGCTTTAAGAGCCGTAAATGAGCCTGAAAGACCGTCTTTAACAGCGGTAAGCACGGAAATATAGTCTTCGTGTGACTGAAGAAGGCTTTCTGCAATACCTGCGGCACCTCCGAAGTTTCCGTCAATCTGGAAGGGCGGATGAATATCAAAGAGGTTTGTAAGAGTTGATTTTCTGAGAAGAAGATTAATATGCTCATAAGTATTCTTGCCGTCTTTAAGTCTTGCAAAAAGATTTATAAGCCAGGCTCTTGACCAACCGGTATGACCGCCGCCGAAGGAAAGTCTTCTGTGAAGTGTGTTTTTTATTGCATTGAAAAGCTCTGGTGTGGCTTCGGTAATCATATTGTCGGGATAAAGTCCGAAGGCGTGAGAAATATGTCTGTGTCCGGGTTCAGGCTCACCGTAATCCTCGAGCCATTCCTGAAGACAGCCGTTTTTGCCGACTTTAAGAGGGGGAAGCTTGCTGAGAGTTTCTTCTGCTTTCTTTTTGTCATCAGGATTTACTTTGAGAATATTTTCCATGCTGATGTAATTTCTCAGAGTACCGCCTATGATTTCAATGTCCATTGTGGGAGAAAAAGCGATATATGCAGTGGTTTCAGTGTCATTTTCAATAGGATAATATTCATTTTCAGGTGACATTGAAGGGCCTGAAATAAGATAGCCGTTTTTATCTTCAAAAAGAAAATCCATAAAGAAGAGTGCACATTCGTGAATATAGCCGTAGGCTGTTTCTCTTAAAAACTCTTCATCCCTTGTAAAGAGGAAATGTTCCCACAGATGAAAACTGAGCCAGGCGCCGCCCATAGGCCATACACCCCATAGACCGTCAGCAGGAGTTGTAAAGCCGTAGATGTCACTTAAATGATGCAGAACAGTACCTTTGCAATTATAATTTTCTTTTGCAGTTTTCTTTCCCGATTCAAGAAGGAAATTGTTCATATAATCAAAAAGAGGCAGGTGACACTCGGAAATATTCGCAATTTCGGGAAGCCAGTAATTCATCTGAAGATTGATGTTCGTGTGATAATCGGCATTCCAGGGGTTTTCTGTTTTTTCTACCCATATTCCCTGAAGATTAGCCGGTAACGTACCGTCCCTTGATGATGAAATAAGAAGATATTTTCCGAAGGCAAAATATAAAGAGATAAGGGCATCGTCTTTTGCGTTTTCGTCTTCCTTTAACCTTGTGAGTCTTTCATCGGTTGAAAGTGAGGTAATTGCTTCATCTTCCGTAAACTCAATATCGCTTCGGTTGAAAATTTCAGAAAAGTCAGCACTGTGTGCATCCTTTAATTCTTCAAAATCCTCTGCTTCACTGAGAATATCAAGGCATACAGCTTCAAAATCAGAGCTGAAGTTGAATTCTGTTGCAATTGCAATAAAAAGCACGGTGTCGATACTGTCACTTATAACAATTTTTGAATCCTTATACTCAATTTCACCATCTGTTTCAATTTTAATTCCTACAGCAAATCTGTGTTTCCCGCAAGCAGTTTTTGCTCTTACTAAAAGAAGATCGTTAAGGAAGGTAACGCTTTCAGTGTTTTCTCTGCTGAAGGAGAGGGTGAAATTAATTTCTTTTTCCGATTCGATTTTTACGGCAGTGATTTCGTCTGCAAAGGATGAAAAAGCTGTTTCCTTAATTTTGTTGGAATTTTTAACGTATTGAGTTTCGAAAATTCCTTCATTAAGGAAAAGCCGTCTTTCATAATCCGAAACAGGCGATTTGTCTTCAAAGTCTATAGAGAGAAGACCTGCGTATTCGTAAGACTGAATTCTTTCAATTCCGTCACCGAGATTTTCCTCTGCCCAAGCATCAATTTCAGAAATTTTTCCGTCAAGATACATTTGTCTTATGTTTTTTACTCTTTCGGGAAAATCCTTTATTGTCGTATCCCTTTCTTCTCCTGCCCATATCGTTTCTTCGCAGAGATAGATTTTTTCATTTTCGGGAGAGCCGAAAAGCATAGCACCGAAGGAGCCGCCGCCGATAGGAGAAGCGTGTTCCCAGTTTTCTGCAGGTGTTTTTAGTTTTATAATATGATTCTGCATTGTTTTTTACTCCATTGACTGAATTTTATAAAGTTTTACGCTGTGTCCCGATACGTTTTCGCTGATTTCATCACCTGCAACAAAGGTGGTATTTTCCCAGATGTCGTGAACAGTATATCTTTGTGAGTCGGGAAGGTCAACAAATGAAAGTCGGGTAAGCTCCTTTATGCTGAAGGAAATATCCTTTGATGATGAGGTTTTGTTAAGAAGACAAACTGCAACCTCTCTTGAGGATAAGGGCTTTACAAGCACGTCCGTAAGTCCGTTGGTTTTTATTCTTCTGCACTGAATACCGAGCTTATCCTGATTTATTGCAATGGCTTTTCTGTTGGAAATAATCTTCAGTACCTTATTGTTTGTATCAACACTGCCGTCTTCTTTTATGAACTTTCTTATATCGTTTCCGAGAATAAGAGGAGCAGCAAGCATACACCACAGAGAGAAATGAGCAATATTTTCATTGTCTGTGAGATTTCCGTTGCCCACTTCAAGCATATCGGGATCATTCCAGTTGCCCACGCCTGCATATTTATAAAGTCTTACGGTTGCTTCGTAAATACCTATAATTGATAACCATTCGGGCCTTATATCAGGGGTTGTTCTCCAGAGATTACCTGCGGTCATACCCCATTTCCAAGGACGGTTAATACCCCATTCGCAAATTGAAAAGCATATAGGCTTTTCGGGGGTGCCGTTTTTCTCGGCGACCGTCTTTGTAGCTCTCATAAGCTCCTTGCCCATATTCTGATACTGTCTTGCGGCAGAGTCCATTCTTGATGCTATGGGATTTCTCAACAAGAATGAATTTTTTCCCTTTTTAAGATAAACCGTTTGCTGATTTCTACCTTCTCTTGACGGTCCCTTTGTGCCGGGAATTCTGAATTCATATATATCCTTACCGTTTACCGTAAGCTCAAGGAATTTATCCTTTCTTACGGTTTTTCTTATGCCGAGAGTAAGTGTATATGTTCCGTCTTCGGGAATGTCCACGTCGTAGAAAATGGCACAGCCTCCGCCTGAGGAAAGACCTGAAATATATTTTCCTGAAAGTGTAAGCTTTTCATCTTCAAAAATTTCAGCACTGCCTCTGAGTTCAGCATCCTCTGCAAGAAGAGTTATAAATTCTGTTTCTCCCTTTTTAGCAATAAGAATTTTTTCTATTTCAGGTGCAAGGGTAGGAATTGCTTCGTTATGACAGAAATCATACTTAAAGTATTCAAAGCCCCATTCAGCAAAGGTTTCGGCATCAATTCTTTCGTGATAAAGGCTTGAAGGAAGGTCTTCACAGGTAAGTGTGCCGTTTGACGTGTAAATACCTGCTTTAAGTCCGAGACGGTTAATTTCTTCAACAAGAGCCTTCATTCCTGAGGGGAAGGTTGAAAGGTCACCCTGAAGACGACCGTTTTCATCTCTTACAGAGGACATCCAGCAGTCGTCAATATTGACGTACTGATAGCCTAATTCATCAAGGTGAGCCGCCTTCATCGCTTTTGCAATATCCTTGATAATTTCTTCGTTTATGTTATTTCGGAATAAATTCCAGCTTGCCCACCCCATAGGTGGAGTAAGGGCAACCCCGTTATTAAATCTGTCTGCACCGTCAACGTGGATTTTAGTCATCTCCATAAGCTTTTTCAGATGACACACAGGGCAAAGATTATTCTGCTTTATGAAAGTTTTAAAAGACTCCTTCATATAAAAGCCTCCTTAATATTCTTACTTATTATATTACACACTGACAAGATAAAAATCAACACTTTTAACACGTGAAAAGATATTAATCTGATAGTTAAAAATAAAGAATACTTAATTTGTTCAAGGAAAAATACTGTCAGCATATAATATTCTGAGGTGGTTTTGTGAAAAGGCGAAAAAGGGGAATGAGCAACAACAGAAGTAAAAGCCGTTTTGTTATTTTTAATATATGCTTGTTAGCAGTTATCGTTGGCATATACTTAGTTTGTGATGTAAGAATGACGCCTGTTATAAATACACTGGCGTTGTCAAGAGCGCAAAATCTTGCTACCGTGATTATAAATGATACTGTTGCAAATATGCTCGCCGAAGAGGAATACCGCTTTGATGATCTTATAAAAATTGATTATGACGAGCAAGGAAAAATTGCTTCTCTTAAAGCTGACAGTATAGGTATGAACAGACTGAAATCTCTTATAAGTGTCAGTATAACAAAGGCTATAGGGGAGATTGAGCAAAGTCGAATAAGTGTTGCACTGGGCACACTGACGGGAAGTACAATTCTGACAGGCAGAGGTCCTAAAATAGAGCTTAATGTTCATATTTCGTGCTCCTGTTCAATAGAAGTCAGAAATTCTTTTGAATATTCGGGAATAAATCAGACCATGCATAAGGTAATGCTTGACATAAGCACAAAGGTGTATGTTTTATCTGTGGGCAACACTCTTTCCAGTGAAATTTTTACAAGTATTCCTATTTCTGAAACTGTTATTATTGGTCAGATACCTGAAATATATGCAGGAAAAGATGATTCCTTGTGGCAGGACCTTATCAACTAAGCTCTTTACAATTGTAATAAAAAGTATTAAAATAACCTTCCAAGGAGTTATGCTATGATACTTATTATTGCAGAAAAGCCCTCCCTTGCAAGAAATATTGTTGCAGGTATAGGGCAGATGAAAAAAAATAACGGATATTTTGAAGGACTCGGTTACATAGTAACATGGGCATTCGGTCATTTGTTTTCTCTTTGTGATATTGAAGATTATACAGGTGAAACCTCAAGCGGCAGATGGAGTATGGAAAATATTCCCTGTTTCCCCGATAAATTCAGATTTAAGCTTAAAAACGGTGATGATAAAAAGCCTGACAGCGGTGTTATAAGGCAGTTTGAAATAATTAAAAGCCTCTGTAACAGAAGTGACGTTGAAGCCATAGTAAATGCAGGGGATGCTGACAGAGAGGGAGAGATAATTGTCCGTCTTTGTGTGGAAAATGCGCTTAAAAGCGAAAAACCTCTTCTGAGATTATGGCTTCCCGATCAGACGCCTGAAACAGTTGCTGATGCACTTCAGAATATGAAGAGTGAAAGTGAATATGAACTTCTTGCAAATGAAGGCTTTGCAAGAACTTATATTGACTGGCTTTACGGTGTTAATCTCACAAGATATGCTACTCTCAGAACGGGTGTGCTTTTAAGAGTAGGAAGAGTAATCGTTCCTGTGGTCAAGGCAATTTACGACAGAGATATGGCAATAAAAAATTTTGTGCCCGATAAATATTTTGCTCTTGTAAGTAATGCCGAAACAGACGGAGAAACGGTGGAGCTTATATCAAAGCATAAATTTCCAAAGGAAAAAGCCGCCCTTGCTAAGAGAGCCTGTGATAAGCTCAATGCTCAGGAAGCAGTGGTTACGGCAAAGAAGACAAAGAAGGATAAGCTTAATCCCGGAAAGCTTTACTCGTTATCTAAACTGCAGAACTTCCTCGGTAAAAAATATAAAATGCCAATGGACATGTCACTTAAAATCGTTCAGAAGCTTTATGAGGAAGGCTTCCTTACTTATCCGAGAACCAATTCAGAATATCTTGCCACGGCAGAAAAGGATAAGATTAAAAAAATCATCAGCCTTGTAAAAGCTAAAGGCTATCCCGTTGAATTCAAGGACAAAAAAACAATTTTTGACGACAGCAAAATTGAATCTCATTCAGCGCTTACGCCGACCTACAAAATTCCTCAGCCTGGTCAGCTTTCAGAGGAAGAGAAAACCGTTTATTCTGCTGTTTTAAGGCGCTTTGTTGCAGTGTTCTGCAGTGAGGAATGTGTAGTTCAGAAAACAGAAATTACCGTAAGCGTAGGTGAATGTGAGGACTATAATCTTAAAGGACTTATGATTATTGAGCCCGGTTGGACAAAGTATGAGGAAGCAGGGAAGAACAATAAAATTCTTCCAAATCTCAACAAGGGTGACAGAGTTAATATTGATTTTAAGCCTAAGGAAAAGGAAACCTCACCCCCTAAGCACTATACGATAGAAACACTTAACAATTATCTGAAAAATCCCTTCAGAGAGGAAAAGGCAGCCGCCGAAGAACAGGATGATGCTGAAGATTACAGAGCAATCTTTGAAGGATTAGAGCTTGGAACAGAGGCAACGAGAACGGGAATTATTGATAACGCTGTAAAGAGTAAATATATTGAACTGAAAAAAGACGTTTACCGAATTCTTCCCGACGGTGAGTATCTCATTGAACAGCTTTCAAATATGGGCATTTCAATGGATAAATATAAAACCAGTGAGTTAGGTCAGGCTCTCAAAAAAGTGTTCAGAGGGGAAATATCCGTTGATGACAGTGTGCAGAGAGCCATTGAAGAAATCAGAGGTGTATTCAATGCCCCTGAAAATTCACCCTCTTCGGATTTTTATTTCGGTTTTGCAGGTGATGAAATAGGCACCTGCCCCGTTTGTAAGGAGAGGGTAATAAGAGGTAAATACGGCTATCAGTGCGAAGGCTACAAAAACGGCTGTAAATTCCGCATTTCAGGTATTCTCTGTAAAAGGGTAATTACACCAAAGCATGCCAATCAATTGCTAAATGAGGGCAAAACAGAGAAAATAGAGGGCTTCACAGGCAAATCCGGAAAATCCTTTGATGCATATTTAGCTCTTGAAGAAAATAAGGCTGTATTTAAGTTTGAATAAATAAAAAACCGTAGTCTGTGTTCATAGGAACATAAAACTACGGTTTTTTTAGAATGCATTTTCTATGTGATTTATATCTGCTGTGTGAAGGTCGTGAAGAATAACTTCAATTATATCAAATCGAAAATTTTCATAAGGAAGCTTTCCTGCTTTAAGGAAAGCGGCGGCATTGGATTTAAGATTTTCACTTTTTCTGTAGTCAACGGCGTAAGAGGGAGGAAACATCTGACCGGGCGAACGGGTTTTTACCTCAACGAAGCATATAGTGCCGTTCGGTGCAAGAGCAATTATATCCGTTTCTCCGAGCTTCGTCGTATAGTTTGCCGCAAGAATAGAATATTTATTGCGTCTGAGAAATTTTGCCGCCATCTGCTCGCCTCTGAGACCGATTTTCAGGTGTTCGGGAATTGCCATTATTTTTCACCCAGATTTTTAAGAAATGAAAGACGGTGAACGGGGGATATACCGTGCTTTTTTATCATTTCATAATGAAGGGCAGTAGGGTAGCCCTTATGCTTATTGAACTGATATTCGGGATATTTTTCATCGAGCTCAAGAAGATATCTATCACGGCTTACCTTGGCAAGAATTGATGCGGCGGCAATAGAAATAGACTTTGAGTCGCCTTTGACGAGAGTCATTTCTTCAATTCCCGTGTTCGGTTTTCTGTTTCCGTCAACTAAAGCGATATCGGGAGTAACTGAAAGATCTTCAACTGCTCTTTTCATAGCAAGAAACGTGGCATTGAGTATGTTTATATCATCAATTTCGTTTTCATCTGCAGATGCTACCGACCAGGCTAATGCTTTTTCTGTAATAACGTTATAAAGAGCCTCTCTCTTTTTTTCGGAAAGCTTTTTTGAGTCATTTATTCCCAGATCTGAAAGGTTATCAGGTAGTATTACTGCTGCGGCAAAAACAGGACCGGCAAGAGGACCTCTTCCTGCTTCATCAATTCCGCAAATAACCTTATAGCCTTGCTCCTTGAGCATATTTTCGTATTCGTAAGTCATAATATGGGCCTTTCAAAAGAAATTTTTCCCAGTTTTCCGCCTCTTAATTCATCAAAAAGGGTAGTTGCGGCTCTGAGTGTATCAACCTCGCCGCCTGAAATAAGCATACCTCTTTTTCTTCCGATAAGCTCAAGAAGCTCATAGCCTGTAAGCTCAGAGAAATCCTTGAGCTTATATCTTTCCGTCAGCTTTTCGGGATAATCGGCTGAAAGAATTGTAAGAAGCCTTACTGCAAGCTCTTCAACGTCGAGAATCTGATCCTTGATGCCGCCTGTAAAGGCAAGCTTGTAGCCAACCTCCGGATCGTCAAATTTAGGCCAGAGAACACCGGGAGTATCAAGAAGCTCCATTTTATCACCGATAACGTACCACTGATTGTGACGCGTTACACCTGCTCTGTCCTCAACCTTTGCTTTTCCGCCCTTTGCCATACGGTTGATAAAGGATGATTTGCCTGTATTGGGAATTCCCACAACCATAAGTCTGAGTGAACGTCCGACCATACCTTTTTCGTTATTGCTTCTGATTTTATCCTGAAGCACCTCGGAAATTAACTGTCTGTAGGCATTAAGACCTTTGCCGCTTCTGCAATCAACTGCAAGAGCAGGAATGTTTTGTGATTTATAAAAAGAAAGCCACTCTGAAGTGGTTCTTTCGTCTGCGAGATCCGCTTTGTTGAGAAGTATGATCTTAGGCTTGTTACCGATTAATTCATTAAGCTCAGGATTTGTGCTTGAATGAGGAATTCGGGCATCTCTCAGCTCCGTAACACCGTCAACAAGAGAAAGACATTCCTTTATCTGTCGGCGTGTTTTTGCCATGTGTCCGGGAAACCACTGCACCGTCTGTTTTTGGGTATCAGCCATAATATATCACCTCTTATTTATTGAAGTTACTGTATATATCACTGTCACTGCTGAGTCTGAACTGTGCTTTTCCTAAAAGTGCATCAACAGGTGCAAAGCCGACGTAGGAATATCTTGAGTCGGAGGATAAGGGTCTGTTGTCACCGAGAAGCATAACGTGACCTTCGGGAACGGTAACGGGATAAGAAAGATCGCCGTATCTGCGGTCAACCTTTACGGTATAAGAGTCCTCATTGAGCTTTTCTCCGTTTACAAATACGCTGCCGTCAAAATCAATATTCACTTCATCGCCTTCAGTTGCAATAACTCTTTTTACAATGGGGCCCATTGTTTCAAGGCGGTGTGAGGAAATTACAATATCACCGTACTGTGGCTCGGAATAATAGGGGGTTACAATAAGCCAGTCGCCGTTAGCCAACGTATAATCCATAGAACGACCGCTTACACCGACAAGTCTGAATGCGAAGGTGAAAACAATGGCTATTATGAAAATGGCTGAAATTACCACTGAAAGCCCCTCATATATACTTGAAACAAAGGAAAACTGCTCCTTTTCCTCTGTCTTGTTTGCTGTTAATTCTTTGTTTTCCATAATATTCACCGTTAATATATACTGAATTTGCCTAAGGGAAAAATTCTTATCAGAGCCTTGCCGTTGATCTCATCAAGCTTTACGAAGCCTACTTCCTTAAATCTTGAGTCGATTGATTTGTTTCTGTTGTCACCGAGAACAAAAACACAATCATCAGGAACGGTAAGAGGGTATTCGAAGTCACCTTTTTCGGAAATTGCTTCCGTTACTTCATAATCCTCGAAAATAACCTGACCGTTTACTGTGATAAGGTGTGTTTCAAAATTGATCATCACCGTATCACCGGGAAGGGCAATAACTCTCTTTATCAAAGACTGTTCTGTTGCAGTCTGTTTATTTAACGCTATTATATCACCGTAATCCGGATTAAACAAGAAGTTTGAGATAATTAATCTGTCACCTGAATAAAGTGTCGGGTACATTGAATCACCGTCAACTTGAACTAACCTGAAAAAAAAGGTAAAAGCGGTGAAAATAATAAGCATAGTTATGATAAAAGTCGAAAAGACGGAATAGATATATTCCGCCGCCTTTTTATATGCTGTACTGTTTTCGTTTTGTTGTTTTTTCATAGCTGTTTTTGTTCTGAATAAAATCAAAAAAGAGGAACACCAAAAAGATGTTCCTCAAAAGCACCTGAATTACTTGAGAGCTTCCTTAACCTTAGCAGCCTTACCAACTCTGCCTCTGAGGTAATAAAGCTTAGCTCTGCGTACCTTACCTTTTCTTACGATTGTAACCTTAGCAACGTTGGGGGAGTGAATGGGGAATACTCTTTCAACGCCTACACCGTAGGAAAGTCTGCGAACTGTGAAAGTTTCTGCAACACCGCTGCCTCTGCGAGCGATAACAGTACCTTCAAATGCCTGAATTCTTTCTTTTTCACCTTCACGGATTTTAACCGAAACGTTAACTGTGTCACCGATTTCGATTACGGGGGGCTGCTCCTTGAGCATGCCTTCTGTCATAAGTTTAAGTGCGTCCATAATAAGACCTCCATTATTTTTATCAGATGTTCATTCACCGTGCTGTGACAGTCAGAGGACCACCCGCCTTAGTATATGCGTTACACTAATCGCGGTGAGGGGAGTTCCCACACCCACAAGAACGCTTGAGTATTATATCACAAGCAATTCGGTAAAGCAAGAGTTTTTTTTGTTTTTTTGAATTTTTTTCCTTTGCATTGACAAATTCATTACTGATATATAGAATATATGTATAAATTATAGTCTTATTTGTGCTATAAGTCAACATAAAGGTTAGAAATATGGATTTCAGTGTAAAAAATCTCATAAATATTGCACTTGAAGAAGGCAAGGATGTTTTCCTGAAAACACAACTGCCGGGGTATGATTTACTGGCAGATGATGACGTTTTATCCGTAATTTTTATGTCCTCTTCATTTTACGGCGGAAAAGGTTTTCGGTTTTGTGATATAACAAGGGAGATTGACTATTCTGATATCAACGTAACTGATACGCTTGTTGCCGATATCCGATTTATGTCTTCAGATGATTTCAGGGATTTTTTAACCAAGAGAAATATCAGAAGATTTTATATTCCTTTTGCAGAAACAACAGTCTTAGGCGAGTATTGCTACAGAGAGGCATACAGATGGATAGGTGAATACCGTGCAGAAAGAAAGGATTTCTGTCAGGTCGTCGGCTTTTATCCTCCGTCCTTCAGTGATTTCAGTTCTGCTTATGAGATTTTCGGAACCTCGGAAGCAATACTTGTTAATACTGACAAAGAAAAAGAGTTTACTGCTTTTTCCTGCTCTGATACGAAGGCAAAATTTTATTTTACTGCAGCTGAAGCAGAAAAATTCGCGCATAAAAGGGTTGCAGTAGTTTTCAATTCAAGAGGTGAAGCGGCAGAGTTTTCAAGATTTCTTAACAAAAGAGGAACTTCGTTTCAGCTTCTTGACGGTGCCGTTTCATCTGAGAACAGAAAAATAATTATTGACCGTTTTATAAGCGGCGAATGTATGATTATTCTTGCAACAAAAGCAATTATCCCTGAAAGCCTTTTCACTTTATCTGACAGATGCATTTTTGCAGGTGTGCCATTTTCAAAGGCGCATATATACAGGCTTCAGAATATGGCGTCGGAGCTTACTGTAATTTTCAGTAAGGATGATTTTTCGAGAAATATGAAAATTTCCCGTTCTCTTGCTGACAAAACAGGTAATGAAGAATTTTTTATAAACAGAGCTGCTTTTGCGGAAGAAGTGATGCAGTTACTTGAAAATGTATAAGCGGATTGTCTTATGACAGTTTTCAGCATATAAAAATACTCAGTTGAAGGAGCAAAATAATATGAAAGAAAAAATCAAAGTTGCCGTTATAGGTTGCGGTAATATTGCAAATAATGCCCATATTCCCGCATATATGGAATGTGATAAGGCAGAGATTAAATATTTCTGTGATATTATCCCCGAAAGAGCAGATGCGGCTGTAGAGAAATACGGCTGCGGAAAAGCAGTTTACGATTATCACGAAATTCTTGATGATCCTGAGCTTGATGCTGTATCTGTTTGTACCCATAACGACCATCACTCAATCATTTCAATTGATTTTATGCGTCACGGTAAGGATGTTCTTTGTGAAAAGCCTGCTGCAAGAATTCTCAGCGAAGCGCTTGAAATGGAAAAGGTATCCTATGAAACCGGCAGAATTCTTTCTATAGGTGTATGTAACCGTTATTTCAATTCCGTAAATAAAATCAAGAATATGATTGAAAGAGGCGACCTCGGTGAAGTGTATCACGTATATGCTTCCTTCCGTGCCCACCGTTCTATTCCCGGTCTTGGCGGTGACTTTACGAATTCCGCTTCCTCAGGCGGCGGTGCTCTCATTGACTGGGGTGTTCATTATATTGACCTTATTCTTTATTGCCTCGGTGATCCCAAGGTTCTCACAGCAAGCGGTGAAGCCTTCTCAAAGCTCGGTAAGGATATGAAGAATTATACTTATACAAGTATGTGGGCAGAGGATACAAAGAATGTGGAAACAGGTATTTATGACGTTGATGACTCTGTTACAGGTCTTGTAAGAACAGACGGTGCTGTTGTCAGTTTCCACGGTGCGTGGGCACAGAATATCGGTATCAATGAAACGTATATAGACTTTATGGGTGACAAGGGCGGTGTAAGACTTCAGTATTGCGGTCATTATACCTACTATACGGCAAAAGACGGTATGCTTATTGAAGAAAAGACTGATTATAAGCTTAACGGTATGCATCACGATGAGGTTGTTGATTTCGTTGAAAGCGTTATCAAGGGCGAAAGAAACCGCAACGACATAAAGTTTGCCGTAGGTACATCAAAAATCCTTCAGGCAATATATGACTCTTCCGCAAGTCACAGAGAAGTTGTAATAGACGGATAACATAACAAAAAAAGGATAGGAACCTGACGTTTTGAAGGTTCCTATTTTTTCTTATACGTAAACAACGCTCAGAGGAAATTTTCCTCTGAGCGTTATTTTAATTAGCCTATCTTAAAAAGATTTTTGAAGAAGTTGATGATATTGTTGAAGAATGCTTTTATCTTATCGAAAATACCAATCTTTTTGATCGCACTTCCGCATCCGTCGCACTGGTTATCGTCGTCATTATCAACGTGACCTGTGGGATCGGTATAAATCTTATCTCTGCTGAGTTCTTCATTACATTCACTGCAGTAAACAACTTCATCGTAATATCCTTCAGTGTCACAGCCTGCAGGAACAGAGTTTTCAACAACTGCTTTTGCAGGTGAATGCTTATGAGAAGGAATTGTGGTTTCTTCAGGAGCAGTGGTTGTTTCCTCGGGAGCCGCTGTTGTTTCCTCAGGAGCTGTTGTTGTTTCCTCAGGAGCGGTGGTTTCTTCTTCGGAATTGCCTGCCTTTATTACCTGAGTCACTCTGCTGATTACCCACTGACATTCTGTGCAGTAAACTACTACGTCAACACTGCCGTCTTCTGTTTCTGTTGCTTCAATGAGGTTTTCATATACTTCTTCACCGGGAACGTGGTTAAGCATATCACCGTGACGGAATGTGCTGTTGGGAAGAAGCTTTCCGCAGTCTTCACAGGAGTGGTAATATGTAGCTCTTGTTCTGCATGTTGCTTCCGTTGCAAGTGTGTCTTCATTTACAATTTCTACAGGTGTGTGACCGGTTTTTTCAATTACCTGATAATTGAGATGATTACAGTAATCGCAGTAAGCATAAGAATAACCGTCTTCCTTACAGGTAGCATCATGAATAGTTGTTACAGAATAGTAGTGATAGCAGGTTTCAACTACAGAATAAACGTAAACGTTGTGTGTTTCACCGAATGCATTGAATGAAATTCTTGTTTCACCGGGCATTTCAGCTGTAAGTGTAAGAGTAGCACTGCCGTCAGCGAGAGTGATTTCTTCAGGAATTTCCTCTGCAAAAATATCTGCAATTAAATCGACTGAAACGGGAATGTCAACTGCATTACCGTTTTCATCAGTTGCTGTAATTGTGATATTAACTGTTTCACCTACGTTCAAGTAATCCTTATCAGCTTCAACCGTGAAGGTGTAGGCACTGCCGATATTAAAGGGAGTAACTACAGTGTTTTCAGCAATTTTAATACCTGCATAGTTTTCAATGCCGTTTAAGGTAATTGCACCGGGATATTCATTAACTTTAAGTATTACAGCCTTTGCACAGTCGGAATTATCATAGTAAGAATTGCAAGCAGTGTCGTTGCAGAGGATATCTGTAATCTCTGCATTTTCATTTGTGAAAGCATAGTTTGCATAATTCTGAAGAGTATCTTCACTTACGTACTGATTAAATTCAATATAAACCTGTCCGTTTTTATAATAGCTGTCTGTAACTACGGGAGCAGTGGTTGTTGTAAGGAAGTATTCAAGACCTGTTCTTTCGGGGGGAACCTCCATCCACTCGGAAGTATAATCTTCATAGCCGTCCTTAGTAACCTTTACCTGCCACATTCCCTTAGGTACTACCCAGGCGAATGCACCGTTTGCATCTGTTGTGATGGGATTGAGCTGCTTATAAAGCTCTGCATTCCATTCTACTGCATTTTCTTCTTCATCAAGATAATAAACAGTAGCTGTTGCATTTTCTACAGGTGACTTTGTGCTGAATTCATATACGTTACCTGAGGGGTCAATAAGGAAGTAAATCTTTAAGGTCGTACCGATGTTGATTGTTTCAAGACCGTCTTTAGTGATACCGACAAGCTGGAGATTATTGGGTGTATATGAGGTATTATATTTATCGAAATAGCCGTTTGCAACCCAAGTATCGTTTCCTACGTATGTAAACTCAATCTGCTTCTTCTGGTTACCGTAGCTGCTTACAAGGTAAAGAGTTGCCAGCTTTTCACTGTTTATAACTTCAGCCTTGAAGGAGCTTGAACTTCCGGGTACCCAGGAAATCTGCTGCTGAGTTTTGTCGATGTTAGCTCTTGTTATTGTTACTTTGCTGTAAGAATGTGAAAGAGTGAAGGAGTCGAATACAATAGCATCAGAAGAATATTTTACCGTAATCTTATCTGAAGTTGCAGTTTCGGATGCTTTACTTGCAACGCAGTAAATTTCGTGAGTGGAATCGTTATCGTCTGACTTATTAAGGTCAACGTTTATGCTCCACTTATAGTTGCCTGCTGCTGTTGTTGAACCGATTAATTTATCACCGTCATAAACGTTTACTGTTGAGCCGGCAGAAGCAAAGCCTGATACAAGAATAGTCTTTTGTGCTGTGTATTCTTCAGTTTCAATTGTTACGAAGAATTCGCTGTCATCTGCTATTTCAAAACAATAATTTTCATCACCTTCAGCCTTTGCCTTCATATAATAATCGTATGCGGCAGAGTCTGTATAGCCGTGAATTGTTACTGTGTCGTATCCTCTGAGAGCGGAGTCATCTATTTCCGTTACGGTAACAGGGATATAGATATCGGTTATATAATAAGCAGGATACCAGGTATTTGAAGTTGTTATTCTCTTTACACCGTTTGTAAGAATAACAGTTTTAATAGCATAGTTTTCGTATAAAATATTTGTGTTGAATGTTTCAACCGTACCGGGAACAATGAGAGTTTCAGCGGTATTGCTTCTTGAGTACCAGAGTAATTCCTTATAATCTGAAGAATATATTATCTTACCGTCAGAAACGAAATAAGGATTATCCTCATCTATATTGATTTCATCTATATAATTAAACTGATAAGAATTGAAATCAACATATTTTACGTTTGAGTGAATGTTAATTGTATCTACGTTGTAATAGCTATATAAATCAATGCCCTTTACTGTAAGTCCGTTGATTTCTTCGGGAACATCAAGAGTTTCGCAATATTCTTCGTAACCGTATTCTTCGTTATATACATATTCGCCTTCAATATACAGATCATCTAAGAATATTGCATATTCGCCGTCGTCATCCTCACCTATGAGATACAGATAATCACCGCTTACGAGGGGAATTTCTTCAAAAAGACCTGCAAGGTCGAGCCAACCCATAATGAGAGGAACAAGCTCTTCTTTTCTGTCATTTATTGCAGTAATAAGCTGTGTTACAATCTTTGCAATTGTTTCGTTCTGAATTAAATGGTTGAAGGAAGCAATATCCTCATCCTCGATTGTGCCGGGAAGAATTGCATTGATGAAGTTAGCAAAACAGATAAGAACGCTCTGAATGAGATTATGACCGTAGAAGGGGTTAGCGCCTGTCTGATTTACTGCCAATACGCTGAGAAGACCGCCGATATCAAGGTCAAGAATGTTACCTAAAAGGATATCTTCAATGAAAACACCGATATCGAATGGTAATGTTTCATCGCCATAGGTCTTTTCGCAGTTAGAGAACATAGCCACGGGAAGAAGAGCGTTGAGCATTTTGCTCATCTTATACCAAGGACCGTTACCGTCAAGAACCCCTAATTCACATTCGAGGTCATCGCAAACTGCTACAAGGCCTCTTATATAAACGTAAAATCTGTCAAAGATTTCATCAAGAAGCTCAAGGTAGCCCCAGCCTTCCTGAACGTAGAAGTCTATTTCATCAGAGCTTAAAATAACGGAAACGTCGCCTGATGCTTCAGCATCCTCTGCCCAAGCCTTTAAGAGTAAAATTACAAGCTTGTCAAGAATTAATTCCTTCCACTCAGCATCGTCTTTTCTGATGAGCTTATTGTTGCTGTCGAAGAGAGCCTTTAATTCCTGTGAGTCTTCTGTTTCATCAGTGAGAGCAACAATAAGAATATAAGCCATTTCTTCAAGAGAAGCTATATCTGTGGAAAGTCCCATTTCTCTGAGAACGGGATATAAGAAAAGTTCGCCGACTACGTCAATTGCAAGCTTTTCAAGCGTAACGTTTTCAAAATAAGAATAATCGAGATAGTCAATGAATCGCTCTGCAATATCTAAATCGTCAAAATAATATGAATATTCATCGAGATTATCTATTGTGTCGGTGAATGCAGCAGTAAAATCATCTGTAAGGAAGGTTTTTGCCGCATACTTTATAACGTTAAGAAGATTGTCGTTGAGTTTATTGTTATCTCCCTTAGTCCAGTTAATGCCTGTTTTTGCAGCGTCTGTAAGGAAAATGTCAACAACTGTGCCGAGAATATCGTTGAAGTTTTCAAATAAGCCGCCTGCAAGACCTTCAGCTTCTGTAAGGAAGTCGAATTTCTCTGCATTGAAAACAAAGTAGGGATCAATTGAACCGAGTATTGCATTGAATGAATTCTGGAATTCATTGATGTAATCTGCATTTTCACTTGTTGAATAAGCTACCCAGTGACCTGTTTCATTAAGTGTATAGTAATAGCCGTCTTTGTAATAAATTTCAGCTATATCTGTATCTTCAGTGTAGTTGATACCTGAGTACCAGCCGTCAGCATAAACGATTTCACCGCTGAGAATGAGGTCGTCTTCTGTGAGAGAATTAATAATATCCTCAGAAACCTTGAAGGAAGCAGGGAAGAGCCCCTTTGTTAATACGTAACGATCTTCTTCGCCAGTATTATAATCATAGTAGTAATCTACGCTTAAAGCTTCAGTTCCAGAATATTCATAAGCATTGTCCTTTACACCTAAACGGACATTGCTTTCAAAACCGAATATATCAGAGTTAAGCCCTTTAATCTTATTTTCGTAGAGATAGAATACAAGCTCATCGCCTTCATAGTACGATTCTGCCGCACGGCCGATAAGGTCTTCGTTTTCATCAAAATAATCAAAATTGAATAAAGCGAAGTCACCGTCATTGAAATTCTGCTTGAATTCTGTCTTCAGCTCACTGTAATGAAGATCACCTGAACGGATAACCTTGGGTTCATACCAATATTCATCGTAATACTCATCATAGTATTCTTCCTCAATAAGTCCAGTACCGTAAAGCTCTGCAAAAATTTCTCTTATAGCGTGCATAAGCATACCTGTGGGGCCTGAGTCGATAAGATTTTTAACAGCAAAGGCTGTAACTGTAGCAAGGTCATCAGTTGCAATCTTTATTGAGTCAGCAAATTCCTTTGCCATTTCTTCGGATAAAAACGTACCGGAGAAAACTTCCTCAATAAGTCCTGAGAACATTGATTCAATTACGCTGTCTGCATTATACTGAGCCTTTTCAGCTTCTGTAAGAGGAACGTAATAATAAACTTTTTTAGGTGCATCGGGATCGTCTGTATCTTCCCCATAACCGTTGATGCTGTAGTATGTATGATAAATGTGTTCACTTTCATCATGGGTGCATTCGTCTTCCCATTCCTCATATTCGTGATAAAGCTCAAGAGGTGCACGGATTTCACCGCTGTAGTCACATACAACATCATCGGGATATGCTTCAATAAGTGACATTATAAGTGAATATAAGTCAAGATTGAACATAAGCCCGTTAGAGCCGAATATCTGAGGATAGAATTCCGTAAGCTTACCGTAATCAAATTCACCTAAGATAGCATCGGATACTAAGCCTTTGTTGTCGTTAAGTGCTTCAATAGCCGCATAAACGATATCAATAGCCTTTGTGTTATCTGTAGTTACGTTATCAAGCTTTGAAAGATCAATGTCCGTAAAGCTGCCGCCGAGAATTGATGGATCTGTCGTTGCATTGATACAAAAAGCCAACAAATTGTTTATGGAGGAAAAGTCCATTACAACACTGTCAGAACTGTTATATTCTTCTACGTAGTATGTTGTACTTTCTTCATAGACCTCTGTACTTTCTTCCTCCCAATCGTTACCTCCGAGCGTAAGATTTAAATCTTCGCTCTTCATAATAGCATCAAAATAGTCGAACAGAATTTCGAGTTTTTCTTCTGCTATTTTGTCAGGATCATAGTTTGCGGGATCAAATTTTGATATTCCTGCTAACGGTAATTGAACGACTGATGAAATAATAGTCACAAAAACCATAATTATAGCAAGAACAGGGTTGCTGCTGCCAATCATGTTTTCTTCACTCCGTTTTTTTTATTTTTGTACACAGTACAAATTAATTGTATTAAAGCACAACAAAATATTATTGTCAATAAATTGACAATATTTATAAGAGAAAGCAAAAATTTTCGTTAAAAGTGTGTTAAAATTCCCGTGCTTTTTTGTGCTACATTTAAAGAAAAAAACGTGACGGAAACGCGTAATGTCGTTAGTGAAGGTTTTGTTTTAGCATAGAATAATATATCGGGATAGAACCAGCAACGCATTTGTATGTATAAATGCACTTGGGCAGTAGCCCAAACCCACTAACAACAGAAAAGAGAAGATTCGTTTTTTGCAACGAGTCTTCTCTTTCTTTGGTGCCTTTAGGTGTGGAAATAAACCCCCGGTTCTACCGGGGGAAGATAAAAAACTTTAGTATAAGTATTAAAACCTCCATGATTTTGTCTGTTAAGTTATATGCTGACTAAAGTCAGCGTGATATTTTCACTTTGCGAAAGTGATATTAAGTCCTTCGGACTTAGTGATATTCTATTCGCTATAAACTTGCGAAGCAAATAACACTCGGCTGAAAGCCGAATATCACTGCGTAGCAATATCACTCGCCGTAGGCGAATAGAACTGTAGAAATGTTCGCTAAGAACATTTCTACAAACCGCCACGGAAATTTTAACTATTTAAGTTCAAGTGTTCTTTTGTAAGCCTTTGTTACGGCATTCATAACCGTGCTTC
>JAZNSP010000007.1:0-67642 GCA_045591285.1 Acutalibacteraceae bacterium
ATTCTTCTCGCATTTGTTCTACACTCTTTTCTTTCCAAGGCATACACATCTCCCTCTCGATGTTTTTTGCCTTTATTTTATCAAAAAAGTGTAAACTATGTCCTCGGACATTTTGTAAACTATGTTATCACACTACACACGCCTCGACGTCCCGAGGTAATTTCCCAAAGATAACAATTTTCGTTAAAGAGATAATATGTTTTCCATTATAAATTTAATTGTGCCGCAAGATTTATTTTTCTGCAAAATCCGACTGTCCACGGGTTGTCGAGGCGCCAACCCCTACAAAGTGTCACACAAAATTTTATCTTCGGGGAAAATTACCTTCAGAACAAAACTCTCCTATAAGATAATATGTTTCCCTTAAAAAATAGAGCGAGGCGAAGCCGATGCGGAACAAAGGCAAAGCCTTTCCTTCATATTTGCCAACGGCAAATATATCACACGGCGAAGCCGTATATCATTCATTCCGCAAGGAATGTATATCACTCTTTGCGAAGCAAAGAATATCATTGTCAGAATTTGCAACACAAATTCTGACCACTCTTGACTTTTATGGTAAAATATGTTATTTTTTACTCGAAATACCAAGCAAGAAAGGAACATAAAATATGAAAGCAACAGGAATTGTCAGAAAATTTGACGAAAACGGAAGATTTGTGCTCCCTATGGAATTGAGAAAAAAGCTTCGTCTTACCTCACAGGACGATGCCCTTGAAATCTTCGTTGAGGACGATATGATCATTCTCAGAAAATACGAGCCCTCATGCACCTTCTGCGGAGAAATGGAAGACCTTGTAGGCTTCAAGGATAAAAAAGTGTGCAGAAAATGTGCAGATAAGCTCACTGTTCTTTTTGAAGAATAACAAAACCCGACAAGCTGATTTTTATCGGCTTGTTATTTTTAGTAGGAATAACATATATTTCTATTGATATTTTCCTTTGCAAGTGGTAAGATAATAAGCAAGATAATAAGCAAGATAAACAGGAGAAATTTATGTCTGAATATACACCGCCTTATCAGATTACGGATAAAATATTAGGGCTTGTTGCTTCAATTTCCGAAAAAATCGGAAAAATTACTCAAAGCAGTAATCTTGATGCAAAGCCTCACCTGAGAAAAAACAATAAAATCAGATCTATTCATTCTTCTCTTGCCATTGAAGCAAATTCGCTGACACTCGGCGAGGTCAAGGATGTTATAAACGGAAGACTTGTTCTCGGAGCAGAAAAAGAAATTCAGGAAGTAAAAAATGCCTATGCCGCTTATGATGAAGTGTCGTCCGTTGACGTATATAGCATCCCAGAGCTGAAAAGACTTCACGGAATAATGACAAAATACGTTACGGACGTAAGCGGTGAATTCCGTATAGGCGAAGAGGGCGTTTTTAACGGTGACAAATGCATTTTTATGGCACCGCCCGCAAAATTTATACCGGAACAGATGAATGAGCTATTTTTATGGATGAAAGAAAATCACAGCAAGGTGCATCCGCTTATTCTTTCCTCTGTTTTTCACTATGAATTTGTATTCATTCATCCCTTCACCGACGGAAACGGTCGTATGGCAAGGCTCTGGCACACCGCCATTCTCACAAAATGGCAGCCGATTTTTGAATTTATACCCATTGAAAGTCAGATTGCAAAATTTCAGGACGGTTATTATGATGCAATTGCAAAATGCCATGTTGACGGAAACAGCACAGCGTTTATTGAATTTATGCTTGAACAGATAAATGCAATTATCGACGAAATATCTGCTTCCGTAACATCACCCGAAAGCTATATTTCGGAATATGTAGCAAAGCTCCTCACCGTTATGGAATATGACACACCTTATACCGCAAATGAAATTCTCTCACTGTTAAAGCTTAAATCAAAAGAAACTTTAAGAAAAAATTATATCTCCCCTGCTATAAAATATAACTTAATCACCATGACCGAACCACACAAGCCCAACAGCAGAAATCAGAGATATATAAAAAAATAACCCATAACAAGCTGATTTTTATCGGCTTGTTATTTTTTATGAAAACAAAGGAACAAGCAAGTAATAAGTAAGATAGTAAGCAAGATAGTAAGCAAGATAATACGCAAGTTAATAAAAATTACCCTTCTGCAGATAATAAAAACACAAAAGCGCAGAATTTGCACCTTCAGTTTTTCAAAAGTGCAATTTTTGCACCTTTTGTGTTGACAAGGTGCAAATTTCTCCGATAAATCACTTTTAGGGAACAATTCACACTTTTTTACATCATTTGTTCCCTGAAATCAAATCAAACAACATAAATAAGCCACAAGAATTCCAACAAGCCGCACCTCACGGCGTGTTTTTTTAATACACTTTATCTCACTTAGAAATTCTGTGCAAAACTCAGTTTTCCGAAACGAAAGTCAGGTTTTTATGGCATTTCAGGCAGAAAATCACAATTTTAACCACACATCAGAACACTTTTGCACTTAAAACCGACACTTTTGCATAATCACGTAAAAAAATTTGACAAATCAGTATTGTATTGGTAGAATATAGAAAATTTTAAGAAAGGCAGGTGGATAGAATGACTTATATGAATATGCAGGTCACAGATATGATGTTAATCCGGAGTGTTGTTTTGTCTGCCGTCACAAGCTGACAGAATAGGTTATCTGTATTTTCAGACACTTCCGGAAATTTATCGGGAGTGTCTTTTTTCTTTTGCGGCAAAAAACCTTTTACGTAATATCCGTTATTTTGAGTGAGGTAGAGTATGAAAATCTGTATTTGTGATGATGACAGCTTTGCAGTTAAGGAAATCAGAAGCCGTCTTGAGCCCTTTCAGACGGAAAGTGACGGCTTCAGCATTTCTGATTTTTCCTGCGGTGAAGAGCTTCTTGAATTTTATAAAAAGGGCGGGAGCTTTGACATAGTTTTCATTGACATTGAAATGAAGGGCATAAACGGCATCGAAGCCGCAGAGCTTATAAGAGAATATGCTCCTGAAACTATTATTATCTTCATTTCAAGCCATTCAAGCTACATTTTTGATGCCTTCAGAATTGAAGCACTGCATTTTCTCGTAAAGCCCATAAAAGAAAGAGAATTCAATGAGGTATTCACAAGAGCTATGAAAAAATACACTGCAACAAACGCAAGTGTCATTCTGAAATGGGAAAGCGTAAGGAATAAAATCACAATAAACAAAATCAGCTTCGTAGAAGGCTATAACAGACACCTTACCGTTCATACCGCAAGCGGAAATTATGAGGCTGTAGGTAAAATATCGGAAATTTACGAAATACTGAAGCCTCACGGATTTGTAAGAGTGCATCAGGGCTTTATAGTTAATATGAATTTTATAAAAAGCTTCAATGCAAACGAGGTTGAACTTACAGACGGCTCAAGGGTAGCCGTCAGCGTAAGAAAAAAACAGGAAGCATTAAAAGCGTATGATATTTTTATAAGAAAGTGGGGTTGGTAAAATGATAAGAATAATTTCGCATTTCCTTTTCGCCTGTTTTGAAATTTTCACAATAATTATTTTGTATTCTGCAGTTTCAAAAAAGAGAATTGAAAGAAAATATCATATTTCTGTTATGACCGCCGCCACTGTATTAAACACCCTTTCATCTTACTTTCTGACGGGAACCGGCGTAACGCTTCTTGTTATGAGCACGGTAATTTCTCTTGCCGTGGGTTTATCCTATAAGGTAAAGCCGTTTTTTGCAATAATCGGAAGCGTTGTTTACACAATGGTGGCAGCAGCTTCGGAAATGATTACGGTTCTTCTGACAGGATTTTTACTTGGCGAGGAAACGCTCAGCTTTATGGAAAACGACTATATATTTGCAGGAATGGGCTTCATTTGCAAATTTATTGCATTTACGGTAACCTTTTTCATTTCAAAGAAAATCGGAAAAATGGATTTAGGTGTATCAAAAGGCTTATCATCACTTCTTTTTATCCAGCCTATTGCAACCGTTTTCGTAACGCTCGTAATTTATAAATGCACCTATGAGGTCCGCAGTATCCCCACGTTTTTATATACTGCCGTTGCAATTCTTATGATTGCATCAAATCTCGTCACTCTTTTTCTCATTTACAGACAAAAAAATTTCGTTGAATACAAAACAAAACTGAACTTTGCCAACGAACAGATTAAAAATCAGCTCTCTCACTATGAAGAGCTTTATCGCTATCAGAGCGAGATACGCACCTTCAGACACGATATCAAAAATAAACTGCTTTCCGTTTCGGGAATGCTTAACGACGGTCAGCTTCAAGGGGCTGTTGACGCAATTAAGGGCGAAGTGGATTTTCTCGATGAAAAAAACAAAGGAATTATCAATTCGGGAAATCCCGCCATTGATGCCGTTTTGCAGTCAAAGCTTACTATTGCCGAAAGAAAAGGCATTACACTGGGTTTTTCAGCTAAAATTACGGACGAAATCAAGGTTGATCTGCTGGAGCTTGGTGTGCTTATCGGTAACGCGCTGGACAATGCAATTGAAGCCGCAGAAGCACTGAATAACGCTACGGACAAAACAATTTTCATAAGCATAATAACAATGGGCGGAAGAATTGTTATTTCCGTTGAAAATCCCGTAAAGACAGCTGTTGACACAGATAATATCGGCACGATAAAAGCCGATAAGCAAAATCACGGCTACGGACTCAAAAGCATTAAAACGATTGCTCAGAAATACGACGGCGATGTCTTTGTTTCCTGTGAAGGAAATATATTCACCGTTAGTATAAACGTCTGCAACACTTTTGAACATTAAATCCACACTATTGCAGAATGTATTTCAATCGGATTTTTTTTGATTTATCATAACTTTGAAGCGGCGGAACAGCTTCCGCCGTTATTTTTTTACTTAAAATTTCTATAAGGAAAGGAGATAGTTATGAAATATTTTTCAGTAGTTGCTTTTATTGCAACGTTTATTTATTCGGCAGCTTCAATTTTTATATACTGCGGGAAATATGAAGGTTTCATTCAGGAAATCTGCAAAAATCCCGAAAACCGAAAATCCGTAAGCAGATATTTATTCTCCCTTGCCGTCATAATGCTTATCTGCGGCTTCGTTTCACTGTCGGACTCACCGTACTCCATAATTTTTCTTATTATTTCCTTAGTTTCGGAGTCGGTAATTCTGTCCGTTATAAGACTTAAAATGCTTTAAGCCGTATTTTATAACATCACAAATATTTATTTCGGAGGTTTTTATATGAAAACGTTAGCAGTACTCTTCTTTTTGTTGGCAGGTGTTCTTATTATTCTCGGAATTCTTGCTTTTTTCGGAAAAATCAAAAAGCAGAAAATCAGAAATTCTTCAGATTGGCTTATTATTTCGGGAAGCATTTTTTTAATCTGCGGCCATGTGGCTATGAGCAATTCCCCCACGGCACTTATTCTCATTACCTCATCGGCAATACTTATAAATCTTATTATCATCATTTCAAAAAATGAAGGCGGTGACTCAGCTTGAAAACAAAGAAAAAATACACTTATTTCAGCAACCTTAAATATATGCTGAAGGCACATTGGGGCTTTGACAAAAGCTATCTTATTATGCAGATAGGTCTTAGTCCCATAGGAGCACTTTCCTCTGTTATGGCGGCATTTTTACCTAAAATCGTGCTTGACTGCATTGAAAACCGAACAGATGCAAAAGAGCTTCTGTTAAAGGTAGGTCTTATGTCCTTGGCTCTCATTATAACCGGCTATATAAAGGGAGTTGCAGAAAATAAAGCGTGGCAGGGAAGAATGCTCACCCGTGACATAATGCTTCACAGACTTATCTGTGATAAGGTTATGAAAATGGACTATAACAACTACGTATATAACGAAACCCGTGTTCTCAGAGAAAAAGCGTGGAATGCATTACGAAGCTGGGAAGGAAGCGTTTCCCGTTTTATTGAGCTGAACTGCACCGTTGCAGCTTCCTTTTTCGGCTTTTCGGCATTTACGGCGATTATAGTGGAATGTAACCCGTGGTTTATCCCCATTCTCATTCTCTGCTACGGCATAAGTATGGCAGGCTGGCTGATCTTTCAGAAATGGAAGGACAAAATGAAGGACAAGGTAGCTGAAACGTTTCTTCGCCTTCACTACGTTACGTACCGTTCAAAAGATTTTTCCAATGCAAAAGACGTGCGTGTCTATAATATGACCGACTTTCTTATGAGAAAAATAGACAAGCATCTTGATGACGTGACAATATGGAATATCAAGCGCAACAACGGCCATTACTTCAACTGTATGTTAGAGGATATCTTCAAATTCGGGGTAAGCCTCGGCGCATACGTATATCTCATTTATATCAAAATTAATTCTGATATGAGCCTTGGTGATTTTTCTCTTTATTTCGGCGCAATAACAGGCTTCGGACAGTGGCTTGCAAGGCTCGTTGACTCAATTTCGGAAATTATTTCAGGTGCACATAACGTAAGTGATTTCAGAAGCTTTCTTGATATTGAAGATAAAATGAACACGGAAAAAGGAGAAAAGCTTCCCGATGAAAATAATCTCCCCTGTGAAATTGAGCTTAAAAACGTAAGTTTTTCCTATGACGGAGCCGAAAATCCCACAATCAGCAATTTCTCACTTAAAATAAACAAGGGTGAAAAAATTGCAATCGTTGGTGTCAACGGTGCAGGAAAATCCACGTTGGTAAAGCTCATAAGCGGTCTGTTTGTTCAGAATGAAGGTGAGATTTTAATAAACGGAACCGACAGCAGACTTTTTAACCGTGACGAATATTATAAGCTCTTTTCAACTCTTTTTCAGGACTGCTCACTTCTTCCCGCAACAATAGCAAAGAATATAGCCTTGTGCGAAGAAAATAAAATTGATAAGAATAAGCTTTACGAATGTATGCTTCTTTCGGGAATTCTCGATAAGGTAAAAAGTCTTCCACAGAAGGAAAACACCCTTCTTGTCCGTGAGGTGCATGAGGGTGCGGTTTCTCTCTCAGGCGGTGAACTTCAAAGACTTTTACTTGCAAGAGCACTTTATAAAAATGCGCCCGTTATAATCCTTGACGAGCCCACTGCCGCACTTGATCCAATTGCAGAAAACGATATGTATATGAAATACAGTGAGCTTACCAAGGATAAAACTGCAATTTATATTTCACACAGGCTCTCTTCAACACGCTTCTGTGACAGAATAATCCTTCTTGAAAATGCAGAAATAAAGGAAATGGGAACTCACGGGGAGCTTCTTTCAAAAGACGGTAAATATGCGGAAATGTTCCGTACTCAGAGCAAATACTATAAAGAGGAGGCGGTATTATGAAAAAGCTTTTTTCGGACTTAAAAGAAGATTTCAGTATAGTTAAACAAGGTCTGAAGCTTGTTAAAATCTATCTCGGCAAAAACTATTTCTCACTTAATCTTATAGTAAAAATCCTTCGTGCCGTTTCCCCATACATAAGCATTTACTGCACAGGTCTTGTTATAACGGCCCTGACAGAAAATCAAAGCCTTGAAAAGATAATAAAATACGTCATTATTGCAACCGTATCAACGCTTATTATTGACGTAATTACAAGGACAATTAACCGCAAGGCACTGATTATGCTCAACAGCTGCTGGGAAAAGCATTCTGCACTTCTGTCCAGAAAAGCTCTTGAGCTTGACTATGCGAAGGCTGAAAGCTCATCTGTTCAGGAACTTAGAGGTAAAATCGAGGAAAATGCAAATAACGGTAACGGACTTACCTGGGTTGCCGAGTGCGTTGCGGAAATGATAGCATGTGTATTTTCCGTCACAGTGGCAGTATTTATGATTTCCGGAATGGTTTTCAGCAAATCCGAAGAAATAACTACGGGATTTACGGCTGTTATCAATTCTCCGTTACTTGCAACAGGACTTGTGATTTTTACTGTTATTATGATAGCTCTTTCCGTTAAGTATCACGGACTCAGTGAAAAAAAGCAGTTCAGTATTTTTAACACTGCCGTAAAATTCAATCCCATACTCGAATACTATAATCAGAAATATCTCAACGAAAATGAAAGCGGTAAGGACGTAAGAATATTTGACGTAAAAGGTCTTATCAATGAGGAAATAAACGAAAAAATTTATTCTCCCATTTCCATTATGAGAAAAAACCTTTTCAGAGTATGGACGACTATAGGTCAGGTAAGCACAGTCACAACAAATCTTACAGGCGGTCTTGTTTATATCTTCGTCGGGCTGAAGGCTCTTTCAGGTGCCTTCGGTGCAGGTAAGGTCGTTGAATATTACGGTGCCATAACAAAGCTCATTTCAGCGTGTACCGATATTGCAGGAAACGCAGGCTACCTCAGAGCAAACAACGCTCAACTGAAGCAGGAATTACAGTACCTGAGTCTTACGTCAGATATGGTAAACGGAACAAAAACGGTTGATGATATTGATCCTTCCGACTTCGTTTTTGAATTTCACAACGTTTCCTTCGCCTATCCCGAAACCGACACAAAGATTTTGTCTGACTTCAGTATGAAAATACAAGCAGGTGAGCGTCTTGCTGTTGTAGGAATGAACGGAAGCGGAAAATCCACAATGATCAAGCTTCTCTGCCGTCTTTATGATGTAACAGAGGGTAAAATAACCCTCAACGGAATTGATATACGTGAATTTGATTACAGCTCTTACTTAAAGCTTTTTGCCATAGTTTTTCAGGATTTCAGACTTTTAGCCTTCCCTGTGGGAGAAAACGTAGCCTGTTCAGAAGAATATAACGAAGAAAAGGTATGGAAATGTCTTGAGCTTGCAGGTGTAAAGGACAGAGTTGAAGCCTTCCCGAAGAAACTGAAGCAATCAATATATAAGCTCTATGAAAAAGACGGAATTGACCTTTCAGGCGGCGAAGAACAGAAAATCGCCATAGCAAGAGCACTTTACAAGGATGCACCCTTCGTAATTCTCGACGAGCCCACTGCAGCCCTCGATCCTATTGCCGAAAGCGAAATATATTCACGTTTCGATGAAATAGCAGGCGGAAAAACCGCAATTTATATATCCCACCGCCTTTCCTCCTGCCGCTTCTGCAACAGAATTGTTGTTTTCCATAAGGGTAAAATAATCCAACAGGGCACCCACGAAGAGCTGCTCAGTGATAAAAACGGAAAATACTCAGAGCTCTGGAACGCTCAGGCTCAGTATTACACACAATAACCCCAAAAGCTTCTCCCCGACCGAACAATAATCGGCAAGGGAGAAGCTTTTTTATCTTAATTCTTACATACTGTTATTCAACTTTTTACTGTTTTTGTTATTCGCACAGCTGCAAATTTAAATTATTTTATTTTCTTGTTATTTTACTTGTTAATCAAAATATTTTCAGTAAATATAAAATATTGTTTTATTTTTATCTCACAATACTTGAAGTTTTAAGAATTTTAACATATAATAAAAACAAATTCAGAGGTGTTTTTATGGAACAATATAAACAATTATTAAAACTGGGATGCTTCAGCAGAGAGGATGTGGCAAAATTTACAGGCAATATCCGCACCGCTGACAGTGTTTTATACTCACATAAAAAACGCGGCTTAATAGAATCAGTGCGGCGCAATCTGTTCACGGCAATAAGCCTTGAAACAGGTGAAAGTGTATGTACTCCCTTTGCAATAGCATCCTTTATAACCGCCGATTCCTATATTTCCCATCATTCTGCATTTGAATATCACGGAATGGCAAATCAGGTATTTTCTGAAATATATGTTTCTTCAAGTTCAAAATTCAATGATTTTGAATACAACGGCAGACAATATAAATACATTTCATCAAAAACAGACGTAGGAATAAAAACTGCAGGAAAAATCCGTGTTACAGATATTGAGCGTACAATTATTGACAATATCAAAGATTTTACAAAAATAGGCGGTCTTGAAGAATTGCTTCGCTGTCTTTCTATGGTAACCTACGCTTCGGAAGAAAAGCTTATACAATATCTGATAGTATATAATAATTGCTTTCTCTGGCAGAAAACAGGATATATTCTTTCTTTGTTCCCTGATATAAAGCTTTCAGAAAAATTTTTCAGTCTATGTCGGAAAAACAGTAAAAAAAGCACACGTTATCTTTATGATGAGCTTAAAAACGAAAGCTCTGTTTATCTTAAAGAAATCGGTCTTTTTGTACCTGAGAATATTATGAAGCTTACAGCTGAAGGCGGTGAAGAGCTTGTTTGAATAAACAAAGGCTGAGCTTTCAGCAAAAGCAAATGAACTGAATTTTGTCCGTGATACACTTGAAAAGGTTATTCGCCTTACTGACATATTAAAATATCTTAATTCAAACCCACTGACAAAAGAAAATCTCGTTCTTAAAGGCGGGACAGCAATAAATCTGACTGTATTCAATCTCCCCCCGTCTTTCTGTTGATATTGACCTTGATCTATCAAACAACCTTTCCCGTGATGAAATGACTGCAATCAGAAAACATATAATTGAAAATATTAAAATTTATATATCAACACAAGGATATACTCTCAGTCCGAAAAGCAAATCATATCACAGCCTTGTTTCCTTTGTGTTTACTTACATAAATCTCGGCGGTATGAATGACAATATAAAAATTGAAATCAATTATTCCCTCCGAACACATATTTTTGAAACAACTTACAGAGAAATATCAATTCAGGGGATAGCAGATAATACGTTAATTTCAACACTTAATCCATTGGAACTCTTTGCCGCAAAAATAAATGCCCTTTTAAGCCGGTCTGCAGCAAGAGATTTATATGACATTCATAATATGATAAATTTCGGCTTGTTCCATGAAAATGAACTTTCCGTTCTCCGCAAATGCGTTGTATTTTATACTGCAATTTCTCAGGATGAAATACCTGATAAATATGACTTCAGCTGCCTGAATACCATTACACTCCGAAAAATTAAAACAGATTTATTACCTGTAATACAAAAGGGAGAGCATTTCGGGCTTGAAGAGGTAAAAGAAAAAGTTGGCGATTTTTTAAAAAAGTTATTAATTCTCTCGCCTGATGAGCAATTATTTCTTTCCGAATTCAAAGAAAACCGTTACAGACCTGAACTGCTTTTTGACGATAAAGATATCTTAGAGCGACTTAATACTCACCCTATGGCTTTGTGGAAAATTATGAATAAATAACCTCAACAAAACGATAAAATCACTTAAAGGAGGCTTTACCCCGTGGCTGATGCTTTTCATAATATCGGAATACTTGCTCACGTTGACTCCGGAAAAACTACACTTACGGAGCAGATATTATATCACTGCGGTGCTATACGCACTGCGGGAAGTGTGGATTCGGGCACTACTGCAACAGACAGCCTTTCAGTTGAAAAGCAAAGGGGTATTTCCGTGCGAACGGCTACTGCCTGTGCAAGCTATAAGGGTGTTACCTTCAATATTATTGACACACCCGGTCACGTAGATTTTGCTGGCGAGGTTGAAAGAGCACTTTCTGCTCTTGACTATGCGGTGGTTATCGTTTCTGCCGTTGAGGGTGTAAGAGCACATACGGAAAATATTCTCAGAAGTCTCAATGAAGCAAAAATTCCCCGACTTGTATTCATTAATAAAACAGACCGACCGGGTGCCGACACCGCTAAGGTGCTCAGAGAGTTTCAGGAAATTTCACAAACAACACATATTGTCCTTTCCCTTATTGAAAACGAAGGCTCGGAAAGCTGTATTATAAGTGAATTACAGGAAAATGAATTCTGCAAAAATGCAACCGAAGCTCTTTCCGATTTGTCTGATGAGGTTCTTGAAATTTTTCTTAACGATGAAATGCTTACAAAAGAAAAGGCAAGTGAATATATCCGTAAGGAAATTTCCACTTGCAGACTCACACCTATAGTATTCGGAAGTGCCAAATACGGCATCGGAATAAAGGAATTCCTCAACACTGCAATAGCTTTTATGCCCGATTCAAAAAGAAGAGAAACTGAAGAGCTATGCGGAATCATATTCAAAATTGAGCACGACAAAAATCTCGGCAAGGTTTCCCACGTCCGTCTTTTCGGCGGTGAAATTGCTAACAGAGATGAAGTAACGTTAATAAAGCCCGAAAGCCGTCTGATTATTGCCTCTGATACGGTTGAGCCCGAAGAGAATAAAACCGTCAGGGAAAAGGTATCTCAGATCAAAAAATTCTGCGGAGCGAAAAGCACCGATACAGGCATTGTAAAAAGCGGTGACGTTGCGGCGGTATTCGGTCTTCCCTCTGCAAAAAACGGATTTTTCATAGGCTCTGCATTGAATAGCGAAGCACACAGACTTGTAAATCCCTTCCTGAGAGTAAAGGTAACACCCACCGATAACGACCTGATGAAGCTACCCGAGCTTGCAAAGGCTTTTTCCGAGCTTTCAGACGAAGAGCCGTATATAGATGCTAAATGGGAAAACGGTCAGAAGGAAATAACCATCAGCACAACGGGAAAAATACAGCTTGAGGTTCTTTCAAATCTTCTCAAAGAAAGATATAATCTCTCAGCTGAATTTTCTCCTCCAACGGTAATTTATAAGGAAACTCCCTCCGCAACAGGCACGGGACTTGCACGTTACACTATGCCAAAGCCCTGCTGGGCTGTGGTGGAATTCCATATTGAACCGATGCCCAGAGGCTACGGCGTGTCATATCACGGAAAACTGCCCAATAATCAGTGCTACTACCGTTATCAGTCACATATCCGTACCTCTTTCAACAGATGCCTCCGTCAAGGTCTTTACGGCTGGGAGGTAACAGACTTCAGATGCACCCTCACAGGCGGTGAGCACCACACGATACACACTCATCCTCTGGACTTTTTCGTCTGCACACCTATGGCATTTATGAACACACTTCAATTAACGGGCACAACGATCCTTGAACCGTTACTGAAAATAAGAGTAAGTGCGCCTGAAGAGTATTCAGGGAAAATTTTCTCAGAAATTATTAAAATGAACGGTGAATACGACTCCCCTCTGATCCGTTCAGGTATGATGACTCTTGAAGCCATAGTGCCCGTAGCAACGTCAATGTCCTTCCCCGAAAAATTAGCCTCTCTCACCTCAGGCAAAGCCATACTCTCCCAAAGCTTCTTCGATTACCGTGAATGTACCGACAACGAAGAACACGTAAACCAAAGACAAGGTGTAAATCCCCTCGACCGTTCAAAATGGATATTATGGGCAAGAGGCGCATATCACACGGAATAACACATAACCCACATAATTTGCTTTAATCATAAGACAAATCACGGAAAAGCAACTGACTTTTTCACTATTCACTATTACCCATTACTTTCCAAAAAAATTTCCTTTGCATATTTCAGTGAAGAGGTAATAAGCAAAAAAAATTCCGCACCGGGTGGTACGGAATTATTTTTGTGTAAGGGCTATAAAAAAGATATTTTTGCCGTTTTTCGTATAAATTGAATTCTCGCATAAAATGATATATCGCCTTTGGCGATATGATATACGGCGTTGCCGTATGATATACTTGCGTTGCAAATATGATATAATATCCGTTCCTTCATATTCCGTAGGCATATATCATCGCTCACAGAGCGATATCATATCGAAGATATATCACCCGTTCCATCGGGAACGGATATCATTGAAAAACCGACTTGTCGAAACAAGTCGGTTTTTCTGGTGGAGGCGAGGGGAGTCGAACCCCTGTCCGAAAAAATCTCCTCCCGACTTTCTACGAGCGTAGTTGTTTGTTTATTCTCGTCCTCTCAGGCGTGAAACAACACACTTCTGAAACGACCAGCCCTTTGATGCGTGATGTGATACAAGGCTCTCTCACATTCACGTTCACTGCTGCATGACGCCACGCACCGAGCCGCAGTACTCTCGGGAATGACGGCGGCTGCGATTAAGCAGCTGCTAAAACTTTATTATTGTTGTTAGTTATTTTTATAACTTGAAGCTTTTATAGAGGTGCCCCGCCTCTGCTCGCTTATCGAAACTCAACTTCCCCGTCGAAATCCTTTCGCCCCCATAAGAGCAAATCAAAGATTTGCTATGATATATCAGGCTTCGTCAGATGTTGAAGGATTGTTTAAGTCCTTCGGGAAGATAATTATATATTATTTCCCCGCTGAAATCAACTGTATTTTATTGGTTTTTGTCGCCTCGCATTGAGCGTTCTATGTCACGGTTGGCTGCCTTCTTTGCGGCATCCTCTCGCTTATCATAAAGCTTTTTACCCTTACAAAGACCGATAAGAAGCTTTGCTCTGCCGTTTTTGAAATATACGCTCAGCGGAATAATTGCATACCCCTGCTGCTTCATCAGACCGAAAAGCTTATTTATTTCCTTTTTGTGCATCAGAAGCTTTTTTGGTCTTAACGGATCACGGTTAAATATGTTTCCCTTTTCGTAAGGAGAAATATGCATACCGTTGGCAAAAATCTCGCCTTCTTTTATGTGACACCACGAGTCCTTGAGATTGACCTTACCCTCGCGGATAGACTTTACCTCTGTGCCGTAAAGCTCAAGTCCCGCTTCATAAGTTTCCTCCACAAAATAATCGTGGTATGCTTTTTTGTTCTGTGAAACGATTTTTTCTTTGTTATCTTTCATATTCATTGTTCATTAATCTCTGAAGACAAATTATCTCCACAGGAACGTGCGAAGCACAATACAATGCCAACCGCAGATTCCTCAATTATTCATCATTCATCATTCATTAAATTTAACAAAACGGTAGCTCACCTCGGGACGTCGAGTCGCCTTCCCCTACAAAGATGTTCTTTCCTCTTTTCTGCAATAAGGGAAATTTGTGCTACAGCCAAACCCCAACCGCAACTTTACAGTTTAACGGAAAATGCTCAGAAATTGGCGGATTTGTGTTTTTTGACGGTGGCAAGGAATACGAAGGTATTCCGAACCGTAAAAAAACAAGCACCTTATAAACTATAACCGCGGCAAAAAAACAAAAACAATGCATTTTCACGTTATGGCAGACACCCATAAAAAATATGAGCGCCAAATACAGTGATTTGTGAGTATTTTCCCACGTTACATTTTTTCGGGGGCGTCAACCTTGAGAAGTCCTAATACGTTTCTGAGAGTTACAGCAGTTGCCTTACAGAGTGTAAGACGGGCATTTTTAAGCGCTTCGTCTTCCACGTCACAGTGACAGGCGTTATAGAACTTGTGGAAAAGAGTTGCAAGCTCAACTGCATATCTTGTGAGCTTTGAGGGATCAAGAAGCTTTGCGGCATTTTCTGTTTCTCCTGTGAGAGAAGCAATAAAGCGGATAAGTTCCTTTTCCGTTTCGTGAGTGAGAAGGTTATTATCTGAAATATTACATTCAGCCGTATTTATGCCGTTTTCCTCCATCTTTCTGAAAATGGAACAAATTCTCGCATAAGCATACTGACAGTAATATACGGGATTCTGTGAGCTCTGCTCAACCGCAAGGTCAAGGTCAAAGTCACAGTGGGAATTGGCTTCACGCATATTGAAGAAAAATCTTGCCGCATCAATGGGCACCTCTTCAAGAAGAGTAACAAGAGTAATTGCCTTACCCGAACGCTTTGAAGCCTTGATAACCTCGCCGTCCTTTACGAGTCTTACCATCTGCATAAGAACTACCTGAAGTCTTTCGGCATCAATACCGAGAGCCGTTAAAGCCGCCTTGAGTCTGGGCACGTAACCGTGATGGTCTGCTCCGAGAATATCAACTGCAAGGTCGAAGCTTCTCTCAGCAAGCTTATTATAGTGATAAGCTATATCGGGAACGATATATGTGAAAAATCCGTTTGAACGCTTGAGAACAAAATCCTTGTCACAGCCGAACTGTTCAGCCTTGAACCACAGCGCACCTTCGTTTTCATAGGTATATCCCTTTTCTGTAAGAAGGTCAACTACCTTCTTTGCGGCACCCGAATTATGAAGTGTGCTTTCTCTGAACCAGGTGTCGTACTTGATTTTATACTTGAGAAGATCTCTTTCAAGTCCTTCTATATTAAGAGGAAGAGCATACTCAACGAGAGCCTTTCTTCTTTCCTCTTCAGTAGCTGAAATATACTTGTCACCGTAAATTTCACTGAAATTCACAACGTGGTCGATAATGTCCTGACCGTGATATGAGTCCTCGGGCATTTCTACTGTGTCACCGAAGTGCTGACGGTAGCGTATATCGAGAGAAAGACCGAACTTTTCAATCTGATTACCGCCGTCGTTTATATAGAATTCTCTCTCTGTTTCATAGCCTGCCCAGGAAAGAACCTCACTAAGACTGTCACCCATAGCACCGCCTCTTGCATTACCGACGTGCATAGGACCTGTGGGATTTGCGGAAACGAATTCAACAAGAGCTCTCTTACCCTTGAATTTCTCACTGTGACCGTAGGCCTCGCCCTTTTCGATAACATCGTTTACGATATCGCTGTAGTAGCTTCCTGAAAGAGTGAAATTAAGGAAGCCTGCCCCTGCACATTCACACTTCTCAAAATATGTGCCGTCAAGCTGAAGATTATTCATAATTGCGGCGGCAATTTTTATGGGAGGAAGTCTGAATGCTCTTGCGTGAGCCATAGCGGCATTGGTTGAATAGTCACCGTTTTTTCTGTCTGCAGGAATTTCGATCTTAATGGGGAGCAGCTCTGCTTCGGGAAGCTCTCCCTTTTCTATTGCTCCTCTGATAGCACCGATAACAGCATCATAAAGCTGCTGTTCGGCTTTTTTAACAAGCATACTCATAATTATTCCTTCCTTTCGGGAACTCTTTTTCCCACTTCTACTGTCATTTCTTTTGTCTGATTAACCTCACCGTAGAAATCTACGGTATAATTCATACGAAGAAGAAGCCTGTCGTCCTCGGCTTCGCTTAAAAAATCACTTGCGGTAATACCCACCATAAGCTCTCCGTAGGGGGTAGAATAAGCACAGTTATGTCTTACTCCCTTTTCAATAATAAGCTCGGTATTGATTGAGCCGCGTCTTAACAGATGGGCACAGCTTCCGTTTTTTACTCTGAGAGTAGTTCTGCTTTTCATATCCTCAGCAAAAATCTCGTCAAACTCAACGGTATAATTATCGGGAGTGCCGTAATAAACACAGGTTGTATCCATTTCCACCTTGTCGGTTGTTTCTCCGTCAGAGGAAATATCCGTAATTTTAAGTATTCTCTCGTCTGTCATATTAATAACGCTCCGAATAGAAATAGTCAAAATATATTATCATATTTACACAAAAAAATCAACAAAAATTTGTCAGATTGCAAAATCATCGGTGTGAATTCTGTTTTTTACAGAGAAATTTTAACAGGAGCGTCAATTTCAATGCTTTGTGCCGTCACATTACAGTCAAAAGCAAGAATTTTTACCCCGCTTTCCCCGGCTGTTTTCAGAATATCCGCAAATTCCTTATGCATTTCACGGTTCGGAGAAAAAATATCAATCCCCTTCATCTGTATGACAAAAAGAATATATGCGTCATACCCTTCTTCCTTAGCCTTTATAAGCTCTTTGATGTGCTTTACGCCTCTTTCGGTGGGGGCATCGGGAAAAAGTGCAACACCGTTCCTTTCAAGAGTAACGCCCTTCACCTCAACAAAAGCCTTTTTATCTCCATACTGAACTGCAATATCAAACCGTGAATTATTGTAAGTAACTTCCCTTCTGATTGCCGTGTTTTCGGGAAAAGTTTTCCCCATAGCAAGAAATTCAGCGGCACAGTCATTGGGGATTTGTGAGTCAATATTTATAAGAATATTTCCCTTATCAGTCTTTTTTTCAACTGCAATAAGGTCATATTTTGTTTTACGAAGAGGATTTGAAGAAACGCTCAGATAAACCCTTGCCCCTTCAGTAAGAATTTCCTTACACCGCCCCGTATTCTTCACATGAACGGTTTCTTCAATTCCGTCAATTTCAACAATTGCAATAAATCTGTTAGGTCGGGAAATAAACTTCCCCTCAACCACATTTTTATATCTCATTTTTATCACCAAGACCATTATATAACAAAAGACACTGTAATGGAATATCAGATTTTACACATAAATTACATATCACAAAACTTGTTTTCAACATAAGTAAAAATAAGTTTTATAAACTATTGAACTTGTTTTCAACATATGTTATGATAAGTTTGCAAAACAAATCAAGGAGAGCAAGCATGAAAAATTTTGAGCTTTGTACCGACATTGAAATAGTAATGGAGCTGCTCAGTATTTCCGCATCAGATATAGCCGATAATATTGGTGTTACAGCTACTACTATCTCCCGCTGGAGAAAAAACGAAGAAAATATAAATGTTGCTAACATGAATGCATTTTATAACTTTGCATTCAATAAAGGAATCCGTCTGAACAAAATAAAGGAGCAATTATTCAAGGAAGATTGTCCTGCAAATTCAACCATACTCTTTCACGGAGCAAAAACATATATAGACGGACCGCTTTCAATAGAAAAATCAAAAAATACCAATGACTTCGGCAGAGGCTTTTATTGCGGAGAAAGTCTGGAACAATCAGCAATGTTTGTTGCAAACTATCCCGAATCATCTCTTTATATTCTTGAACTGGATAAAAGCAATTTAATATATACAAAGCTTAATGTTGACCGTGATTGGATGCTTCTGATTGCATACTTCCGTAACAAGCTTACAGATTATTCAGAACATCCTGTTATTACAAGTCTTCTTTCAAAGCTTGAAGGTGTGGATTATATCGTAGCACCCATTGCAGATAACCGTATGTTTGAAATTATCGACAGCTTCATTGACGGCGAAATTACTGACGTTCAGTGTCAGCACTGCCTTGCTTCAACTAATTTAGGCAACCAATATGTTTTCGTCACCGAAAAATCATTGTCACAGCTTAAAATTTTGCGACATTGTTATCTTGCTCCTGTTGAAAAAGATTACTACCTTAACTCAAAAAAAGAAGAAGCAAAAATAGGAAATGATAAAGTCAAGCTTGCCCGAAAACAATACAGAGGACAGGGCGAATATATAGAGGATATATTAAAATGAGAAAATTTGATGAAACAGGATTAAAATTATGTAAAATTCAGGCAGAACTGTTTTCTGCTTCCGCAACCGTACAAAAATGCAGTTCTTTGATATTCATAAGAAGATTTATGAATTCTCAGGTTGCTCAACGTATGGATACAGACGGTTTTCTTTTTGAGGCATGTGACATCAACAGTATATTTGAAGATATAAACATTGAATTTGGTGAAAGCTCTTACGGCAAAGAAAAATACTCTTCTGCGGAGCTGTACTGGATCGGATATATCTATCGGTATTGGGCATATACTCACAAAAAAACCAGCAAACAGATATATAAAATTATAAAACCGAAAGAATTAAAAGGACTCTATTACCCATATCATTCCCTTGATCCTGCTCAGGCAATTGAGAGAATTCTTGAAGCAAGAGGAATGAATGAAGACAACCTCACTTCAAAGGGCGTAAAAATTTTAAGGAATGTCATAAAAAAAGAAAAGAATTCGAGGAAAGGTTTATGAGTAAATTTTTTAACTATCTAAAGAATTTAAAAGTGCCGTCTAAAATATTAATCGGTGTATGGATGTTTTGTATGTTTGTGGTGACATTTGCTTGTGCAGTTGGAACAGAAGGCAATTTAACTTCCGATGATACAACAATATTATTGTTGGGTTATATTATTTTCAGTAATTTCTTTCTTGTTCCTGCTATAGCATTGGATAAATTTATAAAATTAAGACAAAGCACACACGATGAATATTCATCAGATAAATCATGGAGTGTTTTATTTCTCTTATGTTTTTTCTTTTGGAATATAGGTTTACATAGGTTTTATGCAGGTAAGAAAACTTCAGGACTTGTCTATATTTTCACTATGGGTTGTTTTGGCTTCGGTTATGTTATAGATTTAATTCTTATTTTATCCGGAAAATTTACAGACCAAGTAGGTAGACCAATTAAATATAATAAACAAAACAATAGTAATAAAGCATCAACATATACCAAAAAGTTAGCTGACGAAATTAACGGTTATAAGGAGTCGTTAAGCTCATCTTTGGAAGATGCTAAAACTAAAATTAATAAAGATGTAATTGTTGATAAAGTTGAAAAAGTAAAACAATCTGTAAAAAGTAGTTCCGAAAAAACAATCAACAATCAAAATAATAGTAATTCTTCTCCCTTCACAGATGTGTTTGTTTCTGGGTCAGAAGAAAAATCTCAGGCTATACCTGCTATAGATGCAAATGCTCAGCAAACAAAAAATATTTATACTTCGGTAGGGTCAATAAGAATCAAAACAAGTATTTCAGATGACAGATTAACCTTTGATTTTGATGATGATTACAGATATGGATCTAATTTTACCAAAGATATGGCGAAACTGGAGAACAAAACCGGCGATAAAGCACCTTTTGTTCCTTTTATGCAATACTGGCCGTCATACGACAGTATGAATAGACAACAAAAAAATTGGTATTTTTACTGGAGAACCCAGGTCAGACAATCCGTGTACTTAAAAACAGATTTATCATATATATTTGTTCACATATATGAGTTGTTAAGTGGTTTTGGATGGAAAAATCCTGAAGATGGTTATAATCAACTTCTATCGTTGTGGACAACCTATAGAGATGAACATCCCAAACTTGACCATTATTTACTTAACTGGCTATTTGATTTTGCACAATTGCATAATTTAGAATATCGCCTTCCAGATTGTCCTGATGTTTCTTTACCATATCAACCTGCAATAAGAGATATTTTGATTGATGCACACAGCACTGAAAAGCCTTTAAAACTGTCCTTCGCATTGATTGATGCTTTGTGTGACTATTCTTTAGTAAACAGTAAATTTTATAAAGAAGGGCATCAATTATTAATGAGTGAAGCTATCCCGAGAGTGGTAGCATTAGCAGATGCTATGTTGATAAAAAATAAGGGTAAAGGCATTCTTGAAATTTACGGTCCAAAACGTACGAAACAACAAAGCTATTATGCTTTTCAAAGTGCAAATTGCATAAATGCAAATAAAAGAATCAACGTGTCTGTAAAAGGTTACACAAGCAGCCAAAAGTTACGTAGTTATATCAACGAATTGGTTCGCTATGCCGAAAATGTTTTACGAGAGTTATATGGTTCAAGAGGTCGTCTGAGGGGCGTTGAGATAGACGATGAAACCGCTAAAATGGTAAAATCATTTTTGATTAAAGAATATTCGCCGAAGAAAACAACCACAGAAGTTCCTAAAAAAGCTGAAGTAAATCTTGATTTTAATAACATTAAAGAGTTAAGAAATCAATCGGATGTAGTAAGAACCATTCTTAAAGTACCTGAAGATCCTGCAGAACAAAAAGAGTTATTGACGGATATTGATGTTATAAAGACAATCTTTGGTTTGATACCGACATATTGTCGTCCTTTAATTGATGAATTGCATTCAAATAAATGGGAGATAAAATATGCTTCATCAACTCAACCGACAGTTGATAAAGTAAACGAGATTTCTTTAAAGTATTTGGCGTGCGCCATCTTGGTTGTTGAAGGAAATCATCTCCTTTTAGAAGATGATTATAGGGATGAATTCGAGTACATATATGATCACCTTGATGAATTTGAGTGTGGTGACAATTCCGGAGCAAAATCTGATGATTGTTCGAAGTTTAATGTAGATGTTCTTACCGATGAATTAAAACAGTTAATAGAAATTCTTTCTCCGATACAGCAAGAAATAGTATATGTCATCTTAAACAAAGACAATATCAGTTCTCAATTAGAGGAGATAGCTAATGCAGAATTATCAATGCCGGAAATGTTAATTGACGAAATTAACGATATTTCATCACAAATTATTGGTGATATATTGATAGATACATTTGGTGATGAAATTAGTGTATTAGAACAATATGAGAATGAATTAAAAGATGCAATGAAAAGAGAGGAATAAATTATGTCTGTAACAATAAATCGTCGTGAATCTGCGGCTTTAATAAACTCATTAACAGCGGGAGTTGTACCGAGAATAGGTCTCAGGCATATTGCTGTAGGTAGACAAGGCGAAGTTAACGCCTTTTTGCAAGATTTATCAACTATTGAAGATGGTGGTGCTGCTTTCAGATTCGTTTGCGGTCAATATGGTAGCGGTAAAAGCTTTTTGTTGCAAACTATTCGTAATAATGCAATGGAGCGTTCCTTTGTTGTTATGGATGCCGATTTGTCCCCTGAAAGAAGATTAACAGGTGCTGGTGGACAAGGTTTAGCTACATACAGAGAATTGATACAGCATCTTTCAACAAGAACACGTCCGGAAGGAAGTGCATTGGAATCAATTTTGCAAAAATGGATTGCTTCTATGCAAACTACAATAGCAAAGGAAGAGAATTTGCAGGTTAATGACCCGGCATTAATAAAAGCAGTAAGTGATAAAATTGCAGAAGTTTTATCTGAACTTTCCGAAATGGCTTACGGTTTTGCTTTTTCAAATGTAATAGATTCTTATTGGAAAGGTATGAAAAACGGAGATGATGTATTAAAAACATCTGCTTTAAGGTGGTTGCGAGGTGAGTATGCAAATAAAACCGAAGCAAAAAGAGAGCTTCCTGTTGATAGTATTATTGATGACCAAAATTGGTATGAGTTTTTAAAACTTTTTGCTCTTTTTGTGAAAAAAGCAGGATATAAAGGCTTACTCGTGTTTATTGATGAAGGAGTAAATCTTTATAAGATAAATCACAAGCAAGCGAGAGACAGTAACTATGAAAAGGTTCTTACAATCTTTAATGATACAATGCAAGGTAAAGCAGAATATATTGGTGTATTTATGAGTGGTACTCCCCAATTTATTTATGATGAACGCAGAGGTTTGTTTAGCTATGAAGCTTTACGTTCACGTCTTGCGGATAATCGATTTGCAATTAAAGGTTTTGTTGATTTTACAAGTCCTGTTATTAAGCTTGAACAGCTGACAGCTGAAGAAATATATTTACTGCTTGAACGTCTTTGTGAATTGCATAGTTCTCATTATTCATATGAATGCAATTTAGAACAAAAAGAACTTACTGTATTTTTAAATATGGTTCTCGGTAGATTAGGTGCCGACCAATTACTTACACCTCGAGAAGTTACAAGAGATTTTCTTGGTTTATTAAATATTCTTCATCAAAATCCAGGCACCACATTTGATGAATTAATTAATAAACAGGGATTTTCAGTACAGAGTGCAGAAAAAGCCCCTGAACAAATTGATGAAGAAAGTGATAATTTGTTTGCGGAGTTTGATATATGAGTAAAAGTGCCTTTGAACGTTATGCCGGTTTTATTCAGGAATACATATATCGTAAAAAATGGACTGACTTAAGAGAAGTTCAGATTGAGGCTTGTGATGCAATTTTAGATACAGACAAGCATGTGATAATTGCCTCAGGTACGGCTTCAGGAAAAACTGAAGCAGCATTTTTCCCGATATTAACATTATTAGATAACGATCCATCCGATTCTATCGGTATTATGTATATAGGACCTTTAAAAGCTCTTATTAATGATCAATTTGAGAGATTAAATGATTTGTTGGATGATGTTGATATTCCAGTTTGGTCATGGCATGGTGATATTTCGCAATCACATAAGAAAAAGGCATTAAAGACTGCAAAAGGAGTTTTGCAGATTACGCCTGAATCCTTAGAAGCCTTAATTATGAGACACCCAGGTGATGCAACCAGGTTGTTTTCTGATTTACGATTTATTGTCATTGATGAGATACATGCTTTGATGGGTGAAGATAGAGGCCTACAGGTTTTGTGTTTGATTGATAAGTTAGAAAAGCTTACAAATTGTTATCCTCGAAGAGTAGGATTATCCGCAACATTAAATGACTATGAACCGGCAATGAGATTCCTTTGTGCTGGTAGCGATAGAACAGCTATATCTGTTGGTATTCAATCCCATAAAAGAACAATTTCACTTTGTGCAGAAACGTTTGTTATTCCTGAAAATGAATTAGAAGCAAATACTGTGCTTGATGAATATAATTCTTTTCTATATGAAAATTGCCATAACAAAAAGTGTCTGATTTTCACAAATAGCAGAGGTAATGCAGAAAAAACAATAAATGAAATGAAAAAAGAAGCTGCTCGACGTAATGAAAATGATGTTTTCTATGTTCATCATGGAAGTATTTCTGCATCATTGCGAAGAGAGGCAGAAGAGGCTCTCCGAGATAATGATGGTCCGACTGTAGCTGCTGCCACATTAACACTTGAGTTAGGTATTGATATTGGTGATTTGGATTCTACAATTCAAATAGGTGCACCATACACTTGTTCAAGCTTTGTGCAAAGATTGGGGCGTTCGGGTAGAAGAACGGGAAAATCTCAAATGATGTTTCTTAACCTGTTTAAACCTTCCCATAAAAATCCATTAGATACACTTCCATGGGATTTATTGCGCTCAATTGCTATTATTCAGTTATATTTAGAAGAACGTTGGGTTGAACCTTTTGAACAAAAGAAAAAGCCATTTAGCTTACTGGCTCATCAAACATTGAGTGTTTTGATGTCTTGTGGTGAATTAATGCCGTCTGAACTTGCACAAAAGGTATTATTGCTTCCAGCATTTAAAAATATTATTTCTGCTGACGAGTATCGAGTTTTGTTGAAGTATATGTTAGAGAAAGAATATATTGAACGATTGGATAATGGTGGAATAATAGTTGGCTTAAAAGGTGAAAAGATTTGTAATCATTTTACATTTTATGCTGTTTTTAAAGAAGAGGAAGCATATAAGGTTTTGAGCAGTAACGGCGAAGTCGGCACATTAAATAAATGCCCTGCAATTGATGAGGTGTTTATTCTTGCGGGAAGAGCATGGAAAGTTATATCCATTGATGAGGAAAGAAAAACGATCCATGTCAATCAGACAAAAAGCAGCAAGATTCCATTATGGAATGGCGAAGGTGGAGATATTGATTCGAAAGTTATACAGCGAATCAAAATAGTATTACAAGAAGATGTTATATATCCATACCTTCAAAAAAATGCAATTGAAGTTTTAGAAAAAGCCAGAGAATTAGCAAGAACATCAGGTATATTAGACAATGATATCATTCAATGTGCAGATAGATCTTATTATGTTTGTCCTTGGATAGGCACAAAGGAAATCAGAACAATTGTGAATCTTTTTGCCTACGGCTTGAAGGAGTATCTCGATATCAGGTCGATTTCTAATTCGATTTATTATTTTAGTTTTACCAGTGGATTAGAAACAGCTGCCCTTACTAAAAAATTACAAGAACTTGTGATTGATAAAGATAACCCAAATATGGTGCTCGATAAAAATCAAGCACCAAGGATTGATAAATATGATTACATGGTACCTGATGAATTGTTACGAGAAGCATATTTATATAACCAAGTTGATATCCCTTGTATAAATGATGTTTTGAATAAACTTCACCGTAAATAACATAATACGGACAAAAAAACCGAGATTCCCAAAGAACCTCGGTTTTTACATTGCTGAACTTATTCTTATATTGAAAATGCCTGATATACCTCTTCTTTTTTGAGATATCTTTCAAATACGTCGTCTATGTCAACATCTTTTTCAAACTGAACGTTAAGTCTTATTGTAAGAGTCTTGTTTTCGTCGGAGGTTTCCACAACAGAGTCGAAAATCTGAATTTCGTTGGCTTTAAGGTATAATTTGAGGTCCTTTACTGCTTCGGGCGTATTCTTCAGCTGAACGAAGCAGGGAACTATATTATCGTTTGCAAGAACCTTATCAAAGCCAATGAGGAACTTATGGAAAATTATCTGCACAAGAAGCAGAAGAATAACCGCAACAAAGGAAATTATATAAAGCCCTGAGCCCATAGCCATACCTACGGCAGCTGTAACCCAGATACCTGCGGCAGTGGTAAGACCTTTAATGGAAATACCCTTTACGAAAATCATACCTGCACCGAGGAAGGATATACCCGTAATAATATTTGAAGCAACTCTTGAAACGTCAACCTGAACGGAGTCAAGATAAACAATATCAAGGAAGCCGTATTTTGAAATAATAATCATAAGTGCGGCACCCATAGAAACTATAATATGAGTTCTGAAGCCTGCATCCTTCTGGCGAAGAGTTCTTTCAACACCGATTATGCCGCCGCATACACCTGCAAGAATTATTCTTATAACAAGACAGGCATCTGAATAACCGTTAAAAAATTCTATTATATCAGCCATTCTTTTTTCCTCCCTACTAAATTAAAAAAACATTATATAATTATACGCCCATAGGGATTAAAATGCAAGTACAATCAAAAAAATCAGCAATCTGCCAAAACAAACTGCTGATTTTTGTTGCATATTCTTAAAGTGTAATTTCCTTGCCTGTTTTTGCAGACTCGTAAATTGCACAGAGAATTTTAATCATATCAATGCCCTGCTGAGGAACGAAAATGGGATCTGCACCTTCAATAACAACGTCGTAGAAATGCTTTAAGTTATTTGAGTGGCCGTTATCCTCTCTGCAGTTGGGAGCCGTGATATTTATCTGCTCGCCGTCCTCTTCGGTGAAAAGCTCAAGCACACCGTTGCGCCAGGACATACCTGATTTCGTGCCTCTGAGCTCAACGAAGCGACATTCTTCCTTGATGTTTGAAGCCCAGCTGAATTCTATCTGTAAAATCGCACCGTTGTCAAATCTTATCATACCCATTGCAAGATCCTCAACGTCGAAGGTGCCTTCTGCGTTTTTGTCACCGAAATCGGAATTTACGGAGTCTGATGAGTCATTATCTGCAAACTTCATATAGGTATTGCCTGAAACGGCAACAGGTGTGGGATTGCCCATAAGCCAAATAGCAAGGTCGATCATGTGAACACCGAGGTCAATAAGAGGACCGCCGCCTGACTGAGCCTTTGTTGTGAACCAACCGCCCTTGCCGGGAATACCTCTTCTTCTCTGCCAGCCTGCTCTGCCGCAGTAAATATCGCCCATATTGCCCTTGCCGATATATTTTTTAGCAAATACGGATGCATCAACAAAACGGTTATTTCTCATAACCATAAGAGTCTTTCCTGCCTTCTTTGCGGCATCGTTCATTTTAAGAACCTCTGTTACGCTCACTGCATCAGGCTTTTCGCAAAAAACGTGCTTACCTGCTTCAAAAGCCGCAACGGCAATAATTGAATGAAGATAGTTGGGTGTGCAGATATCAACGGAGTCAATGCTCTCGTCTTTAAGAAGCTCCTTATAGTCCGTATATACGGTAGCTTCAGGGAAATAAGTGTCCTTCAGAAACTGTGCTCTTTCTTCAATAATATCGCAGACGGCAACAACCTCAAGTCTTTTATCATTAAGATAAGTGCTGAGATGTGCACCCTTACAGATACCGCCGTTACCGATAATGCCGACCTTCCATTTAGCCATATAAAAAATCCTCCTGAACTGTTTTTTCCAATATAACATAAAGTGACGTCATATTCAATAAAATCTTTAATTTATTTCGGGTTTTATTTTGTCATTTTGTTGACTTGCCCGATTTTTTTCTGTTATACTGTCCAAGAGGTGATTTATATGAAATTAGGTATAATCAACGGCTGGGAAGAGGGCCATTTCAAAGCAGTAAAGGAAAAAGGTCTTGAGGCTGTAGAATTCTGCATTAACTATAACTACGACTCAGCTGAGGTTCTTAAAAGAGCCGAGGAAATAAAGGCAAACTCAGAAAAATACGGTGTTCTCGTAGGCTCTATCGGCAGATGGGGTATGGACAGAGTTGACGTTGACGGAAATCCCATTCCCGAAGCACTCGGGCACGATAAGAACTTAATTGATTTAGCATCAATCGTTGGCTGTCCCGTTTATAACGTGGGCTGTAATTTCATTGAAGAAAAATCATACTATGAAAACTGTCAGATAGCTATAAAATACTTTACTCTCCTTCTCGACTATGCAAGGGATAAGGGTGTAAAGATCGCAACATATAACTGTGACTGGGCAAACTTCGTCTGCGAGGAAAAGGCATGGAGCGTGGTTCACGGTGCACTTAGTGAGCTTGGCATCAAATACGATCCCTCTCACTGCTATAACCGCGGCGGCGATTATCTTAAAGAGCTTCGTGACTGGGGTAACAGAGTTTATCATTTCCACGTAAAAGGAATTTTACATATAGCGGGTGAAGGCTTTGACGATCCCCCCGCAGGACTTGATGAAATTAAGTGGGGCGCAATAATGACGCTTCTTTACGTAAACGACTATAACGGTGTTCTCTCCATTGAGCCTCATTCAGGCAAATGGAAGGGCGCAAAAGGTCAGTGGGGCGTTGATTTTACAATTAACTTTATGAGAAAATTCATAATGCCTGAGGATTATAAGGCTTCAGACGATCCTTATATGCCCTGAGAAAAGAGGAAAAGCTATGAGCACGGAAAATCTCATTAAAAGAAGAAGCATAAGAAAGTATAAGGACATACCCTGCCCTCAGGATAAGCTTGAAAGAATTCTTGAAGCAGGAACATTTGCACCTACGGGAATGAACAGACAGACACCCCTTATGGTGCTTATTACCGACAAAAAAACAAGAGATCATCTCGAAGAGCTCAATGCCGGTGTAATGGGTGATACGTCGAAAAAGCCATTTTACGGTGCACCCTGCCTTATTGTAGTTTTCCGCGATCCCGATGCCTTCACAGGCTTTGAGGACGGCTGTCTTGTTATGGGAAATCTTCTCAATGCAGCCTTTAACGAGGGCCTCGGAAGTTGTTGGATTCACAGAGCAAAAGAGGTTTTTGCAACCAAAGAGGGCAAGGAGCTTATGAAAAAATGGGGCGTTCCCGAAAGCTTCATAGGTGTAGGCAACTGCATCTTAGGCTACGCTGACGAGGTTCCCGATGCAAAGCCCCGAAAAGAAGGCTACGTCATCAGAGTAACGGGAGAATAAGTATGTCTGAAATTTTACCTGTAGCATATATCCACACGGACTTTCCCACAAAATTCGGCATACCCAGACAAAGCGGTCTTGTAAACACCCTTGCAAAAATCGTTTTCGAGGAAAAATACCGTATAAAAGAGGCTTTAAGGGGAATTGAAGGCTATTCTCATTTATGGCTTATCTGGGAATTTTCCGAAAACAAGGGAAATAATTCAGGTCTTACCGTAAGACCGCCAAGACTTGGGGGAAACGTGAGAATGGGCGTATTCGCCACACGCTCACCCTTCCGCCCCAACAGCCTCGGTCTTTCCTGTGTCAAAATAGAAAAAATTGATTATGAAGATAAAAACGGGCCCGTCATTTACGTCACAGGTGCAGATATGCTTGACAAAACCCCCATATTCGATATAAAGCCGTATCTCCCCTACACAGACAGCCACCCCGATGCAAAAAGCGGATTTTCCGCAGAGGTATTCTTTCAGAATTTATCCGTCATTTTCCCCGAAAAAGTGCTGGACAACGTAGAAAAAAAGGATATCCCTCTTATCGAGAAAATTTTAAGCGAGGACCCAAGACCTCATTATCAGAATGATCCCAATAGAGTGTATTCATTTGAATTTTCAAAATACAGAATAAAATTCACCGTCAACGAGGATACACTGACGGTGAAGGAGATACAGAGGATTATTTAATGAATAATGGTGAGCGGACCCCCACACCCGATACGAAGTCGGAAGTCGGAAGTCGGAAGTATATAGAGCGAGGCGAAGCCGAAGCGGAACAAGGCGACAGCCTTCCTTCATATTTGCCGTAGGCAAATATTTCACCCGTCAAAGACGGATTTCACCGCCGTAGGCGATTTCAATCATTCCGAAGGAATGAATTTCATTGTCAGAAGGTGCAACGCATCTTCTGACCTATCTGTGTTTTTCCGTAAAATATACCCTGCATTCACACTTTTCGCCCTTTCTTCCGTCGGAGAAGAGGGCGTAAATTTTTATCTTCCTTCCCTTCATTTCTTCAGAAATATCAAGATAGAAGGTGTGGTTTTTATCTGAGCTCATTACTCTGTGTTCCCACTGATTTGCCTTATATTCCGGTGCTCTTTCGGGGAAGGAATAATATTCTCCGTCACCTTGAGCGGTGAGATAAACGTTTTCATCACCGTGAACACCCTCTACGGCAACTGCAATTCTGCCGTAAGAAATATCCGAGGGAATAAAAATCTCTCCGTATTTCATAAGCTCGGTCTTCTTATATCTGTAATGTGCCTGCATATTATTTGCAAAAGGCTTTTCGGGTGTCACATTTTTTCCGTCTTTTATGAGCCTTACTGCAAAAATTCTGTCCGTAGGTGCTTCAATTCTAAGATATCTCAGGCTGTCGTTTACGGGATAAGAGGAAACAACTCTCTTTCCGTCAAGAAGATATGTGGTGTGAACAGTGAATTTTACTATTTCCTGAGCCATTTTTTCCTTAACTGAAAGCTGTACCGTGTCTGAATTTTTCCATTCGTTAAGGTCAGAGGAATATTCTGCCGTCATAGGCACACACTGAGTTTTTACCTCTCTTGTTGGGGCATCGGGTGAGAAAAATTCAATTTCAACGCTGTCGCAGACAACCTCTTTTCCGAAATCAACTCTCAGACAACCGCCTTTTATACGAAGGTCAGTGTCTAAGTAGGTCTTGCTCTGAGCGTCAAAGAAGGTATTTTCATTTCCGTCAAACATATTTTTATTTTCTGTTCCTCTGAGAGTATATACCTTCTGAGAGAAAAATGCATCTCTTGCCGCCTTTACCTCGGGAATTTGTGTTTCCCCTGAGCGCATAAGGCTCTTGCTTTCAAGGCAGTCGTTGCTTATGCCGAACATAGCGCTTTCATAAAGAAGCTGTGCATTTTCAGGGCGGTATTCACTGTTTTCAAGGCTTCCTGCAAAAAGGGGAGCCTTTTCTTTTATATCCGTTTTTACGCCCTTCATAAAGAAGGCTTCATTACCCTTATTTCTGAGAAGTATATCATTTCCCTCGCAACGAAGAATTTTAACCTCAGTGGGAACACCCTCCCTGTCCTCTTTCACAATTTCATACTCTGCACCTATGAGCATAGGCTCGGCTTCTTCGGTAACTGAAACTTCGATAAGAGTTGCTCTGAAGGGCAAAAGCTCAATTTCTACTCTTTGCCCTGCTTTATATACACCGAGGTGCTTTTCATAGGGATGATGAATATTCACTTCAAGGGGCTTTTCGGTGGAAATTCCTATTTCCTCACCTAAGCTGAGGGTGATTTTTTTCGTTTCCCACGAATTATTGCCCGTTGAAATAAATCTCTTTGTGTCAGTTCCTCTGGAGCAGGCATTTTCTCCGTAAGACTCAGGGAGAAGCTTTCCGTTTACAAGAATAGAGGCGTTTCTTCTGTGCAGATTATAAACCCTTGCGAATAAGGGCAGCTCACTGTCCTTCATAAGCCAGGGGTTACCGTAGGTTTCGGGTGCTAAAATAAGCGAACGGTTAAATGCCTGATAAATAAGCTCGTCTTCAAAATAATCAATGCATGAGGAAATACACACGCCGTGGTCCTCTGCAAGTCTTTCAAGATTATCCGTATGGCCTCTTTCAAACATAAAGCCTCTGTGGTGCATACAGGTGTTGTTATTACAGGAAAGCACGTCAACGTAGGTTTCGTTTCCGTTCCATAAATATGTGGTAATATGCTTTTCTGCTTCATATAAATTAAGGCGGTGGTTAAGCACGATAAGGTCGGGGGAATATTTTCTGCATTCTCTGAGCATTTCGGCAAAAAGCTCAGCCTTTTCAGGTCTTAACTGACCGCACACACCGTCAAGCTTGAAAAGGGAAAAATTATAATCCCTGCAAAGATGAACGAAAAACTCAAATCTTTCCTTCTCGGTTTCCTCGTCCTCGCCGTAGCCGTCAGGACTGCCCCACAGCCCCATTCTGATACCGTATTCCTTAGCTTTTTCTACCACGTTTTTATATTCCTCAGGATACTGACTCAGGAATTTCTCACCCTTTACGTTGCCGTAGCCTTCACTTGCTCCGTCAAAATTCCCCGCATCCCATGCGTAAATCTTAATTTCCATACCGTAGGTATCCTTCAGGTACTTGAAGAAATCAAGATTTATAAGGGTATGCTTCTCCGTTGAGCCTTCATTCGTATTATTTACCCATGAAAAATACTGAGGTATTGAAGCAGTCAGATTATCTGCTCCTGCATCTTTTGCCGTCTTTATCATAATTTCACCCCTGAAAATAAAGTTTTTTTAATTGTAACCTTATTTTCTAAGTTTTACAACTGATTTTATTAAGAAAAAGTTGCAGTTTTTAATTAAAAATTACAAAACTGTCATTTTCGTTCCATTTCTTTTTCTCGGGTGATAGAATTATGACGGTTAAGAGAGAGCAAAAACACAGAAAAAGAGGTTTAATATGAAAAAATTAAAAGACCGTATCAAAGATGAATTTTCTGCTCTGAAAAAAGAACTTCCCGTTATCGAGTACGTTATATGGTGGCTTCTGAGAATATCTATGCTTGTAACAGCCGTAGTTTTTACATACACTGAAGCTCCTTATGTGAGAAATCTCATACTTCTCAATACCCTTGCAACCTTTACTGTACCCATATTAAGATTTATTTCTCCGAAAAAGCTTTTTACCTCAAAAATTTCCTTCCGTACCCAGACCTATATCGACCTTTTTGTACTTATGGGTTCATTCATGGGACACGGACTGAAATTCCTCGGTAAATTCAACGAATACGATAAATTTATGCACTTCGTTGCAGGCTTCGTCGTATCCTTTATAGGTGTAGAAATTCTCAAAGCCTTAAAGGACGGCAAAAAGGCTTCTCCCGCAATTGCCTGCTTCTGCGGAATAGGCTTTTCATTTGTGGCAATAGTTCTCTGGGAGAATATGGAATTCTTTGCCGACTGGTTCATTACCTCATCAACAAATCAGGGCTATCTCGACACACCCGATGAAAAGGATATCTTCATAAAGATCTTCGGCTTTTCTAAAAATTTTGAACAGCAAAAGCCTGTATATGACACAAACGTTGATATGTTCTTCGCCGCCGTAGGCTGCTTTATAGGTGCTATTCCCCTGTATTTTATCGAAAAGCATAAATCACTGAAATTAAACCAAGCAAAAGAAAAAATACCCGCTTCGCTCTAAAGCCAAGCGGATTTTTTTTGTCAGAAGCTGTACGGCACCTTCTGACAGTGATATTTTCCTGCGGAAAATGTGAAGGAATGTTTTATTTTGGTTTTTTGTTCCCTTCGTGGCTGAAAAGAAATGCCTTTATTTTGTAGGTGACGGCGCCGGTCCTTCGGACAATGATATTCTTTGCTTCGCAAAGAGTGATATACATTCCTTGCGTGGGAAGAATATCATTGTCCGAAGGTGCGAAGCAACTTCTGACTTCTTTCTTGCTTTTATTAAATATTTGATATATAATATTCTGTAGCAAGCATTTTGCGACAAAAAAATAAAGGAGAAATCACTATGAAAAAGGTTTTAGCACTCGCGCTTGTTCTCGTTCTTTCTCTCGGCATTTTTGCCGCCTGTTCAGGAGATAAGACTCAGGACGAAACAACCGCCTACACAATTGCAGTTCCCAACGACACAACAAACGAAGCACGTGCACTTATGCTTCTTGAAAGCATAGGTCTTATCAAGCTCAAGGAGGGTGCAGGAATTACTGCTACTATTCTTGACATTGAAGAAAATCCCCACAACATCGAATTCAAGGAAGTTGAAGCAGCTCAGATTCCCAACGTTCTTCAGGACGTTGACTTTGCTGTTATCAACTCAAACTATGCTATTGCTGCTGATATCAATCCTGCAGAGCAGGCTCTCAGACAGGAAGGCTCCGCATCTGCTTACGGCAACATTGTAGCCGTTAAGGAAGGAAATGAAGAAACAGACAAGACAAAGGCACTTGTAGCAGCTCTTCAGAGCAAGGACGTAAGCGACTACATCGCAGAAAACTACGGCGGTTCAGTTGTTTCAACAGTTGAAAATCCCGGTGACGGCTTTGATGCAACAGTTGATTACGAGGCACTCAAGGGCGAAACAATTACTGTTGCCGCTTCTCCCGCACCTCACGCTGAAATACTCAAGCTTGCTCAGAATATTCTTGCAGTAAAGGATATCACCCTTGAAATCAAGGAATTCACAGACTACGTTCAGCCCAATAACGTTGTTGACTCAGGCGACGTTGATGCTAACTACTTCCAGCATCTTCCCTACCTTGAGGACTTTAACAACGAAAACGGCACAAAGGTTGTAAGCGTTGCTACGATCCACGTTGAGCCTCTCGGAATTTACGGCGGAAAGCAGACTACTCTTGACGTTTTCAGCGCAGAATAATTCTTAATACATAGGCTTTATTAAATCGAAGTTCAGTTTTTTCGGAGAAAGATTATGATTGAAATAGTAAATCTCACAAAGACATTCAACACCAAGGACGGTGACGTTCACGCTCTTAAAAACGTGAACATAAGCATTGAAACAGGTGACATATACGGTATGATAGGTATGAGCGGTGCAGGTAAGAGCACACTTGTGCGCTGTATCAATATGCTTGAACGCCCCACTGAAGGCACCGTTATAATTGACGGTGTTGATATGGCAACTCTTTCTCCGAAGCAGCTTCGAGAAAAAAGACGGGATATCACTATGATATTTCAGGGCTTCAATCTTCTTATGCAGAGAACCTGCCTTAAAAACATCTGTTTCCCTATGGAGCTTATGGGTGTTAAGAAGGCTGATGCAGTAAAAAGAGCAAGAGAGCTTCTTGAAACCGTAGGTCTTCCCGATAAGGAAAACGCATATCCCAGTCAGCTTTCAGGCGGTCAGCAGCAGAGAATTGCCATAGCAAGAGCACTTGCAACCAATCCCAAGGTGCTTTTATGCGATGAAGCAACAAGCGCACTCGATCCCAAAACTACCCACGCTATCTTAGAGCTTATCAAGGATATCAACAGAAAGCTGGGTATCACGGTTATCGTCATTACCCATCAGATGAGCGTTGTTGAAGAAATATGCAATAACGTTGCAATTCTCGATAACGGAGAGGTGGTCGAAAAGGGCTCAGTTTCCGAGATTTTCTCTTCCCCCTCAACTGATGCGGCAAGAAGACTTGTATTCCCTGAGGGCTTTGACGAAAAGAAAATGGAAATTTATTCCGACGAACCGAAAATCCGTGTTGTATTCAACGGTGCAAATGCGGCAAACTCACCCCTTATTGCCCGAATGGCAGTTGAAAAGGGAATTTATGCCAATATTTTAGCCGCATCAACAAAAACCATAGGTTCAAAGGCATACGGAAGTATGCTTTTAGGAATTTCAGGCGGCGAAGAAAAGCTCAGAGAGGCTATAAGCTATCTTGCCGAAATTGAGGATATCACTGCTGAGGAGGTAAAAAACGATGTTTGATAATATTTTTACTGCTGAGGCGTGGGACTTTGCCCTTGAAATTGTAAAATCCGAATTTCTCTTCGGTATCTGGGAAACCTTTTATGTAACGGTTGTTTCAACTGCAATTGCAATAGTCATAGGTCTTCCCCTTGGTGTTCTTTTAGTTGCAGGAGATAAGGGCGGTGTAATGCCCCTTCCCTCATCATTTATGAGCACACTCAATATTATAATAAACCTTCTTCGCTCCGTTCCCTTCCTTATTCTTATGATTATGGCATTCCCCCTTGCAAGACTCATTGTGGGAACGACCATAGGAACGGTAGCCTCCATTGTTCCCCTTGTTATTGCCGCATTTCCCTTCGTGGCAAGACTTGTGGAAAGCTCGTTAAGGGAAGTAAATCCCAACATAATCGAAGCGGCTCAGAGTATGGGTGCTTCACCTCTTGACATAATAAGAAAGGTTATGATACCCGAAAGCATACCTTCTCTTATTTCCAATTTCACAATTGCAATTACCACCATTTTAGGCTACAGCGCCATGAGCGGTATCATAGGCGGCGGCGGTCTTGGTAAGATTGCAATAAACTACGGCTACTACCGCTATAAATACGTGGTTATGCTTCTTGCGGTTATTCTTCTTGTTGTTATGGTTCAGATTTTCCAGACCGTAGGCACGAAGCTTTCCGTAAAACTTGACAAAAGACTCAAAAACAAATAATTACGAAAACAAGGCGTAAGCTTTTTATAAAGGAGAATTCACCATGTCAAAATGGGATAAGGATTATCTTGATTTATGCAAAAGAATACTCTCAGAGGGTGTGAGAGTTGAAAACAGAACAGGTATTGATACAATAAAGGTTCCCTCTCACCATTTTCATTTTGATTTAGGTGAGGAATTCCCCATTCTCACAACAAAACAACTTTTCATCCGTCAGGCTGTTCTTGAAATGCTGTGGTTCTATCAGGCTCAGTCAAACGACGTGCGCTGGCTTCAGGAAAGAGATGTAAATATCTGGAATGAATGGGAAATAGACAGCGAGGGCTACTGGAATGCCACTCAGATGCTCCCCGACGAAAGCGGGAAATTAGTTAAAACCGAAATCAAGAAGTTTTTCGGCAAGGAATGGGCACACACCATAGGCACTGCCTACGGCTATATCGTGAAGAAATTCAATCTCACCGAAAACCTTATAAATACAATAAAAAACAATCCCCGTGACAGAAGAATGATAATGTCACTTTTACAGAACGATTACCTTGATACTGCGGTGCTCCCCTCTTGTGTGTGGAGCAGTGAATGGGATGTAACCGACGGAAAGCTCAATGCCTGGGTGCATCAGAGAAGCTGTGACGTTCCCTTGGGACTTCCCTTCAACGTAACTCAGTACAGCGTTCTTCTTATGATGCTCTGTCACGTAACAGGCCTTCAGCCCGGCACACTTGACTGGAGCATAAAAGATGCTCACATCTATGTAAATCAGATCGACGGAATTAAAGAGCAGATCAAACGCTTCGACGAAAACGGCTCCTATCCCGCACCGAAATTATGGCTCAATCCCGAAGTAAAGGATTTCTTCGACTTTGATAATTCAAGGGATATAAAAGATATAAAGCTTATTGATTATCAGCACATGGGAAAGATATCCTTCCCTATTGCTCAGTAAAGGAAAAAATTATGACAGTTTCAATGATAGCCGCAAAGGGTACTAACAATGAAATAGGCGGCGACAATAAATTATTGTGGTACATTCCCTCTGACCTTAAATTCTTCAAGTCCTGCACCATGGGAAAAAGCATCATCATGGGCAGAAAAACCTTCGAGTCACTTCCCAAAGCACTTCCCGGAAGAAAAAATATCGTCTTATCCCGCAACGCTGACTTTGATGCCATCGGTGCAACGGTTGTCACTTCCCCCGAAGAAGCAATAAGGGAAAGTGAAACCGACGAGGTTTTCATCATCGGAGGAGAAAGCATTTATAAAATGTTCCTTCCTATTGCGGATAAGCTTTATATAACTGAGGTGGATATCACCTGTAATAATGCAGATGCATTTTTCCCCGAATTCGACGCTTCTCTTTATGAGAAGGAAGAGGTAGGCGGCGGCGAGGAAAACTCCCTTACCTTCAGACATATCGTTTACACAAAAGAATAATTGAACAAAAGGACATAACATGAAACTCAAATCCTTTATCGGCGATAAAGCTTTTTATAAAATGACATTTACTGTAGCATTACCCATAATGCTGCAGAATTTTATTACTAACCTTGTAAATATGCTGGACAACGTAATGGTCGGCTCTGTAGGCACGGAGCAGATGACAGGTGTTTCCGTTGTCAATCAGCTTGTTTTCATTTTTAACCTTGCGGTGTTCGGCGCAGTAAGCGGTGTAGGCATTTACACCGCACAGTTTTACGGAAAAAAGGATAATGACGGCATAAGATATACTCTGAGATATAAAATTTATATCAGTATTGCCATTTTCCTTATTGCTCTGGGAATTTTCCTACTATTCGGAGATGAGCTCATTTCCCTTTTCCTGCATGAAAGCGGTGACGGAATTGACATTGCCGCAACCTCGATGTATGCAAAGCAGTATCTTCTCATAATTCTCACAGGACTTCTGCCCTTTGCAATCGCAAATGCCTTTGCGGGAACGCTCAGAGAAACAGGCGACACCTTCACTCCCATGATAACAGGTCTTATTGCCGTTGTAGTAAACTGTATGTTCAACTATATTCTCATTTTCGGAAAGCTGGGCTTCCCCGAAATGGGTGTACGCGGTGCGGCTGTTGCAACGGTTCTCTCCCGTTGGGCAGAATGCATCATTCTTGTATGCTATGCCGCAGTCAAGAGAAAAACCCGCTTCCCCTACGTAAGATATCTCTTTGACAGTTTTTCAATTCCCAAAGACATTATCCGTGACGTTACAAAAAAAGCAATTCCCATTCTTGCAAATGAAATTCTCTGGTCAATGAGTATGACTACTCTCACCATTGCCTATTCACTTCACGGACCTATGGTGGTTGCCGCAATTAATATTGCAAACACAGTAAATAATCTGTTTATCATAGCCTTTCTTTCAATGGGCTCTTGTATCGGTATTATTGCAGGACGTCTTTTAGGTGCCGGACAGAAGGATGAAGCCGTTTTAACAGTCAAAAGACTTATCGCCTTTTCCGTCTTTTTAAGTCTTATTATGGGCGTACTTCTTCTGACGGTGGGCATCGTCATTCCTTCTCTGTATCAGAAAACCGATCCTGCCGCACAGGAGCTTGCCGTTTATTTCATCAGAGTTTTTGCTTTGGTTCAGTGGATAGATGCCATAGCAAACGCCTGCTATTTCACCCTTCGTTCAGGAGGCAAAACCTTTATTACCTTCCTTTTCGATTCAGGCACTCAATGGCTGATTTTCGTTCCCGCCGCATTTATCCTCTTCTATATGGGCGCATCCGTTCAGCTGATTTTCCCCATAATTCAGCTTTTAGGACTTGTGAAGGTTGCGGTAGGACTTACCTTTGTAATTAAAAAAGTGTGGGTAAACACGTTAATATAATTTTTCGGAGGATAAAATATGCTTATTCCTGATTTTTCAGAAAATAAAGACAACTCAATGCTTCTCTACTTCAATGCAGAAAACAAAAATATCCGTGAGCTCTTCGATGAGCTTGAAAAAACCTACGTCTGCTTTGAAAAAATGTCACAGCAGGTAAAAGACGGAAAAATTTATGCCGTGATGGAAATTAAAGACGAAGAATAGTCAGAAGGTGCGTTGCACCTTCTGACAATGATATTCTTTTCTTCGCAAAGAGTGATATACATTCCTTGCGGAATGAATGATATACGGCTTACGCCGTATGATATATTTGCCGTCGGCAAATATGAAGGAAAGGCTTTGCCTTTGTTCCGCTCACCTTCGGTATCGCTCTATTTTTTGGTGAACATATTATCTTCAGGAGAGTTTTGTTCTGTAGAATATTTACCTTGAAGATTAAAATTTGCGTAACACTTTGTAGGGGACGGCTCGATGTCCCGTGGACAGTCGGATTTTGCGGAAAAATAAATCTTACGGCACAATTAAATTTATAATGGAAAACATATTATCTCTTTAACGAAAATTGTAATCTACAGGGAACTTACCTCGGGACGTCGAGGCGCCGGTCCCCTACAGAATGTAATTTTATCCATTCTGCCATAAGGCACAAATTACGCTACTTCCGACATAAAAAAGCGGTTCGCCGATATCTTCGGCGGAACCGCTTTTTCTCTATTGCTTAAAATACGAATTCAAAAAATCCTACGCCTGTGTAGCCGTCTTCTTTGAGCTCGAAATATCTGTCAGCGTTTACGTAAATGCCGTAAAGAGTGCTGAGCTTTGCGGCAAGAATACCGCCTATTTTTCTTAAAAATCCGATTTTTTCAGGCTGATAATCATCGCTCTTCGTAAGTGTGAAGCTTACGTATTCTTCATCGGTATCAAGATAATATGAGGTTACCTTGATTGAGTCGCTTGAAAAATCAAGAATATTGTAATAGCTGTCCGTGAGCTTATCCATACCTATTGAAACCAGCTCACTGTAGGCTACGTCCTCTTCGCCCTCTTCTTCAGGTCTTGCAACTGAGGTGGAAACCATATATACAGTGCCCTTTGCGTTTTCAATTGTCTTGCCGTTTTCTATCTTTTCAACGCTTTCACCGTTATAGATAACGTCGGAAATTGAATAGTGATGAGAGTGTCCCATAAGAACAAGGTCAATGTTGAATTCGTCATATAAGGGGGAGAAAAGTATTCTTAAAAGATTACATTCACTTTCTCTGTGGGGAAGTGAGCCGCCGTAAAGGTCGTGGTGCATTACAACAATACGCCATTTTGCATCGGGATATTCCTTTACTGCCGCCTTTATCATCTGTCTGTGAGCAGTTGCACTTGCATTGTTTGTATCAACGAAAAGGAACAGAGCATCGCCCTTTGCAAAATAGTAGTTACCGGACTGATATCCTGCCATAGGGCCAAACATCTCGTTGGGAAGATTTGTGAAATATTTGAAATCAAAGCTGTGACGGTCGTGGTTACCCATAACATTTGCAAAGGTTAAGCTTCTTGATGCACGTGAGAAGGTAAGTCCTTCATATTCCACTCTGCGTCCCTCTGTTGCCTGGTCACCGCCTGCAAGAATAAGGCTGATGTCAGATTTTGCCGTTGCCTTATCAAGTAAATTCGCAAAAGCAAAGGATGTTCTCTTCAGGCTCTCTTCGTCTTCGGGATCATCATAAACGTGAACGTCGGACATATAAAGAGCGCTGAAGGTATCATCGTCTGTCTTGAAGGAATAAACCTCGCTTTTTTCACTGCCTGATATGCAGGTGTAATAATAGGTCTTGTTTTCTTCAAGTCCCGTTACCGTTACGTTTGCAGATTTATCTCCCTGATATGTAGTAACCGTTTCTCCCGTGAAGGTCTTGACATCGGACATATCCTCGTTTTCACTTATTTCAACTGAACAGGTGCTTACGTCTGCAGCCATATACCAGGAGAAATTTCTCTCGCTGTCATTTGTGCCGGGGTTTACGAGTATGCCTCTTTTGGCTTCCTCCGTATTTTCCCACTGTGCTTCAAGTTCAGCATCATCTGATGAAGCCTTGCCGTCGGTATCCTCTGCCGTAAGTGCTTCCACGGTTGCTTCTTCATCAACGGGTGCCGTTTCGGTTGCAAAAACGGGAAGAATTATGCCAAATATCATAAGTGCGGATAATAAAATACTTAACGTTTTTTTCACTTTTTTTACTCTCCTTTTTATAGAAGTCGTTCGGGGTATTTATCATAATTTATGCAGAAAGCGAGCTTACGGCATAAAGTATAATCAGATGCAAGGGGTAATATGCATAAAAAAGATATTTATTGAGCTTCGGGCCTTTTTTACCGTTATAAAGTGCTATGGGGATAACTGCAAAAACTGCGGGAAGCTGCGTAGAGATAAAGCCGAAATTCAACGGCGGAACAAATACTATCACCGTAAGCAGAGCACTCAGCGCATAGCCTATTAAATTTATTCCCTGAGGAAGAAGTGAGGAAAGATACATTCCCATACATACTATAACGCCCATAAAACCGTAGTCACCGCCGAGGAAGAATGCGGCAAGGCCAGTGAAAAGAGCTACGAAAATGCCGAGATATCCTTGCTTTCTCTTAATAAGCTCATCTAAAGCAGATACGGCAATAACCCCGAAAAACAGGGTAAAATATACGTTCTGCTCATTAATTTCAAAGGGTTTTCCGTAAAAGGCGAGGTCAAAGGGAATATCGGAAATAAGGGCAAATATACCCATATTCAGAATATACCTTTTCTTGTTTTTGGTATATCTTACGCCCTCTGAAATCATAAAGGCTATAAGGGGAAAGCAAATTCTTCCTATGTTACGAAGAGGGGTAGCTTCAGGACCGTTGAATACAACACTTATATGGTCAAGTGTCATCGCAAAAAGGGCAATTATTTTAAGGGCAAAGGAAGGAAGGAAAGAAAATTTACTTTTATGCATTTTCGTTTACCGTCTGCATTCTCTTTTTTCTTGACTCCTCAACCTTTCTTGTGATGTCCTCCATATATTCACCGTGAAGCTTGAATTTTGTGGAGAAAACGATAATTGAAAGAAGGAAGAAAATAGGGGGAATTATATACATAACCGCAGAAATTGCAGTTTTAACCTTCTTAGGATAAATTATAACGCCGTTTGAGTCGGGCTTGAGAGAGTTATAGCCCGCAATACCCATAGCGGAATAGAGAATGACTGTCTGAACGGTATATGCCATTTTCTGCAAAAAGCCCTTCATTGAGAAGGTGACGGACTCACGTCTTACACCCATTTTCACTTCACCGTAGTCAACGACGTCAGCAAGGAATACTGTCTGTGAAATGAACATTGAAGCCGTGCCTATCTGAGTTACCGTATAGAAAATATTGAGAAGCATAGCGCTCATAAGGAACTGTCCTGAGATGAACATACCTATATAGCCTGCAAGGGAAAGGGAAAGTGAGAACTGATAGGTTCTTCTTCTTGAAGTAAACTTCATCATAAGAGGAATTACTGCAAGACCTAAAATTGAGCCTACTGTTCCGAAAAGGCTGAAGGTTGACTGAGCAGAGGTATCCTCAAGAACAGCCGCAAAATAGTAGTCAACAACGCCTGTCGTGGTATAAAAGCCTGCATTTGAAAGCATAGCAAAAAGCATAAATACTCTCAGCTGGTCGTTTTCTTTTATAACGGAGAAAATCTTCTTAAATGAGAATTTTTCCTCGTTTTTCACAAGCACGTTTTCCTTTACCTTGCTCATTGAAAGCATTGAGAAGAAAATAAGTGCCACACTGCAGATTGCAACGGTTACCGTGTAGCCGTTCTGAGTCCATACTGTAGTGCTTGTGCCGTCGGCATTATTTACCACAGTACCCAAAGAATTCAAGATTATGGGTGAGCCTATGGAAACAATACCCTGACCTATGCCTGAAAAGGCACGTGCTATTGTGGCAAGAATACTTCTTTCACCGGGATCCGTAGTAAAAGAGGGAACCATTGACCAATAAGGGATATCAGCCGTTGTATTGGTCATACCCCAGAGGATATACATAACGGCAATATAGATATAAAGACCTATTGATGCGCCGCCCTCTGAAAAGCCTGTTGAAAAGCCGGGGTTGTTGAAAAGCAGGAAGAGAATAACGGCATTAAGACAGGAGCCTATAACAACCCAGGGGCGATATCTGCCGAATTTTGTATTGGTGTTATCAACGATTGAGCCCATCATAGGATCGTTTATTCCGTCCCATATTCTTGCGGCGGAGATAAGTCCTAAAAGGAAGTTTGTGTTAAGACCGAGCACGTCGGTAAGATATCTTGAAAGTCTGCCGTTGAACATACCGTAGCTCAGGTCAAGACCTATAGCACCGGTGCCGTACCACACCTTATCGGTGAAATTTTTAAGTTTTCCCATTGAAATATCCCTTTCTTAGCCGTTATACGAATAATGATTTAACGAGGAGTCAATAAATAATGCACCTAACTGCAGGGTATGAATGAAACTTCCGTCTTCCATAGCAAGAAGTGTAAGCCCTTCACCCTCACCGCCGAAATTGTCGATATACTTATATTCGTAAGTAATTCTGTCAAAGAGCTTTGTAACGCTTCCGCTTATGAGGTCAATTTCATATACGGCTCTTGTCATATCGTTTGTGCCGACGAAAAGCTTTCCCTCATAAATTTCAGCACCCTGAATTTTTTCCACCTCTTCGGAAAGAGTAAGAGTTTCAAGATAGGTAAAATCGGAAAGGGAGAATTTATATATTTCCGTATAGTTTCTTGAATCCCCCGTATAAGCAACACCGTTTTCCTTATCGACTGTTACCCACGGAACGCCTCTTTGCTGTAAGGAAAGGGGCAGTTCGTAGCACACGCCCGTGTAGGAAAGAGTTTCGGCATCATATAAGGCTATAACGGGATGCTCCCACTGCTTTGAGTCCTCAAGGGCGGCATAGATAATTCCGTCACAGTAGCTTATACCGCCTATGTGCTGTGAATTGTATTTTTCACTGAGCTCTCCTTCAAGAGCTTCACTGTTAAGAGCAATAATCTCCTTACAGTCAAGGCTTACCTTCTGAAGTGAGTGCTTACCGCTGAAATAGAAGTATTCTCCGTCGGTGGTAACGTCCTGAGAGCGAGTGAGCGTTTCAAGACCGACAACCGACGACTGAGAGATATACTCTGCGGCACCCTCGGTGAACAGACCGTTTAATGCGCCTGTGAACAAAAGCATAACGGAAAATAAAACTGAGAAAATTTTATTGAAAATATTTGCAAACTGAACCATTTTTAACACCTCGTTGTAATATTATCACAAAATTTACTGTTTTTAAAGAGAATTTATTTATTTGACTTAGTTTTTCCTAAGTATTATAATATATAGGTATATTTTTACGGAAAAGGAATTTTACTATGAAAATAAAATTGATTTTTACGGCACTCATATCGGTAATGCTTATAACGGCTTTCACCGCCTGCGGATTTTTTGTAACGGGCGATGACCTTACAACCGCACCCGATGAAGAAACGGCCGAAGCCACAGTTGATGCTTCTTCTGAAAACGCAACTGAAGAAACAGAAGAAACAACGGAAGAAGCAACCGAAGAAATCGAATATGACCTTACCGAAGAAGATAACGGTGAATATGATGAGCCTTCTGAAACGGTAACGGGAAATAAGCCTGTGACACCTGCCATCACCTCAGGCTACACGGAAAAGGGCTTTGAGGTAACCGTTGTTGACGGCATTACTTACGTGGGCGGAATTCTTATTGCAAATAAGTCCTATGCCCTTCCCGCAGACTATGCTCCCGGTGACCTTCTTCCCGAATGTCAGGAAGCCTTCAACAAAATGCAGAGCGTGGCTTATGATGAAGGTCACGTGCTTTACAATTCATCAGGCTACCGCTCTTATGAATTACAGGAAAGCCTTTATAACCGCTACTGCAACAACGACGGCAAGGCAGCAGCCGACAGATATTCAGCACGTCCCGGACACTCTGAGCATCAGACAGGCCTTGCAATTGATCTTAACGAAATTTCAAGCTCCTTTGCCAACACCTCAGCAGGCAAATGGGTTGCTTCTCACTGCCACGAATACGGCTTTATTATCCGTTATCCCGAAGGCAAGGAAGGAATTACGGGCTATATGTACGAGCCCTGGCACATAAGATATATAGGCGTTGATATGGCAACTGCCGTTTATAACAGCGGACTCACTCTTGAAGAATACTTAGGAATTACTTCCGAATATCAGTATTAAGCTATGATCAAAGATTTTACTAAAGGAAACATTATGAGGCAGCTGCTTACTTTTGCGGCGCCTTTGTTTTTATCAAATCTGCTTCAGGTTTTCTATAACACCGTTGATATGGTGGTCGTAGGAAAGGCTATGGGTGACGTAGGTATTTCCGCAGTAAGCGTAGGCGGAGATTTAAGCAATCTTCTCACCTTCGTTGCTATGGGCTTTTCCGCCGCAGGTCAGGTGCTTATAGCAAAATACGTGGGAAGCGGCGAAAAGGACAAAATAGGAAAATTTACGGGAAATATGGCTTTTTTCCTGTTCTCCTGTGCAATAGTAATAAGCATTCTCGGGCTTATTTTTCAGGATACTCTTTTAAGGCTTATGCACACCCCCGAGGAAGCCTATAACAGCGCGTCAGAATATTCCTTCGTCTGTATGATAGGACTTGTTTTCATTTACGGCTACAATATGGTTTCAGCCGTTTTAAGAGGAATGGGCGACTCCAAGCATCCCTTTGTTTTTATAAGCGTTGCCGCCGCAATAAATGTGGCGCTCGACCTTATATTCGTATTAAAAATGGATATGGGTGCTATGGGTGCGGCTCTTGCTACGGTAATAGGTCAAGCGGTAAGCTTTATTGCCTGCACCGTTTTCCTCTATAAGAGAAGAAGCGAATTCAGCCTTGACGTAAGCATCAGGGAATTCTTCACTCCCGATAAGGAAATGCTTTCGGCACTTATTAAACTGGGCTCTCCTATGGCTATCAAGTTTGCCTCCGTTCAGCTTTCCAAGCTTTTCGTAAATTCCTGGGTAAATTCCTACGGAATAGAGGTTTCTGCCTTCTCAGGCATCGTAAACAAAATTGCAAGTATAATAAACCTTATTTCAAATGCTCTCAACACCGCAGGCTCAACCCTCGTCGGTCAGAATATTGCGGCGGCAAAGGAAGACAGAATAAGAGGCATATTAAAAAGCCTTGCCGTTGTTACTCTCAGTGTTGCAACCACTCTTACGGTTATATTCTTCTTCTTTCAGGAAAACATCATCAGCTTCTTCGCTTCGGGTGAGCAAAGCGTAATTGCAATAGGTGATAAATTCTTCCCCATAGCTGTGCTTTTGTTCTATGCAAGTGCCCTTCGAGCCACAATGAATGCAATACTCAACGGAAGCGGAAACTACAAGGTAAATTTTGCAACTGCAATTTTTGACGGAATATTAATGCGTATAGGTCTTTCCGTGCTCTTCGGCTTCGTCTTAAAGATGGATTACTACGGCTTCTGGCTCGGCGATGCACTGGCAGGCTTTACACCCTTCGTAATAGGCATATTCTTCTGGTTCAGCGGTGCATGGAAGAAAAATATGCCCTCATTGAAGGAAGAAAAAGAAATAAAAATTTAATACACGCACAAAAAGGGAAAAGGAAATGTGGTAGGACAGTTTAAATTTCTTTTTTCCCTTCTTTTTATACCCTTCTTATTATCCTTCTTTATATAATTGTATGTATGTCGTAAAATTTAACGGACAAGCTATATGTCAAAAGGTAAGCCGAAAATCAGTGTTGAAAACTTTTCCTGCCTTGATATATAAGGCTTCGTAAGCTCTCTTCGTCAGACAAAGCATCACCGCAACAGAATGACAAAAAGTCAGCAAAGTGAGAAATTCAAAAAAATTTACCGTTTTAACGGTTAAACCGAAAAAACGGCAAGAGTTTTCAACATTTTCTTAATGAGTTTTCAACAGAGTTTTCAACATTTTTCCTTTTCCCCTGAAAGAAGCTGTGCCGTTGAAATGTAGCTCATATAGTAGTTTACGGTTATAAGGGTGAATTGGTTTCTGATGTTCTCGGTGGAAATAAGCTCATCTGCCCGGAATTTGTCAAGTGCATACCTGAGCTTTCTTTCGGGAATTTTAAGCCTTTGTGCAAGTTCATTTTTAGTAATAAGCAGCTGCCCTTCCTTTACATCCACGCCGTATATCCTCTCAGGATAAAAACGGGCAAGTAAAAGAAGCGTTATGTAAATTTTCAGCATAACGGGATCTGAGTAGTAATGAGAGTACAAAAGCTCTCTTGGAAGCTTGACAAATGCGCCTTCTTTCAAAAAATCACCTCATAAATATTATTTTCAGACTAATTATAGCACAAAAAAATTTTTTATTTTTTTAACATCTGCTTTGAGTAATTCTGCACAAAAAAACCGGCATTGTGTCCTTACGAACACAACGCCGTTATTTTTTGTATCAGTTTCTCAGGTTGATAACATTATTTATTCATATCTATGAACTGCTTTACTGCGGCTACGCCTGCAAACTTCTCTGCAGTGCCGTTTTTGTAAGCAACGAGTGTGGGTGCCTGCTTTAAGTCAAGCTCCTTTGCAAGCTCCTGATTTTCAGAAACGAAGAGCTTTTCATAGGAAATTCCTGCTTTGTCAAGCCACTGAACAGCAAGCTTGCAGTTGGGACAGGTTTCTGTTGTGAAGAGAAGAATTTTTTCTGCATCAGTGCTTTCACAGCAACATGCACCTTCCTTTTCTTCTGTAACAGCATCGTCCCTCTTCATGACAGATGTTTCGATATTATAAACCTTTCTGTCCTTGAATTCCTGACTCTTACCGTCGTTCCAGTTCTTAACAGGACGGTAGTAGCCTGTAATTCTTGAATATACCTCAGTTTCCTTACCGCAAAGAGGACACTTATACTGTTCACCGATAAGATATCCGTGCTCCTGACATACTGAGTATGTGGGTGAAAGAGTATAGTAAGGAAGCTTGTAGTTAGAAGCTATCTTTCTTACGAGATTTGCAGCAGCCTTCCAATCGGGAAGCTTTTCACCGAGGAATGCGTGGAATACGGTACCTGAGGTGTAAAGTGTGTGAAGCTCATCCTGCATATCAAGAGCAGTGAAGATATCCTCAGTGTAGCCTACGGGAAGATGTGAGGAGTTTGTATAGTAGGGTGTTTCACCCTCATGTGCAGTGATAATTTCGGGATATCTTGACTTGTCGTGCTTTGCAAGTCTGTATGAGGTTGACTCAGCGGGAGTTGCTTCAAGGTTATAAAGGTCACCGTACATTTCCTGATAGTCGGAAAGACGGTCTCTCATGTGGTTAAGAACCTTCTTGGTGAATTCCTGAGTTTCGGGATTTGTCATATCCTTTTTAAGCCAGTTAGCATTAAGACCTACTTCATTCATACCAACAAGACCTATGGTGGAGAAGTGGTTATTGAAGGTGCCGAGATATCTCTTTGTGTAGGGATAAAGACCTTCGTCAAGAAGCTTTGTGATAATTTCTCTCTTAACCTTGAGAGAACGTGCTGAAATGTCCATCATCTTGTCAAGACGGTTGAAGAAATCAGCTTCATTCTTGCTGAGATGTGCAATTCTGGGCATATTGATAGTAACAACACCGACAGAGCCTGTGCTTTCACCGCTTCCGAAGAAGCCGCCTGATTTCTTTCTCAGCTCTCTGAGGTCAAGACGGAGTCTGCAGCACATTGAACGAACGTCACTGGGCTCCATATCGGAATTTACGTAGTTTGAGAAATAGGGTGTGCCGTACTTTGAGGTCATTTCAAAGAGAAGCTTGTTGTTCTCTGTTTCGGACCAGTCAAAATCTGCTGTGATTGAGTAGGTGGGAATGGGATACTGGAAGCCTCTGCCGTTGGCATCGCCTTCAATCATGGTTTCAATAAATGCCTTATTGACCATATCCATTTCCTTCTTACAGTCACCGTATGTGAAGTCCTGAGGCTTGCCGCCTACGATAGCAGGCTTGTGAGCAAGGTCAGCAGGAACAGTCCAGTCAAGAGTGATGTTTGAGAAGGGAGCCTGAGTACCCCAACGAGAAGGAGTATTTACACCGAAAATGAAGGACTCAATGCACTTTTTAACTTCTCTGTAGGAAAGATTGTCAACCTTAACGAAGGGAGCAAGATAGGTATCAAATGATGAGAAAGCCTGAGCGCCTGCCCATTCATTCTGCATAATTCCGAGGAAGTTTACCATTTGGTTGCAGAGTGTTGCAAGGTGGCTTGCGGGAGAAGAAGTAATCTTTCCGGGAACACCGCCGAGACCCTCTTCAATAAGCTGACGGAGTGACCAACCTGCACAGTAGCCTGTAAGCATTGAAAGGTCATGAATGTGAATATCAGCATTCTTGTGTGCATTTGCAATTTCCTCATCATAGATTTCGGAAAGCCAGTAGTTAGCTGTTATAGCACCTGAGTTTGAAAGGATAAGACCACCTACAGAATATGTAACGGTGGAGTTTTCCTTAACTCTCCAGTCAGAAACCTTAACATAGTTATCAACAATTTCCTTATAGTCAAGGATCGTTGACTTCATATTACGGATCTTTTCACGGTTCTTTCTGTAAAGGATGTATGCCTTTGCGATATCCGCATAGCCTGCCTGAACAAGCACAGACTCAACTGAGTCCTGAATATCTTCAACTGAAATGTAGCCGTCTTTAATCTTTGATTCAAAATCTGCAGTAACCTTGAGAGCAAGGAAATCAATGATGTTAGGGTGACATTCTCTCTTCTGAGCCTCGAATGCCATTGTTACCGCTGCAGCAATTTTACTTATATCAAAATCTGCTATCTTGCCGTCTCTTTTAATTACCTGAAATGCCATTTTTTCGTCCTCCTTATTTTCTGTAAATTTATCTATCAGAAGGTCTGTTTTTACAGACCGTTTTCTATGCCTTATCAGGCGGTGCTCCGTAATAATAGCATACCGCAGCTATTAAAATCAATATCTTGTGTTAAGTTTTTCGCAAATTCGGAACAATGCACAATATCTTGTTGTGTTTTTGTTATAAATGTCTGTCAAAAAGCCGAAAAAAATGGCATTGACACAATATATAGTGCCAATGCTTGAATTTTGATACCACATATATGTATCTTCAGATACCTCTTGTTTCGCACAAAAGCACGTATTTCTGTGCTTTTTCGCAAGCCGACCGAAGCATTTCTTCGCTCGGTGCACTGCAACCGTCACAAAGAATATCCCCCGAATCCTTAAAACACTGAATGTAATACTTTTCAGTTGCCCCAAGATATTGTGCTATTGAAATTATATCCTCTTCAGTGTGAAAGGGAGAAACAACCGTGGTTCTGAATTCATGGGGAATATTGCTGTTCTTTATAATATCTATGCTCTTTTTTATGATGTCGGTGTTAATCTTACTGCCTGATGTTTCTTCGTATTTGGGGAACACATTTTTTACATCCATGGCGATAAAATCCACAAGAGAATTATCAATAAGCTCCCGAAGCTTGTCGGGAAAGCTTCCGTTGGTATCAAGCTTGATATCAAAATCCAATTCCTTTATCTTACGGAAAAATTCTGCAATATCCTTCTGCATAAGCGGCTCTCCGCCCGTCACCGCAACACCGTCAAGAAGTCCCTGACGCTTATTGAGGAAGGAAAGAATTTCATCCTCGGAGTAGCTTTCCTCACATTCACCCGTCACAAGAGGGGTATTATGGCAGAAAGGACAACGCATATTACAGCCGCCCGTAAATAAGGTACAGGCAGTATGCTCAGGATAATCAAGTAAAGTAAGCTTCTGAAAACCACAGATATTCATAAATCCCCCGATGTGTCAGAAGTTGCGTTGCACCTTCTGACAATGAAATTCATTCCTTCGGAATGAGTGAAATTGCCCTTTGGGCAGTGAAATACGGCTTACGCCGTATGAAATATTTTCCTTAGGAAAATGTTTCGGAAGGCTTCGCCTTATTCCGCTCAGGCTTTGCCTTCGCTCTGTTATGGGATCGTGCGAAGCACAATATAATGCTAACCGCAGGTTCCGCAATTATTCATCATTATTCATCATTCATTAATAAAAGAAAAGTCACCCTTTTATCGGGTGACATTACCTTTGAAAAGCCTTTGTCTTATTCAGCATTCTTTCCATCAAAGAAGCCCTTTAATGTAGCAATTATAAGAATAAGATAGTCAGCAAGAAGATGCCAAATTCCTGTAAGCATTTCCATGAGAAAAATCTCCTTTCAAAACTTTTATTCACTTAAAGTATATAATACTTTATCATAAATGTCAATTTACTTATTGACAATTTTAGGATTTAATTTTTGTTCAGTTAAGACAATTCATGAGACTTTGCCTGATGATACGGTTAATTTTCAAGCTTACAGAAAAAGACAGCTCCTGCAATCAGGAACTGCCTTTCTTTCGGATTATCTTATTTCAAGCTGTCTTACCGGGGGAACGGTGGGCTCCTTCAAGGGCATATTAAGGGAAAGAACACCGTTTTCATATTTTGCATCAATCTTTTCTGTGTCAAGTCCTTCTACGGAGAAGCTTCTTTCATAAGAGCCGTAGGAACGCTCAATTCTTACGAATTTGTCCTTGTTCTCCTTGTCCTCAACCTCTGAATGACGCTGAGCCTTGATTGTAAGGCGGTCACCGTCAATTCCTACGGAAATGTCCTTCTTGTCAAAGCCGGGAAGATCTGCTTCAAGAAGATAGCCCTCCTCAGTTTTTCTTATATCCGTCTTAAAAGGTCTTATCTCTGCTTCAGCGGAGAAAAAAGGCTCGTCAAACAAAGCTCTTGCAAGTGAATCCATCTCTCTGAAGGGATTTCTGAATGCACGGTTAAAATGAGTCATAGGGATAATTTCAAACATTGTATTTTCCTCCTGTATGTGATATATTATTTTTAATTTCAAGGGAGTGTCATCGAACGAACGGCCTGCCCTCCGAAAGCTCTTGCCTTCGGGAACCCTTCGTTCCCTCCCTGCAAGTATAATATATACCGATAGTTTGATATCCGTGTGATATTTCTGTGACTATTCTGTAAATATTAGCACTCTCACACAGAGAGTGCTAATATTATATAAAACATAAATACAAAACAACAAATCGGAATTTTCACAAAATTTACCTTACGGATAATAAATGAAGGTTACAGTTATCAAAAAAACGCCGACATCCGACTTAAAATACTACCCGCAGGTTCCGACACTATTCATTATATATTATTCGATATTTATTACCCAATATTCATTATTTATTATCCCACATACATTATGCAATATTCATTATTAATCACATTCCTTCGCCTTCTTTTCCGATAACAATTTCCATTAACAAAACTGCCGGGCATCCTTTCGGACACCCGGCAATAAAAACTCTTTTTTTATTTTACGCTATCAAAAATATCGTAGAAGTGTGTGATGAAGGTTGTGCCGGCGGTTTTGCCGTAGGAGATAAGACACCATGTATCGCTGTCGAATTCGCCTGTACCTTCGTTATACTGAAGACCTGCAAGAACGTAGTTTGCTTCGTTTGCAACGTAGCCTGCGGCATCATTCATAAGGTCCATAATGATGATATCTTCACCTGTGTATTCTCTGATCGTGGGAAGGGGGAAGCCGTCTGCACCGCTGCCGCCGAAGAGAAGTTCACCGAAGGTTTCACCGGGACTCATATATACCTTCATATTGTCACCGATTTCAAGGTAGCCTACCTCAGAAACCGTATAATACTTACCGTTGTCATCTTTGAGAACGATATTATCGGCAACAGAGGTTTTACCGAGAAGAGCGATGATGTTGTTATCGATCTTTACAAAGAACTGCTTAACCTTGATATTGAGAACGGGCTTTACCTTCTGTGCGGGAACAGTGGGAAGTCCTTCATACCATACTGTGTAGTCAGGCTGGTCCTTATAAAGCTCAACGTCAAGTCTGTCGCCTGTTTCCTTGTTAATTCTTATTCTTTCAGCCTCATCCATACTCATTGTGAGAAGGATATAGCCGATCTCATAGCCGTAACGGATAGCAGAGTAATGAGCGTTTCCGTCAATACCGTCACCTGTGTTACCTCTTGAAGAAGTAACAGTGGAAACGTTACCCTGAATATAGATGAAGTTGTAGCCTGCAGCATTGAGAACCTTTTCTGCGTACCAGATAAAGTCTGCAGAGAACTTTTCATCGAAGGGAAGAAGTCTGTCACTGCCGTCATCAGACCAGTCATAGCTTGATGATTCGGGATGACAGCCGAAGGTTGCAATAATAGTGGGAGTAGCTTCACTTGAATAGGGAAGGAACTCGAGCTTATACATATTTGTATCAAGTGAAATGGGAGCTGTACGGTCACGCACATAATCCTCAACATCAATTACAGAATAGTAAAGGTCACCTGTTGTCATATCGCCTAAAGCTTCTTCAACAGCCTTCTTTGAGCCTGAAACCACAGACTCAATAAAGGAACGGTCAACACCGTACTTAACTTCATTACCTGCGATATTGTTAAGCATAACACCTACAGGATCAGTCCATACGCCCTGAGAGTCGATGCCAGTGTGAATATGAGTACAGGAAACGTTGATGCTTACGATGTTATATTCCTCTGCAATTTCACTCATTCCTTCACGGATAAGTCTTACGTCAGCGTTTGCAAGGCCCATAGCGTCAACCGAAATAAATACAACGTTACCTCTGCCTGAGCCGTCATTCATAACAATAGCTCTTGCCATAAGGTCTTCGTCGTTGCCTTCCTCATCCTGATACATTGAAGTACCGAAAACGTAGGGAAGATAAGCACCCTTTGCATACTTCTTTGTGCCGAAATCTGAAGGAAGAACGGAAGCCTTGCCGTAACCGAGGCTCCATACCTTATCGCCCTGAGGCTCGTCAATGAATTCGTCCATACCTGCATAGAAGTTTTCATAGCCTGCAAGATCGAAGCTTTCATAATCAAGCACTGCCGCAGAGTTGGGAATGATCATATTAAGAAAACCGCCGAGAATATCATTAATAACGAGGTTACTTAACATATTAAGGAGCTTAGCTAAAATAATCTTAATTCGCAGTAATGCATCTGTGGTTTTCTCTGAGGACTCTTCAGAAGCCGTCTGAATATAATCAGCAACGCTGTCGTATTCATTACCCTCTGCTTCAGCCGCAAATGCCATAGTGGGCATCACAAGAAGAACACAAAGAACTGCCGCAATAAATGCTTTGAACATTCTTTTCATAATTTATTTCCTCCGTTGTTTTTTAGAGAATATAATAATAACATAAACCTATTTAAATTACAAGTATTTATGCATTAATCTCTTTTTCCAGAGCCGCAGTAAGCTTTTTAGCAATAAGCTCGTGACCTGCTGAAGTGGGGTGAACACCGTCGCTGAGCCAGTAGGAAGCCTCTGCCTTCTTCTCTGCCTCGTCAAAATCAGCCTGAAGAGGAATGAAGGTAAGGTCATACTTTTCTGCAATTTTTTTTGCACTTTCGGCTCTCATTTCTGTTTCTCTTCTGAAAATGCCGTATTTCTTTTCCGTGGCACTTGCAGAAAGCACGAAGGGCTCAAGAATGAAGATCTTAATTTCGGGAAGCATTGTCTTTACTTCCTCAATGAGAGCACTATATACTCTCATAAACTTATCGTTATCCACGCCGTTTCTGTCGTTTATCTCATGCCATACGTCATTGATACCGATAAGGATAGTGAGATAATCGGGCTTGAGATTAATTATATCACGCTTAATTCTTGCATAGAGGTCAACAATTCTGTTACCTGAAATACCCGTGTTGATAAAATCAAACTCCAAGGGATATTTATAACCTAATTCAGCGGAAACGAGAGTGGGATAACCGAAGCCTCTTTCGGCAGTATTTTCTCTGCTTCTGCCCGCATCAGTTATAGAGTCGCCCTGAAAAACAATTCTTTTCATAATATATCTCCTTATCTGATTATCTTTTCACCGTCAAACACGATAACACCGCAGGCACTTCCGCCCTTATTGCCGTCTTTAAGCCACTGAGCATAGGCTCTTCTGAGAGAGGTGTCCGTAGGAAGCTGGTCGGCAGGTAAATCCGAATACTTATCGAAAATTCTCCACGCATCGTGGAAGTTTTCAGCCTCTGACCAGGAAACAGTTTCAAAGTCACTCATAAACTTGAGGATATTTGAATTTTCGGGCAAGAATTCCTTATGTCTGGGATAAAGAAGCCAGGAGCCGCACCAGAAGAACATAATTCCGTCGGGGAAAAGGTGCTTATACTGCTCGTAAGCCTTTTTATATGCATCAAGTCTTACTTCATCGGTAAGGGGAATTCCTGAAGAGGGAATATGGAAGCCTATGAGCTTCTGACCTGAGGTAAGTCTTCTGCCGCATTTTGTTACGAAATCAAAATTGAAGTCGTATTCGGTTTCTTCAAACTGAAATCTTCCGTAGGCAAATCTTTCAAGCTTGAAAAAGCCGTTATACCAGCCTGCAACGAAGGTTCCGGGAACCTCTTCGCACTTGATGCATTCAATGAGCTTACATCTAAGGTCAGCCATAGTATCCCAATAGGTCTGCTCGGGAATACCTCTTTCCATATATCTGTCATACACCGTGGGTGTGCACAGAAGCAGGAAAATAAAATCGAAGGTGCATTCGTTTTCGCCGTATTCCTCGCTGAGAGCCTTAACAGCATCAAGACTGTCGCGCATATTATCGGGCCAGGGGAATAAATAGCCTTCAACGATCTTATCCATCTTATCCCCAAGCTCCTTTTCCTCATCAAGACGCTTGAGAACTCTTGTGAAGGTGCTTATAGCCTCTTCGGGATACTCGTATCTATTCATAAAGTTGATTATAAAGTCATTATAGTGAACCATTTCAGACACCGTCCTTATTTTTTCTTTAACACTATGATAACAAAGTGAAAGAAAAAATGCAACAGATGTAAAAAATATATTTACCCTAAGAAAAATATGTGCTATATTAAACTTAATGAAAGTTTCAGAGGTAATTTTATGATGAGAGATTATTTTATCAGTGAAGAAAGCTTCAGCGTTAATATGGAAAATACCGTGGTTCCCTTTCTTAAAGAGCGTATGACGGAAAATTATTTTGAGGCAAACGACGGCAAACAGATTTTTTACCGCTTCTATAAGGCAGATGCGCCTGTAGGAAATATCACGATCTGTCACGGCTTTACGGAAAACAACGAAAAATTCTTTGAGATGTGTTATTATTTCCTTAAAATGAACCTGAACGTTTTTTCCTACGACCACAGAGGCCACGGAAGATCCCACAGACACAACTCTCACCCTCAGGTCGTTCACATAAAGAACTTTTCTCAGTACGTTGACGACCTTCACACCTTTGTTAAGAAGGTAATAAGAAAGGAAGCCCCTTCCCTTCCTATGTATCTTTTCTCACATTCTATGGGCGGTGCCGTTGCCGTTCAGTATCTCCAGACTCATCCCGACGTATTCACCAAGGCTGTTTTATCCGCACCTATGATAAAGGCAAAAACCGCAGGTGTGCCCGAAGGAATTGCAAATTTTGCCGCACGTCTTTTTATCCTCTTAGGTAAGGAAAAAGAGAAGGTGGTGGGCTATAAATTATTCAATCCCGAAAAAAGCTACGAGGACAGCCACAGCACAAGCAAGGCTCGCTTTGACTATTATCATAAAAGGAGAATTGAAAATCCCCTCTTCCAGACCACTGCTCCCTCTTACCGCTGGGTAAGTGAGGCAATCAGGGTATCAAAGCTCAATCTCAGCGAAAAAAGAAACAAAAAGGTTACCGCAAGTGTGCTTTTATGTCAGCCCGAAGAGGACTCAACCGTTTTTTCAGAATATGAGGACATTTTTATAAAGCTCGTTCCCCACGGAAAACTCAGAAAATTCACCGACTGCAAGCACGAAATTTATATGAGTATTGACAGCACCGTTAAAGAATATCTTGACGTAATAGAAGATTTTCTCTTTGAGGAATAATTTATGAAATCTTTAAGAAAACCTTAACCGTGTTGTGTTAAGGTTTTTTTGTATGGTAATATAAGCTTACAGCAAAATGCAAAGGAGGAATTATTTTGATTGAAGTTAAAGGTCTTACGAAATGCTACGGCAAATACACTGCCCTTGACCGACTTTCCTTCAAGGTAAACGAGGGCTGTATCTACGGACTTATCGGCTACAACGGTGCAGGCAAAACCACTCTTCTTAAAACCGTTGCAGGTGTATATAAGGCAGATGCAGGTGAAATTCTCTTTGACGGAGAAAATATTTACGATAATGCAAAGCAGAAATCCCGTCTTTTCTACGTGCCTGACGATATTTATTTCAAGGCTTATTCCAGTATGAACAAGATGGCATCCTTCTATAACGGATATTATAAGAATTTCAGCTACGATACCTTCAGAAGCCTTACCGACGTTTTCGGACTTGATCCCAAGAAAAATCTTAACGGCTTTTCAAAGGGTATGCAAAGACAGGCTGAACTTGTTCTCGCTATGGCTACAAATCCCGATTTTCTGCTTCTTGACGAGTCCTTTGACGGACTTGATCCTCAGAAAAGACAGATCATAAAAAATCTTGTGAAGGAATACGTCAAAGACAGAAACGCTCACGTTATTATTTCCTCTCATAATCTTCACGACCTCGGCGATATGTGTGACCGCTTCGGACTTATAAACGGCAAAAAGCTGGTGCTTGACCACGATATGTCCGATATAGGAAACGATTTTACAAAATACCGTATGGCATTCAGTGAGGGTGACGATAAATCGGAAGAGGACTTTACGGGAATTCCTTTCAGCAAGTTTATTAAGGACGGACGACTCATTACAATCACCGTTAAGGGTGAAAAGGAAAAAGCCGAAAAAATGATAAAGGCCTTATCTCCCGTTTATCTTGAACAGTTCCCTATGAGTATGGAAGAAATATTCCTTGAAGAAGTGGAGGGTGTGGATTATGATTTTTCGCAAATCTTTAAGTAATAAAAAAGGTTCGGCATATTCATTTATAAGCGGTATTTCCGCTTCCTTCGTTCCCGCCGTCTGTATAACTCTCTTTTTGACACTGTTCACAACGGTGCTTCCCGCAATTAACTTTATTGACTATAACTCGGCAAAAACCAAAACAAAGGCATTGAATGAGGTTTATAAATTCCTTGTTTTCGGTACAGACGGTCTTATGGACACTGCAACCTCTTTCGTTATTCTCGGCATTCTCGGTATTGCGGGAATAATTATTGCAGTAAGAATTTTCAGCTTTATCTGTGACAAGAAAACGGTAAACGTCTATTACAGCCTCGGCATAAAAAGAAGCCACCTGTTTATCACGAAATACCTTTCGGGTGCCCTTCTTATCTGTGCCAGTGTTGCCGTAAGCACTATTCTTTCATATTTGGTAAATCTTATTTTCCTCGGTGCATCCTGGCAGCTTTCACTTGTACTGCTGCATTTATACTGCGGTCTTTCCGTATTTCTTCTTATCTGCTATTCCTCGGCGGCAGTAGTATTTTCAAGCGTGGGCACTGTCAGTGAAGCAGTGGTATTTTCCGTGGCACTTCTTTTTGCTCCCACGATAATCATATTTATGACAGAGCGTATTATCGGTGCCTTCCTTCCCTCATCCACCTTCAACGATTATATTGCTCACTTTACGGATAATCCCTATTACTACAGCAGCAGTGCTTCTCTTCTTGAAGCCACCTCGGCATATAACCCCGTTCTCTTCTTTGCAAACGATATTATCACCTATTCAACGGCTACCATAGAAGCTGAAGGGATAATGCTTAAAGCTATAGACGGCTCATGGGTATTCCCCAATCTTCTCGTTCACGTTCCTTGGTTTATAATAAGTATTGCCTTAGGTGTCTTAGGCGCTCTTCTATTCAGAAGAATAAAGGCAGAAAACTGCGGCTTCCTTAACACCAACAAGGTGCTTTCTAATCTTACAATTTTTGAATTATGCCTTTGCGGTGCAGGACTTCCCCTCAGCGAAATGCGCTGGTACGGTGCAACCAAGGTGCTTATAATGGGTGCCGGTATATCATTTGTATTTTACCTTATAGCAGAGATTTTCCTTAAAAGAAACGTCAAAAAAATCCTCACTGCCCTTTATAAGTACGTTGCCCATATTGCCGTTATTGCACTGATATTCACCGTCTGTGCTACGGGTGCCTTCGGCTACAGCACCTATATACCTAACAGAAATAAGGTTGTTTCCGCTGAAATTGCCCTTCCCCTTTCCTACAGCGAATTAACCTCTCTCGCTTCTGACTACGGCTGGGACTCAACAGGCGTTGCAAAAATATATACCTCTTACAGAGAAACCTATCTTCCCCTTATGACAGATCCTTCTGATATAGATGCTGTTATGGAACTTAACCGCAAAATAATAGCCGACGAAAAGGATACGGGAATTAAAGCCACCGTAATTATCAGATATAATTATGAAAACGGCGGCTTCTCGGAAAGAAAGCATACACTTACCAATGAAGAAGAAATAAGCCTTCTTTTATCAATAAGAGATACAAAGGCTTATAAAAACAGAATTTACGAGCTTTTCTTTGAAGAAAACCGCCTTGAAAAAATCAAGGAAGAGGGCAAAAACGGAAAATACGTTCACGACAGAAGAATTTCCGAGCTGTGCTTTGAATATGATTATTCAGACGTATCGGCAATAACTCCTTCACTTCAGGAGGAAAGAGGCCTTGAGCTTACAAAAGAACAGTTCACTGCTCTTAAAAACGCCGTATATCAGGATATAATATCCCTCTCCTCAACGGAATATTATTCACCCGCTAAAAAGCAGATAGGCGTTCTCAGCTTCACTGTCAACGAAAAGGCATATCAGATAGAGGGATTAAACGGCTACAGTGAGTATAATTATGACACTCCCATAGTTGAAGAGGGCATAACCTACGTTCAGACCATAACACCCGACGTAACGGTTCCCGATAAGGAAATTCCCGAAGACGAAAGCGGCTTCTACGAGGAAGCTTATGAAGAAACAAGCATCTATAAGTATGAAACCTCAAATCTCTATAATTCACTGGGCGGCTTTATGAACGGAAATGCCTACAGCGTTATTATAACGGAGGATTTCACAAACACACTCGCTCTTCTTAAAAGCTACGGCCTTGAAAACTGCTTTGTAAGTGACCTTAAGATTGAAAACATTTCCTTCATAGAATATGACAGTGATAAGCTTTTCAATTACTATTTCAACAGCGATATTAACTTTATTTACGATTTCTTTGCTGAACCCGTTGACATTAACTATTTCTACGAGTATGAAACGGACAAAAACTTCGTACCCGAAGGAAATTATTCGGAAAACATAATCACCGACAAGGAAAAGCTCACAGAGCTTCAAGGTATTATGAAGCTTCACGAATACACCTTCAATTCAGGCTACTTCTGCCTTATAAAATACGAGGGCGGAAAGTATAACGTAATGTACCTCAGCGAAAACGATGCCCCCGAATACGTAAGGACTTTTGCATATTCCGAAGATTTAGAAAGATGATAAGAAAAAAGCTCAGGATTAGCGTGGGTGTCCAAAGGACACTCACGCAGTTTTATTCGCCATACAGCGAGTTTTATTGCTTCGCAGTTTTATTGTGCTTCGCACAGTGTTATTTGGCTTCGCCAAGTTATCCGGCGAATAAAATATCACTGAAGCCGAAGGCTTCAATATCACTATTGCCGTAAGGCAATAATATCACTCTGCCGCAAGGCAGAATATCACTGAACTGTCCGAAGAATAAATGCGCACTTACTCACCACCAAAGGTGTAAGCACTAAAAATGAGAGGTAATACGGATATTCAGTCCGCATTACCTCTTTTTATGTCCTTAGTAAACCAACTCATTTTCCTGAGCTTTTTTCAGATAAATTCATTTCTTAGGAATAAGTGAAATTGCCTCTTGTTTAGTAAAATCCGTTCCTAAGAAATGAGCTAAATCGCCTTCGGCGGCGAAATCAACCTTACGGTCGGCGAAATCCGTCTTCGACGGATGAAGATTTGTTTTACCTTGGTTTCACAGAATAAAACTCTCCTGAAAATAATATGTTCACCCAAAAAATAGAGCGAGGCGAAGCCGAAGCGGAACAAGGCGACAGCCTTCCGAAACATTTTCCGAAGGAAAATATTTCATACGGCAAAGCCGTATTTCACTGCCCGAAGGGCAATTTCACTCATTCCGAAGGAATGAATTTCATTGTCCGAAGGACTGACGCCGTCCCCTCAAAGCGTAACTTTATCCATTCTGCCATAAGGCACAAATTACGCTACATCTGACTTCCGACCTAAAAAAAGTCACACCGAGGTGTGACTTTTTTACTTACTTTATAACGTAGAATGTCATTCTTTCCTGAATTGTGAATGAGCCGTGGCCGGTGTTATATCCGCCGTGGTCTGAAGTGATGATGATAAGCCAATCTTCTGTTTCGTAGGTTGCTCTGTCTTCAATTGCTTCAATAACCTCAAGTGCGCATACTTCTTCTTCAGCAAAGCCTCTCTGATAATCGGGGTTGTTGATTGAGAAGCCTGTTGAGTGACCTTCGTGGTCTGTGTGCTCATAAATTGTGAAGATAAAGTCTGAGCAATCAGCACTCTTTACATCATTGAGAGTGTTTTCCTGAGTGCCGTTATCATCATCTGCATCACTGAAGATGACATCAAGTCCCTTTTCCTCACAATAAGCCTTTTCTGCCTTATATGTGGAATCATCACCAACGAAGTGGCCGTTCCATGATACATAGAAAGCAGAGTCGTCAGCCTTGCCATCTTCTACAAGTGTTGTAAGAAGAGTGAGATAATCAAGGGATTTTACAATGCTGTTGCCCTTAATACCGTGGTCATCTGCCCATTTACCTGTAAGGATTGATGCCCAGCCGGGAGCAGTTGAAGTGTCCTGAGTGTTGAACTGAGGATAATTCACACCGCCGCAGTAAGCGATATATGCCTTACCGCCTTCGGTAATAAGTTTGAAAATTGCTCCCTCTTCCTCAACAAGTGTAAGAGCATCAGCTCTGCAACCGTCATAACCGAGAACGATAGCCTTCTTCTCTGTCTTCCCCTCAGGAAGCTCACCTTCAAAATGGCTTTCTATAATTTCATAGAGATCTGTCTGGGGAACTGCTGTTTCAAGTGTGTTTTCATAAAACTCAACCTGCATTATGTTCTCTTCATAAGAAGAAACAGTATCACCGAAATTAACGCCTGCAAAGGTACCGTAAATCATCATGAAAAACGTTGCAATTCCTGCAATTACCTTAAAAAAGATATTAAACATATATATATCTTCCTTTCATTTTATGATATAATTATACTACCACACTGAAATTACAAAGTCAAATCAAATATCACCCGGTCAACAAAGAAAATCACAACAAATCACATCGAAAAACCTTCCGCAACTATTATCTTTTATCTATTCTCCATAAATTTAATTGTGCCACAAGATTGATATTTCCGCAAAATCCAGCTGAGCAGGGGACGTCGAGTCGCCGTCCCCTGCAAAATGTCACGCAAAATTTTATCCTCGGGGGAAATTACCTTCAGAACGAAACTCTCCTGAAGATAATATGCTCCCCTCAAAAATAGAGCGAGGCGAAGCCGAAGCGGAACAAGGCGACAGCCTTCCGAAACATTTTCCGAAGGAAAATATTTCACCCGTCGAAGACGGATTTCACCGCCGAAGGCGATTTCACTCATTCCGAAGGAATGAATTTCATTGTCAGAATTTATGCAATAAATTCTGACCTTCCGCGTCTTTATATATGAACACCCTTTAAGGAAGAACGTAATATGAAAAAGAAAATTTTAGTTTTACTTGCTGTCATTTTAGTTCTTGGCATAGCCGCTTCGGGCTTTGCATTGAAAAGTATGTCACTTGGTGTAAGCACAGGTACGGCGCTTGTTACTCATAACGGCTCACTTATGCTTATAAAGGATAACTCCCCCATTAAGCTCAGCTTTGATACAGGAAAAGAGCCTTCGGAAAATGAGTTTTCCACAGGAGATAGAATTCTTGTTTTTCATAACGGCATTAATGAAAGCTATCCCGCATCAACGTTTTCATATATGTGCTTTAACGTAGGCAAGGGGGCAAATGAGGAAATTCCGGAAGACGTTATCACAAGCCTTACCGAGCTTGGTTGGCTGAAGGAGAGTAAAACCAAAGAAACGGAAGAGGTCTGCGAGTTTTCCGAAAAATACTTATCTGCAGGATATGTTCTCAGTGAAAATGAAATTCTTCCCGATTTTCCGCTCCTTAACGTTCTTCACACTTATGAAGAAATTGAAAACTTCATAGCTGAAAAGAAGAGTATTATCGGCTTTTCAGATGAGGCACTTAATGAGTTTTCTTCATATAGCAGAGAATTTTTCTCCGAAAATTGCCTTATCTCTCTGCTTTTCTACGAGGGAAGCGGAAGCATTACTCACAGCGTAAATAAAATAGTCAGCTCCTCTGAAAATGAGCTGACGGTCTTTATAGATAAAAACACACCCGAGGTGGGCACCTGTGATATGGCACTACGGCTTCTTCTCATTGAGGTAAAAATTTCCGATATAGGTGAAAAGGATATAAGGCTCAGCATTTCTGAGGGTAAAAAAAGCGTTGAAATGCAGAAGGATTATCTGAATTTCAGCATAGATATCCCTGACGGCTGGGAATACGAGAAAAACGAAAGCAGCACCGCTGACACCGTAAGCATTGACATATATAAAGCCGATGACAGAGAAAACTTTATCAGCATCAATGCGGGAGAATTCTTCGGTGTGTGCGGAACAGGACTTAAAACAAAGGAAATTACTCTCGGCAAAAATACAGCCACTATGGGAATATACGACAACAATCCCGACTGGGATTTTATAATTCTCAGTGAAACAGCAGGAAGCTATTATATCTATAACACCTCCGACGATATGTGGTGGAAGGAAAACTCCGATGAAGCTATGGAAATCCTTTCCACCTTAGACGTAGCCAAGGGAATAATAAGCGAAAAGGAAGCCGTGATAATTGCCGAAAAGAACGTAGGTGAATACAGTGACGTCCGTGCGGATTTTGACGTAATCAATGGAATATGGACAGTCACCTTCACAAAGGAAGAAACCGAAGCCGTTGTTACGGTTTCCCACGACGGAGAGCTTGACCTTCGCGGCTGAAAAAATGATTTTGTTTTGTATGGGACACACCTCGCCGTACCGGGGTGAATTCCCTGTAGATCACAATTTTCGTTAAAGAAATAATATGTTTTCCATTATAAATTTAATTGTCAGAAGGTGCGAAGCAGCTTCTGACAATTATTAATTCTTCTTTAAGTATTGCCGTATTCACTTGAAATAAGTAAAACCGGAAAATATAATTTACCTGTAAATAATATTTCGAGGTGTTTTATGAAAATTTGTAATGTTTGCGGATTTGAGTGTGAGGATAATATAACCGTCTGCCCCGAATGCGGGAAGAACTGTGACGGCTCGGATAATCAGCCTATAACAAAGGAGCCCGATCCCTTTGAAAAATACAAAAAGGTTATTGAGGAGCAGATGAAAAAACAGCAGGCGGAAATTTATGCTCTCAGGGAAAGCATTGAAAATCCCGAAAAACCTGCTGAAGCAAAAAACACGGAAAAGGATGCTCACGACTATACGGACTGCTTTGCCAAGGATGACGTTGAAGAAAACCGTCTTTTTGCCGCATTTACATATCTTGGCGGTATTGTGGGAATTGCGATTAATATGATGCGTGACCGTTCCTCGCCCTATCTTAACTTTCATCTTATGCAATCTCTGAAGCTTTTATGTCTTGAAGCAACTGTTGCTATGATCTCGTTCGTGCTTTGCTGGACCGTTGCCGTTCCCGTAATAGCTCTTGTTCTTTTTTTTATTCTTGCCTGTTCAAGACTTATTTCCGCATTTTTAGTATTCAAGGGACTTTCCAAGGAAGCCTACTTCATAAGAAGCATACCCTTCCTTCGCTGTCCTCTTCCCGAAAGATATAATTAAAGCTTTTCTATATTGACACCTGAGTAATAATGGGTAAGAATTTCCTGCCAGCTATATCCCTGACGTGCAAGATAATCGGCACCGTACTGCGACATTCCCACACCGTGACCGTAGCCTTTTACGTCCATATTTACACCCTCAGAGGTAATACTCAGTGTTACGGCGGCAGAACGAAGAGAAAACATATCTCTTATCTCACTTCCCGAAAACGTGCCGTCACCGATATTGACTTTAATTAAGGTTCCTGCATCAGTATATTCTGCACCGCTTATCCAAAGGGCTTTGTCTTCACCGAGGACAACGCCCTTTTCTTTCATTTTTTCCTGAAAGCTCTCAAAGGGCTCACAGTGAAATGAGGAATATTTAGGACTGAGCTTATCCCCCTCACTGTCCGTGCTTTTAAGATAGCTTTCACTGTTTGCCCATACGTTTACGGCATCCTCGGTAACTCCCGTGCTGACAGCGTGATACACGGCATCAATAAGCTGTCCCTCGTAAAAAATACCGTAGCCTATTGCTTCATCAACAGCCTTTACTAACTTTTCATAATATTTTTCAAAATCCTCTCCCCATCTTTCACGCATTTCCTCTTCGCTGAGATATGCCTGATGCACCGCAGAGTCAGTTGAAATCACAGCCCCCGAAATGCTTTCATCACTGCCCATCATCAGTTTTCTTCTTGCAACGGTTGCCGCCGCTGCACACTGAGCGCTCAGAGCCTCTGAGTGAAACTCCATAGGCATTTCCCCTGCAACTACGCCTATTATGTACTTTCTGAAATTCATTTCACTGACTTCACCGCTTTTACTGTTATAAACACTTATTGTCATTTCCTCAGGCTCTCCCGATACCTCTTTCAAACTTAACGTTGTGCTTATTTCATCGTCAATACGCTCACTTGATGCAGAATAAACAGAAACGGGAATTATCAGCATAAAAAACGCCGCCGCAAAAACAAGAGTCAGATATTTTTTCATTACTTCCACCTTTTTGACAGCAATTTTTCCATAATAAGTCCTCCTGCTATTGCCGATATGCCGCAAATCCATACAGGGATAAGTATTGAAAAGGGGGCTTCACTTCCCGCACCTCTTCTCAGAGCCGCCGCCGTTGTGGGAATAAGCGTCATACAGGTAGAATTAATAACCACAAAACGAACGATTTCGTCATCTGCTCTGCTGCTGCCGTTTATTTCCCTCATTCTCCGCATAGCCTCAATCCCCAAGGGAGTTGCACCGTTACCAAGCCCCATAAGATTAGCCGAAATATTGGCGCATATAGAAGAAAAGGCTGATGAGCCGTGATACGTGGGAAAAATGTGCTTCAGAAAGGGTGAAAGAAGACGTTCAAAATACCTCTGAATTCCCGAACGTGTGATAATTTCCTCAATTCCGTTCCATAAAATCATAGCACCCAAAAGCTTCAGCGCAATATTCACCGCATTTTCCGCACCCGCAAGCACACCCTCAGAAAGTGCACCCACCTTCCCCGAAGCCACTGCAAAAATAACACTGAGAACTATCATAGCTGTCCATACATAATTCATCATGGTAATAGATATGAGAAGCAACGGAAAAATATTACGGTCAGAATTTGTTTTACAAATCCTGACGCGATATTCATTCCTTCGGAAAATGCGAAAGAATGTTTCATTTTGATTTTTGTTCCCTTGTGGCTAAAAAGAATTGATTATATCCTGAAGAGGACGGCGCCTCGACATCCCGAGGTGAGTTCCCTGTAGATTACAATTTTCGTTAAAGAGATAATATGTTTCCCTCAAAAATAGAGCGAGGCGAAGCCGTATATCATTCATTCCGCAAGGAATGTATATCACTCTTTGCGTGGGAAGAATATCATAAAAAAATAAGCAGTCCGAAATGAGTTGGTTTACTAAGGACATAAAAAGAGGTAATGCGGACTGAATATCCGTATTACCTCTCATTTTTAGTGCTTACACCTTTGGTGGTGAGTAAGTGCGCATTTATTCTTCGGACAGTTCAGTGATATTATTGCCTTACGGCAATAGTGTTATTGAAGCCTTACGGCTTCAGTGTTATTTTATTCGCCAAGAACTGTCCGAAGGACAATAAAACTATGCGAAGCATAATAAAACTGCGAAGCAATAAAACTCGCCGAAGGCGAATAAAACTGGGGCTGTAAAAAAACAGCTTGAAGAAATCCGAGATTCACGATATTGTGAGTCTCGGATGATTTTTTATGTTGTTAATTTGTTAAAAACTAAATTTTGCAGAAAATAAGGTACGCTAAACAGACCGACAGTGAAAGCTGTCAGTTTTGTGAGTGATAATCACAGCCTTGTTATGCAGCTAACTGTTGTGCTGTTTGTTTCAAATGGTATTTATGCAAGTTAAAACCGCAAGAAATCATAGAAATCTCTAAAATTACACCTTTTAACCCTCTTCTTCTCGCTCTTTTGTAAGTTCTGTTCCATTTGATTGTGCCGAAAGCACCTTCGGCCTGTATGCTTCTGTTCATTCGGAGTAATGCACCATGAACACTATTAAGATTGTTCAAAACTTCTTGATGAAATCTTGTCAGTTATTCATTTATACGGACAACTCTGTTACCTTCACATTTACAACACTGTTCTTTTAACTTACAACCCGAACAATCTTCACATTGATACATTTCTTCTGTTCTTCCGTATTTGTTTCCTCGTACAGGTCTTGTTTTCAGATAATGAAATTCTTTTCCGTTAGGACATACGGGATTTCCGTTTTCATTTATCGGAAAGTTTACTGCACGATACGGATCTTCTCTGTAGTTT
>JAZNSP010000008.1:0-78836 GCA_045591285.1 Acutalibacteraceae bacterium
TAATCAGAGGAAGAGGGCATCATAAAACAACAGAGCAAAGAAACTACGATAAGCTTAATGAATATATTGGCAAATTGAAGAAATATGCGGAACACATAAGCATTTGCGGAGAAGACAGGAACAGTTATTCAAAAACAGACAATGATGCAACCTTTATGAGAATGAAAAAAGACTATATGGGTAATGACCAGCTTCTTCCCGGATACAACATACAGCTTGGTTTATGCGATGAATACATATCAGTTTTTGATGTAAAACAGTACGCATCAGATATGGATTGTTTTAAGCCTTTAATGGAAAAGTTCAACAACACATATCACAGATATCCTTTGTATCCTGTTGCCGATGCAGGCTACGGTAGCTTCAACAATTACCTTTACTGTGAAGAACACGGAATGAAGAAGTATATGAAATTTACGATGTTCAAAAAGGAATGTGAAGACAAAAGCTACAGAGAAGATCCGTATCGTGCAGTAAACTTTCCGATAAATGAAAACGGAAATCCTGTTTGTCCTAACGGTAAAGAATTTCATTACCTCTACAGCAGACCTGTAAGAGGAAACAAATACGGAAGAACAGAAGAAATATATCAATGTGAAGATTGCAGTAATTGTCCTCACAAATCAAAATGCAGTAAAGCAGCCGGTAACAGAACAATCAGATTGAATGAAGAATTGACAAGTATTCACAAAGAAGTTATGAACAATCTGAACAGTGTACACGGAGCCTTACTGCGAATGAACAGAAGCATACAGGCAGAGGGAGCATACGGTACAATCAAATGGAACAGAGCCTACACAAGAGCTAGAAGAAGAGGCATAAAAGGCTTAAATTTAGAGATAGCTATGATTTCTTGCGGTTTTAACCTGCATAAATACCATTTGAAGCAATCTGTGCGGCAGTGTGCCGCTTAAAAAGTTGTGATTGGTATTCACAAAAAACTGACAGTTTTCACTGTCGGTCTGTTTAGCGTACCTTATTTTCTGCAAAATTTAGTTTTTAACAAATTAACAACATAAAAAATCATCCGAGACTCACAATATCGTGAATCTCGGATTTCTTCAAGCTGTTTTTTTACAGCCCCTTTTTTTGTTACAGATTAAATTTAGCGAACGTCATATACCCCGAAGGATATGCTTCATAAAGAATACCTACAGTATTATCCGAAAGCACACTAAGACACGAATATGCAAAGAAATCTGAATATTTTCCGAATGAAGAATACTTTTCTTTATCGGTAACGTCATAGGACTTAATCCATCTTATTTCTTCACCGTCAATTCTTCCGAAAAAGACTTTGCCTTCTGTTCGGGTTGTATCCTTACCGCCGTGTCCTGTGGGTGCCGACAGTAAAATATACCTTCCGTCATTTTCAAGACCGTCAGGTAAAATAAAATCACGCGGGACTGAAATTACCGAATGCTGACACTGTGCAATTTCAGGTGCAACAGGCGCCAGTTTTCTGAAATTATCGCCTCCGTCATCTGAAACACTGAGAGGAATTTTCCCTCCGCCTTTGGGCCGTCCGAAGCAGAAAATCTTACCGTCAGGCATTTCAACCAACTGACATTCATCAATATTTTCACAGAACTCCCCTATATTTCGACGCCACGATTTACCGTTATCGTCACTGATGAGGACAAGTGCCTTATTCAGGATATAGCAAGGGGCAAGTATTCTGCCCTTATATTTTTCATTTGCAAGTGTAATTCCGACACCCGGACCGACACCCAAGAAAATACCGTCCGATTTCTTTTTATAACATGGTGTTATATCGACAGGCTGAGAAAAGGTCTTTCCGCCGTCAAGACTTTCCATGGCAAAAATAAAAGATATCATCGGCGCTCTCAGCGGTGCAGGTAACGTAGAAATGCAAAGTAAATTTCCTTCCTTGTCAAAAACCTTTTTTTTCTGAACGAATTCAGGCTTATTCTCCCGAAAAACACGTTTACCTTTGCTTACATAAATATTACCTACGTAAATATCACCCCCCTCACTCTTTTCCGGCATCAAAGGCGGTTCCTTATCAAGATAACAAGGCTTTTCTCCGACACAATAATACATATCACCCAAGGTTGAATATCCGTGTTCCGCAGAGTGATTTTTAGGCACGTAGTACGCTGTTTTTCTACCGTCAGGCGCATAAACATATCCATCCGACTGTAAAGTATATTCCTTACCTTTTCTTGCAAACAGACCGTCAAGCTTTGTCTTGCCGGAATAAAGCTTTAAGGCTAACCCCTTATCTGTCAATACATATCCGCTTCCCTTTTCAAGAAGACTTCTGTTGTGAAGTCCTTTACTTTCAGGGTAAAAATCGACAAGCATAATTACTTTACCGGCATCAGATTCCATCATAAGAGGATCAATAGCAAACGCAGATGTATATTTATCCTTATCAAACGGATATTCTCTGACAGGAGGTGAAAAAACTGTTTTAAGAGGAGCAAAAGTTTTTCCGTCGTCTTCACTCACCCTTACTGCAATTTCAATAAATCCCCAGTCAGCACCACAGGATGCTTTATCTGCAGCTGCGATTATATTGCCCTTGAATTTTCCGTTTTTTATTGTCAGCAATGACGGTATTCTTCCGTCAGCTATATTCGCAAAACTTGTATTATTATCAAAAAATTCAGTAAAAACAGCACTGTTTTCACCAATAAACAATGGTATATCCTTCATATAAATTCTCCAGTCGCTTTTTTTGTTATATTATCACATTTTTTTTACATAATCAATAACCTTTCTATTGCAAATCCATAATTATTGTGTTAATATTATATTAAATATATAGATTAGGAGAAATACTTTATGTCCGAAAAAAATGAGAAAAGAGGAAATATTTTTCAATTCATAAAGTTTGCTTTATTCTCTTGCTCTGCAGGTTTAATACAAATCGGAAGCTTCACCCTTCTCAACGAAGTTGTTCTCAGCACTGACTTTATGCAGAATATGATTGCTGATAATGAAGCTTTTGCCAAAATTATGACAAATGAATACGGACCGTTTTATCTTATTGCGTTGCTCCTTTCTGTTATATGGAACTTCACATTCAACAGAAAGTTCACATTCAAATCTGCGGCAAACATTCCAGTGGCAATGCTCAAGGTGCTTGGTTTTTATCTTGTTTTCACCCCTGTTTCAACAATTCTCGGCAACTATTTCACCGGAAGATTTTCAAACTTCGGTGCAATTGAATATATAGTCCTCGGCATTACAATGGCTTGTAATATGATTACTGAATATCTGTTCTGCAAATTTGTTGTATATAAAAATCAGGAAAATACAGCAGTAAAATCAGAACAATAAAGGAGAGAAAATAGATGTCGGATTTTTTTTCATCAAAAAAGTTTGTGCGATTTACAGAAAACACTATGCATAAGCTTCTCGGCGGTTTTGCAGATTCTCTGAACGACGGACCTAATTTTATCAATGCTTCAGAGTATGACAGCAGATATTTTTATGAAGGAAGCGAAAAATTCAGAAAAGCTCCTGCAAAAAACGCTCGTTGGCATCTCGGATATGCCATTCAGGACCTTACCCCCTATGACTACTATGAAAGAGCTTATTATCTCGGAGGTTATCTCACACCCGATAACAAATTTAACAACAGAATACAGAAAATCATAGACAAAATGCAATGCAGAATTATTGCTCTTGATGACAATTCCGGAAACGGAACCTCATTTTTTGCAACTATTGACTGTATCGGCACGGGCAGCAGCGACATAAAGCTTATCAGACGCCGTTTTGCTGATCTTATGAAATACAAGCACCCCGAAGCAAAGATAGCTTCTGTCAATGTATTTTCAACCCATGCCCATTCCTGTGTTGATACACAAGGACTCTGGACTGACACCTTATCAAAGGTTCTGCACAACAAAAAGAAGAACAAAAAAGGTAAAGGAACATATCTCAGCGGTGCAGACAGTGAATTTATGAATGCTCTTGCATCAAAGGTTGCAGAAGGTCTTCTTAAAGCTTATGAGGATATGACACCTGGAACCCTTTCACTTGCTCAGAAGGACATTTCAGATAAATACTTCAATAACAAAAACAGAAAGTCTGCTACAAGCCTTGTTACCCTTCTCACAAGACTTATATTTACTCCCGATGATAAAGAAAAAACTCCCACAATTATTGCAACTATGGGTGCTCATCCTGATGTTGCGGGACTTCCCACATCTGACGGACACGGAAGCGGCAGAGATCTCTGCGGTGAATATATTTACTATATGGGCGAAACCGTTAATAAAGCCGGTTATAACTTTATGTTCTTCAACGGTGCTATCTGTGCTATTTATATGTCTTGCGGTGCAAGTGATGACGGAGTTACTCTTGCTCACAGATATGAAAAATCAGTTCGTTTTGGCATTGAACTCGGACGAATTGTTCTTTCTCTTACAAAAACCATTGATGAAATTAAAAATGATCCTGTTTTATATAACGAAGAGGAAATCAAAAAGGATACTGCTTCTGCAGAAAGCAACGGAGCAAAATATTCTCTCTGGTGTGAAGACTGGACACCTGTCAGGGAAACTAATCTGAAGCCCATACTTAACATAAGACTTAAAGAAGTTGCAGTTTCTGTAACAAATCCGCTTATAAAAATTGTCGGAAAGCTCAATCTTGTTTCTTACAGAGTATTAAGAGAAGCTGACGGCACATACACTGTTGTTACAGAAATAGGATACATGGAATTAGGCAAAGCGCTTAATATTGTTCTTGTTCCCGGTGAGTTCTGTGCAGACCTTCTTACAGGCGGCAACTCCCTTACAGCAGAAGGCGCTTTCAACAATGTAAGTTTCCCCTATCCTCCTCTCACAGAAATTTTCGGAAAAGAGCTTATTGCCTTCGGCCTTGCAAATGATGCAATAGGTTATATTGTTCCCGATAACGACTACGTTCTCGGTGAATTCGGAAATCATTATCACGAGCTTATCGGTCTCGGTGAGCACACAGGCTCAACAATTATCAAATCTTTCATTGAAATGAAAAATTCTTTGGGGGTATAAGTTATGGATATGTCAAAACTTGTTTCCTCTGCACTCAGAGGAATTAACAATCTCGCAAAAACCGAGTACGCCGACTTTATTCCTGACGGTGAATTTTTCTATCAGAAGGAAGCTGAAGCAAAATATTTCACAGCAGGCTTCGGAAAGGCTGTTATGCTTCCCGACGATATTAAAACAAAGAAGTACTATATTGCAGGATACGGTGAAAATAATCCTGCAAAGGGCGTTATAGATCCTCAGTATGCACACGCATTGTGGCTTGACGATAATTCAGGCAACGGAGGCCATCTTTTTATATCTCTTGATATAGTCGGACTTCTTAACAAAGATGTTAATGCGCTCAAAAAAGCTCTTTCGGAATTCACCGAAAAAACAGGCTGCAAAACAATCACTGTTATGAGCACTCATAACCATGCCGGTATTGATACGATGGGAATATGGGGTAAGCTTCCGAGAACAGGTAAAGACAGAAAGTTTATGACAATTCTCTTTAATGCTGTTATAACAGCCGCTTGTGAGGCTTATAAGGACAGAAGAGAGGGTAAGCTTTATCTGGGTACCATAGAGGTTCCCGATATGCAGGAGGATATAAGAACTCCCGTTGTTTATTCAAAAACCCTTACCCGTCTTCGTTTTGTTCCCAATGACAAGACAAGAGAGATATATTTCCTTAATTTTGCATCTCATTCCGAATCACTTCAGGGCTGCAATTCACTTGTAAGTGCAGATTTCCCCTGTTATCTCAGAGAAAAAATCCGCAAAGAAACAGGCGCTGAAACCATTTACGGTGTAGGAGCTATCGGCGGAATGATAAGTATGGAAATTGAAGATGAAGATAAGCTTAGACATGAAAACAGACTTCTTGAATCAACAAGAAACATCGGCTATAAGCTTGCTGATTATGCATTAGCCATTAAAGACGAGAAGAAACTCAAGCCTCGGATAAGCTACATCAAGCAGGAGTTTTATGTTCCCGTTGAAAATCCCGTGCTTACAATAGCTTGTCAGATAGGTCTTCTCAATGCAGATGCTTATAAGCTTCCCTACTCAGACAAGAAAGTGCTTAAATCTGAAATCAGCTATTACGAAATTGATGACCTTAAAGTGCTTATGATTCCTTGTGAATTATTCCCTGAGCTTGCTTACGGCGGATATCTCAGTGAAGATGAATCTGCAGAAGGTTTATCACCTGAAATCAACCCCGAACCTCTTACCGAAATTGCAGATAATGATGATTTGCTTATTTTTGGTCTTGCAAACGATGAATTAGGCTATGTTCTCCCTCCCAATGACTTTATGCTTAACAGCGACTCTCCTTATCTCGATAAGGCTATTGACCGGTTCGGCAGAAGACATTACGAGGAAACAAACTCAATGGGACCTGAAACAGCTGCTATTATTGCTGAAAATTTCAAAAAGGTCATAGATACGGTTAATGCTGCAAAGTCAGATTAATAAATATAAACGGAGGAAATTAAAATGAAAAAGGCAAAACAGATTATTGCACTTATGCTTACAGTTGTTATGGTCCTTCTTACAATGGCTGTTCCTGCATCTGCTGCATCAAAACTTGATCCCTCAGAGGGACCTGCACAGAGAATTGAAGCCACCTTATATCAGTTACTCGATAAACTCGTTGGCTGTATCGGTAAAATTCTCAATCTTCTTATTCCCGGACTTAACTGGGGTGATAAATGGATAAACTATGACGACTACACTACACCTGATGACTTCTATGCAGGTGAAGCAACTTTTGATACTGAAGTTGCAGAAGGAGCTCAGTGGAGTGCAGGTTACGCTTACGGTTCTCTTCTTGAAGGTCTTGATATTTTTGACGGAACATACTATATGGCAGGCTCACTTGAAGTCACAGAAGGCAGAGTTCCTTCCAAGGTTCTTGACGATCAGGGAGTCAATGTAATTGCTCTTTCCGACGGAACAAGCGGCACTGTAATTCAGGCTGTTATCGACGGTTACGGCATCGCTAGAGGCGACGTACTTGCAATCAGAAACAGACTTGCCGCTTTTGCAAAGGAAAACAACATCATCAGCATCAACATTTCTGTTCTTCATCAGCATTCAGGAATTGATATTCTCGGTATGGGCGCTCCCCTTGTTCCTGCAATTCTTAAAAATCCCGCTATGAGCCTTATCGGTGCCGATCTCGAAAATTATGTCGGCGGCAAATCAGTTAAATTTATGAACAATCTTTACGAGGTTGTTTCAAATGCAATTATGACTGCTGTTAATGATATGGAAGCCGGTACTCTTTACTATGGCAGCATAGATGCAAGTGACCTTATTTATGATAAGCGTCAGCCCATGGTAATGGACGGAGAGCTTCACAGATTCCGTTTCGTTCCCGATGAAGCTACATCTAATGAAATCTGGCTTTGTGAGGCAGGTATTCACTGTGTAGGCTTCGGTGCAAGTACAGATATTATCACAGCAGACTTCCCCTACTACTTCAAAGAATATGTAAAAACAACTACAGGTGCTGACGTTGTTTATGTTCAGGGTGCAGAGCTTGCTCTTACAACAGAATATGACAACATTGTTGTTGAAGGCACAGAAGAAAATGCAAGAATTAAGGCTTACGGCTCTACTCTTGCAAAGAGAGCAATAGCAATTGAAAATGATATTGAGCTTGCTCCCGTTCTCAATGTAGCATTTACAGAGGTTTGTGTAGAAACAGACAATCAGATCCTTACTCTTGTTGTAAGAGAAGGTCTTATCAACAGTGTCATCACTAAGGATTGGCTTGGCTACAATATGATTACCGAACTCGGATATATGGAACTCGGTAACGAAGTCGGTATTGTATTTATACCCGGTGAAATTTCTCCTGAAATCATCTGGGGCGGTGTTGTAGGTGCAGACAAGAGCTGGACTAACACAACCTGGGATTATGCTCCTATGTCAGAAACCGCTAAGGTCAACAAGCTTCTCTGCTTCGGTCTTAACAACGACCAGATAGGTTACATTCTTCCTGACAACGATGTTCACTCAATGTTTACCGAAAACGAAGAAATTAATGCAGCTTCAACTAAGGCAGGCTCTACTCTCACAGCTGCATTTGAAGGTCTTATTGCTTCAGTAAAATAAAATTCAGTACAATAACAATTTAAAAAAGCAAACAGTCGGTGCAGTTGGCGTGATACTCTTAACGGAGTATCACGCCAGTTCTAATCGCCTATGGCGAGTTTTATTACTACACAGTGTTATTCGGCTTACGCCGAGTGATATTTGCTTCGCAAGTTTTATGGACGAATAGAATATCACTGAAGCCGCAAGACTTCAATATCACTTTCACAAAGCGAAAATATCACACTGACGATAGTCGGCATATCACTCAACAGACAAAAATAAAGAGAAGACTCGTTCATATACGACTCTTCTCTTTTCTGTTGTTAGTGGGTTTGAGCTACTGCCCAAGTGTATTTGTACATACAAATGCGATGCCGGTTCTCAACGGAAGTTGAAGGATTTTCAAATTCTCCGTTAAGCACAACACTCTTTTTCTGCATCGGCTGTTTTATTCACTAAGAATATATTTAGACCTTATAATAAGAATACCTCATCAGAGGAGAAATCTGATGAGGCATATTTTAATTAAATCAGGGGGATTTGATGTTTCAGTTTTCTTTTACTTCCACTTCAAATCCTTTTTTACAAAGGAATATAAGAGGAATTACAGTGCAAACAATTACAACTGCGGCATAAGCAAACATTGATGAAGCGGGAACAACCTGAGTGACACCGTATTCATTTACATATTCAACAGCAGAAGTAAGACAAGCTCTTTCACCGAGTTCAGGACCAATTATCATAGGAAGAAGCACAACAAATATCATTCTTACACCCTGGAAAATACCTGCTTTTCCTTCAGGTGTGAAATCTCTGACTGAAGCACTGATATGAACTGAGAAAATGAACATTGCAGGAAGTAAAGGCAGAGCAAATACAACAAGAGAAACTATATTGTGACTGAAGTAAAGACCTGAAAGTGCAGCGGCAAATACTGCAACACAAATAAACATTGTAAGCTTCTTGTTTTTATTAACAAGCTTCAGAAGACCTACAAGTAATGCAACTGTAACAATAAGTGATATAGCCACAGGAACTATAGTCTGCACCGACAAATAATTCACATCAGAACTTGCAGGTAAAATTACATACTGAAGATAAGTCAGAAGATAGGGGAAAAATACCTGTGTTGCGGAGCTTGAGCAGCAAAGAGCAACAAGTGCAAGATAAAGTCTTGAATTTTCTTTGATTACCTTGGGATTAAAGCCGTAAAGAAGGCTTTTGAAATAATTAATTTTTTCATCAGAATCATTTTTCTGTTTGGGCTCTTCAATAAGGAAAAATCCTGCGATACCGCAAAGAATAACAACAGCGCCAAGACCGATAAAGAAAGTTGAATAAGAAATTGTACCGGTCTGAGCAAGTGTACCGACTCCCATAACAATGCCCATAGCAACAACGGGAAGAATCGTAAAAGCAACTTCAACCTTAGGACGAACGGCAGGCGTTGTAACATCAGTTACCCATGCATTAAACGCCGAGTCATTACTTGTTGAACCCATAAACGTCATAACGCAGTCCATAATAATTACTGCACAGACTGTCATTGTAAGAATTTTAACTTCATCACTAAGTCCGAAAAGAGCGGCAATATTATCTCTTGTTATAAAACCGAATAAGGCTGTAACAAAACCCCAGGCAATATAACCGCCTGAAATAAACAGCTTTCTGTTTTTAAGCTTATCACTGAGCGTTCCCATAATGAATGTTGTAACAACAGCAGTTATTGCAGACATTGCTACCATACGGTTAATTGCTGTTATTGCAGGCATAGTACCGAGAACTGCTTCCTGAGAAGCACCTGCATAAACTGAATTATAAAGGAATGTGTTAAAATACAAATTCTCAACATTCCACGCTATTTGCCCCATAAGACTGAAAAGCAGAATATTAAACCAAAGCTTTTTAGACATTTTCTTTTCCATTATTTTTCCTCCGCTTTAACAAAGTGCCCCACTGTAAAAGTAAGGCACTAAAATCATACTACATAATTAATCTTTTTTAATTCTCGAAAAGAAAAATTCTTTTCTTTCGGGAGTATTAATTACAACAACGGGTTTTATCTGATTAAGAACGCGTCCTGCTGCAACAAGAGAGGCTTTATAAGCTGAGTAGCTTCCCTCTTCAAGATGATAGACAACAGGCTCTCTGAGCATTCCCCATCTTCTGTATTTGTCATACTTTTCATTACATTCTCTGAATGTTTCATCAATAAAGGCTTCAAGCTCTTTCTTTTTGACTGTTGGAATATCAGATTTTGTTTCACAAAGAAAAGCATATCTCGGAAGCTTTCCTGCTTCATCTGTATCGCCGTAATAACTGAAGCCGTCAAAAGAAACACCAAAATCTTTCTGCACCTTATTTGCAACGAAATCAAGCATCTGTGTTGTTGTTTTTTCATTTGCAACATTAAGTCCCATATTTGATCTGTAAAGGAACTCAATTTTTGGTGTTTTATTGTACATACCTGTTACACGCACAATATCAAGAATACGGTATCTGTAAAGTCCTGAGAAGTTTGTAACAATAATTTCATATTCCTTCCCTACCTCTACTTCATCCATAAATAAAGGTCTTGTTCCTTCAGGTGCATCTATCGGCAAAAATTCATAAATAAGACTTCTGGGAAGAAGAACGGAGTCATTTGCATTGAGAGTTACAGACATTGCCATAAAACCTTCAGATGCGGCATATCCCATATTATGAAGAGGAAGATCACCAATATATCTGTGGAGCTTCTCTACATAAATAGATAAGGTAGAGCTTATCATACCGTAGCCCCAGCATACCTTAGGCCAAATTCTCTTTGCAACAGGGACCTCTGTATCAAAGCCTTTTTCGAATTCTGCTCTGAGCTCAGCGGCTCTTTTAGGATTGGGCTTTAATTTTGAATACTTTTCCCTCAAGGATTTGGGACATCTGACAGAAGGATCAATTGTACCTTTTTCAATATCATTACAAATCATTTCCCAATTTGCTTCAAGATACTCAAACATTGTAAGCATCAGTGTAATAACCATAGAACCGAGATATGTAACGTTACGGTTAGTAAGCGCAAATCTCAGCTGAAAATAGGACATATCTGTATTCTCTTCATCCTCAGGATATAAAATATCCGTAGGTGTAGTCGTAAAAAACGGAAGAAGAGGTTTAACATACGAAAAAGGAATTTGCCCTGCTCCGTTACAGCGCATTCCGTTTTTGAGAGGATGTCCGTTAAGAGAAAGAAGAAGAGGTCCCATCTGTCCGGGAAGACTCTTAAAAACACCTTTCTCTCTGAAATATTTATTAGCACAGGCAGGTGTTGCAGCAAAACCCATAGACTGCATATTAAAAAGATCCCTTGCAGTTTTAGGCTGAAGCTTAGGAATACCAACACTGCCTGAAGATGAACAGTAACGGACAATCTTATCAGAAGTTATAATATTTTCCTCATTATTGTCAATCATCCGATTAATCAGAGGAAGATAATCTTCAAAAGTTGAAAGCGGAACTTTTTCCTGAAAATCTTTAAGAGTGCGAACATTTGCAAAGTCATATTTTTTTCCCAATTCGCAATCTTTATTTTTCTCCATTATTGTTTCAAGAGTCTTCTGCTGAGTTTCCATAGGAATTGAGGTAAAATGATTAACACCCTTGAAAACTATATTTCCGAAAAAAACACCAACATTGGAAATTGCCATTATTTTCGCTCCTTTAAATTAATGCACAGATATTTTATCATAAAGAAATTAAAGTTTCAATCGCTTAATTTTAATAATATGTTCACAAATAAACACATTTAACTATAAATGTAGTTTTACTTATTGCCGTGTGTGCCGATAAGCTTTTCCATCCAGATCATATCGTACCAACGACCGAACTTATAGGCACATTTATGAAATCTTCCAACCAAAGAATAGCCGAGATGCTCATGAAACTCCATACTGTTATTATTCAGATATTCATCAGGCTCATTTATGTAAGCAATACAGGCATTTGCGTTTTCATACCCCATTTCAACAAGCTTTTTTTCAAGCGCATCGACAAGAAGCCTTCCGTATCCTTTTTTTGCTTCACCGTATTTTACATAAACAGTATTTTCAACAGAATACCTGTACGCTTCTCTTGTCTTGAAAGGACCTGCATAAGCATAACCTTTAATCTCACCTTCAGCCTCAAGAACAATATAAGGGTATTTTTTTATTGTATTTTCAATACGGCTTCTGAATTCAGCCTCATCAGGTGCATCATATTCAAAGGAAATAGCCGTATTGAGAACATAATATGAATATATTTCACTAAGCACCTTTGCATCGTCAACAGCCGCTTCTCTGATAAGATATTCTGCCACTTTTTACCTCCGTAACTTTACACACAACATATTTAATTTAACCCTCAAAAAAATCCGGACAAAATAATCACCCAGAAAGAATTTCTTCTTTTTGGGTGACAGTTATTAAATTACACAAGGTCTATTGTATAAACTGAATTAGTAAACCAAGCATTTGTTATGAAGTTTCTGGGTCTGAAAACTACCTTCTCTTCATAAACCTCCATCTGAATTCCTGTGCCTGACCAAGGATAACCGAATGAATTTACAATACCGTAAGTAGGCAGAGATACGTAAGTTACACCGTTTTCCTGTTCAACATTTGCCATTTCGCAATATTCTGCGGCAAGAGTGCTCTTGATACCGCCGTGAATATGACCGCTGATATAGAAAACATTCTGATATTTCTCCATAACAGACTTAACATCATTTACCGCAAGATCTATTTCTCCGTCAGGATAAATAATTTCCTGTCCGTTCTTTCCGTCAACAGGCCAATGACAAACAACAAATACGGGCTCACCGTTTGCTGATGCGAGCTCTCTGTCAAGGAATGCCATCTGTTCCGCAGAAATGTCCATAGCATCCCAGTGACCGCCATTAATAACATCATCACCAAGAACAATGAATTTGTATCCGTTAATCACAGTTACAAAATAAGTGGTATCAAAATCTGTTCCCATATATTCGTTGTTATATCTTATAAAGTTTGCCTTTGCCTCTTCTCTTGAAATATCTGTAACATCTCTGTCTCCGACGTGACCTATATCGTGATTTCCTGCAGCAGTAATTACAGGAACATCGCTATATTTCTCAATAATATCATAGTATTTAGCAAGTGAAGGCTCGTCAGCATAGTTAGTAATATCTCCTGCGACAATAACAGCATCAACATCAGCACAGGCATTATTGATATTATTAAGTCCTGATATCATAAAAAACTGACGGAAAAGCTCATTTTGTTCAATATGAACGTCAGAAACCATTTCCACCGTAAGCTGACAATCATCTTCATAATTATCAATAATAGGAAGTTCAAAACCTGCATAAGGAATAACAGTAAGAATAATTGCCATTATAAATGTGGTAAAATTGTTCATAATTGATGTAAAAACAGCCATTTAATTTACCTCGCTTATTTTCGAAAATATATATAATAGATAATAGCACACAAAACTTCAGGAAACAAGTATTTTTATAAAAAAAAACAGTATGTTCATATTGCTGTTTTAATAAAACGCAGAAATTTAATACTCCTCAAGATTTGTTTCAGAGCATATTTTCCCATTGTTCAGCCTTAAAGCCCACAAGCACAAAATCATCACCGATAAGCATCGGTCTTTTAACAAGCATTCCGTCTGTTGCAAGAAGTGCGATTGCTTCTTCTTCACTCATCAAAGGAAGCTTTTCTTTAACATTAAGTGATTTATATAATAATCCGCTTGTATTAAAGAACTTTTTAATCGGAAGACCGCTCATATCATGCCATAATTTTATTTCTGCTTCTGTAGGATTATTTTCCTTAATATCCCTGATATTATACTCAACTGAGTTTTCATCAAGCCACTTTTTTGCTTTCTGGCAAGTGGTACATTTGTTATAACAAATAAATTCCATAATCATACTCCTAATAAATTCTGATCAAAGGCAAACAAAGCTTCATTTATTTCAAAAATATTATAGCTGCCCTTTTTGATAAAATACTCAACTATTATATCAAACTTATTGCTGTGCGACAGAGCAAAGCCGGCTTTTCTGAGCATTTCTTCAGTTTCTTGAATATTTAACTCAAGGGAAACTGCAAATGCTATTACCGTATTTTTTGAAGGCTTATAATTCACCGAGTTTCGTATCTTAGAAAATAGCTTTCTGTCAATATTTGCTTTTTTGTAACACTCAGCATCACTGATGCCCTTTTCATCAATTTTTCTCAAAAGCATCTGAGAAAAGCTTTCATCAATATCCGAAATCAGACGGTCAATTTCATCGGAAGATACTGTTTCTGAGCAAGGGCACATACAACAGACAGAGCTTTCAAGAATTTCACTTCTGCTTTGCTCATAAACAGCTTTTCTTTGTTTTACGGCGGACAGACAACTGCTTTCTTTTAACGCTACATCATTTATATAGTTTTCGTCTATGTAAGAATTGATGTCCTTAAAAAGCTTAGAACTGATTTTATAGGAGTCCATATCAAACACAACGATATACACCGTCATATCATTATCAAAAAGAAATTCGCTTATTGCTTCAACAGCAACCTGTAAAGCTTTTTCCTTTGGATATCTGTATGCTCCTGCAGAAATCAGAGGGAAAGCAATAGATTCTAAGTTTTTCGCCTTTGCTATTTCAAGAGAACGAGCATAGCATGAACGCAGAAGCGCCTTTTCACCAAAAAGACCTCCCTTCCAGATAGGTCCTACAGTATGAATAACATATTTACTCGGAAGATCATAAGCCTTTGTTATCTTCGCATCTCCTGTTTTACAGCCGCCAAGTGTTTTACATTCTTCAAGTAAGCCCTCGCCTGCTGCCCGATGAATACAGCCGTCAACACCGCCACCGCCCAGTAATGTATTATTAGCAGCATTAACAATAGCATCAACCTTCATTTTTGTTATATCGTTTCTGACGATTATAAGGGGCATATTACTCATCTCCTTTAATTAATTCATTTTACCACACAAAACTTCAAAAACTCAACAAAATTTGCCCATAAATTTTTGTTGGTAATTTTGTTCATATTGTTGCAGGAAAAAGCTTATTGTGTTAGTATTAAAGCAATGATCGGCAGGAGGATAAACATGAAAAAAGTCATAATTTCTCTTAAAAACTCGTCAAAAACCAATAACGGAATTTTTGAAGGATGGGGCACAAGCCTTTGCTGGTGGGCTAACAGAATCGGACACAGTGAAAAGCTTACTTCCCTTTCAAGCCGACTTTTCTTTTCTGAAGAAGGGCTTGATCTAAATATTATGCGATATAATATCGGCGGCGGAGATAATCCGTCACACAATCACATTACACGTACAGATTCAGAAATGCCGGGCTGGTGGACTTATGACAAACAAACAAAATCGCATATATTCAACAATAAAAGCGACATCAAGCAGATTAATGTTCTCAGAAGTGCTTATAAGGCAGCAGGAAATGAAGCGTATGTTGAGGCTTTTTCAAATTCTCCACCCTACTATATGACTGTCAGCGGCTGTTCATCAGGCAGTTTTAATGCCGTATCAGATAATATTAAAGCTTCATCAATAAAAGAATTTGCAGAATATCTGAGTTATGTCTGCCAAAGCATTGAAAATGATTACAAAATAAAGATTAAAAGTCTTGCTCCGCTGAATGAACCTTTTTCAAATTATTGGAAAGAAAACTCAGAAAAACAGGAAGGTTGCTTTGTATCTCCGGGTAAAATGCAAAGCGATGTTATTGTTTTTGCAAAGGAAGCTTTGAATAAAGCAGGACTTAATGATATTACAGTTACGGCAAGTGACGAAACAAATACTGTTACTCAGTATATATCTGCAAAAATGCTTTCCGAACAGGCACTGAACTCAATAGGCAGACTCAGCACTCATACATACGCTAAAGCAACTTCCCATATCGGTGAATTTGCAAGAGAAAAAAAATTAAATCTTTGGATGAGTGAAACAGACTGGTCAGGAGTAAGCGGAGAAAATGCAGGAGAAATGGGACCTGCATTATGGCTTGCTGAAAAAATCATAGAAGATATGAATACGTTATCCCCTTCTGCTTGGGTTATATGGCAGATTGTAGCCTCATATATATCAAAATTTCCGGATTCAAAAGGAAGATTTGATATGCAGAATTTGCCTGACCTCACCAAAGGCTTCTGGGGTACTGCATTTGCAGATATAGATAATGAAGAGATTTATCTCACACAAAAATATTATGCTTTCGGTCAGTTCACAAAATTTATCCGCCCAGGTATGACAATTATCAATACGGACAATAATCAGGTGTTATCGGCAATTGATAAAAAAAACAAGAAAATAGTTATCGTTACAGTAAATACTCAGGAATGCTCACAGGAGCTGCTTTTAGATTTTCCGGACATATCCGTTAAAGATAAAATACTTAAAGCTGTAAGAACCGGCGGCAGCACAGAAAACGGTGAACATTGGAAAGAACTACCGGAACACATTATTGAAAACAATCAACTTTCTGTTAGTTTACCAAAACACAGCATAACAACGTTTATTATACACTGAGTTCTGTTTTCCTCCGTAAAAATACGGAGGAATTTTTTATTTTAATTCATTTTCACATTTTTAATGTCATTTTGCTGTCTTGCGACACATTTTGTCTTTTTGCTTGATTTTATTCATACACTTAATGTTTTGTGTAATAATAACAATTATTTAAGAAATCAGTCTCATAATTTCATAATTTTTTAACAATTACTAAATTTATTAGTATAAATAGTATATTACATTATATTTGGCAATATTTATTTTGTCTTACCAAAATTAAGGAGAATTTTTATGTCACCGACAAAATTCAGAAAAAGTCTCGCGTTTTTTCTCGCATTGGTTATGCTTTTCGTCGCTTTACCGAATACAGCATTAATCACTGCAATGGCAGACAGTGAAGTTTATCCTGTAATGGAAAAATACACTGCTTCATCAAGCTCGGATTATCATAAATACTATTCTCAGGTGTATTCTGTCACATTCACAGATAAGCTTGATTATTCTGTAATTAATGCATCAGACACAATTGACTCCTGGGATGTTTCAGAGAATAAGGACAATAGTGTTATAGCATGGATGAAGCTCAACAGTGAGCAGACGATTCTCGCAGGTAAAGACCTCTACGATGTGTATATCGGCGGCGAAGGCGGAGTTGGTGCAAATCCTGAGTCTTCACATTTATTCTATTCATTTACCGCTCTTGAAGAAGTAAAAGGACTTGAAAACTTCAAGACCTCAGAGGTTACAACTTTTTCAAATATGTTCGGAAGATGCCTTTCACTTGAAAGAATAGATTTAAGTACTCTTGACACCTCCAACGTTAAAAATCTTTCAAATCTGTTCTACTATTGCAAGGCGCTCTTAGAAGTAGATTTTTCAGGTTGGGATACAAGCAACGTAACAGATATGAGCTATATGTTCAGAAACTGTATCTCCTTACCGACACTTGATCTCAGAAGTTTTGATACGTCAAAGGTTACGAATATGACATACCTATTCTACAGATGTGAAAGCCTTGGTGCTGTTTATGTCAGTGAAGATTGGTCTATTGAAAATGTTGAAAACGGACTTGGCGTATTTAACTGTTGCTATGCACTTGTAGGCGGAATTGAAAATTATGACGGAACTAAAATAGATTACACCTATGCTACAACTGATGAAAACGGTTTACTTACTTATAAGGCAAAAGATCCTGTAAAAGCTACATATACCGTTACTTATGTTTTTACAGGAGATATACCTGATTCCCAACCTATCCCCTCTTCTTTCAAAACAGAAGAAGGAACTGTAATAACTGTTCTTAAAAATCCTTCTCAGGACGGATATAAATTCTCAGGCTGGACCTCTTCAGATGCAGACATATCCTCAGGCACATTCACACTATCTCAGGATGTCACAATAACAGGTAATTGGGAGAAGTTATATAGCGTAAGGTATTTATACACCGGTGATATTCCTGAAAATGCTCCCTCACTCCCCGAATATTCCTACACAGCCGGCACCGTTGTAGAAATAGACGATAAACCTGAATTAAACGGTTATACTTTTATCGGTTGGAGCTCTGATGATATTTCTACCGCAGACAGATCATTTACAATGCCTTCAAAGGATGTTGTTCTTTACGGATATTTCAAGAAACCTGTTGAAAGTGTAACAATCCCCAACGGTGACATAACAGCAAATGTCGGAGAAGAAACTTCTATTATTGTGATAGTTAATCCTGAAGATGCAACTGTTAAAGAATTGGTTTATTCTTCCGATGATGAAGCTGTTGTTAAGGTTGACGAAAACGGTAAGATTACAGCCGTCGGTGAAGGTACTGCCATAATTACTGTTTATTCAAAGGACGATCCTTCAAAAAAGGACACTGTAACCGTTACAGTTAAGGTACCTGTAAGCGATATTGAAATAACTAACACTGTTCCTGTTCTTAACGTCGGTGAAGAAGCACTTCTTGATGTTGATATCAATCCCGACAATGCTACAATCAAAGAATTAGTTTATTATTCTGATGATGAAGCTGTTGTTAAGATTGATGAAAACGGTAAGATTACAGCTGTAGGCGAAGGTACTGCCACAATCACTGTTTATGCTAAAGATGATCCTTCAAAGAAGGACACTGTAACCGTTACAGTTAAGGTACCTGTAAGCGATATCGAAATAACTAACACTGTTCCTGTTCTTAACGTCGGTGAAGAAACACTTCTTGATGTTGATATCAATCCCGACAATGCTACTATCAAAGAATTAGTTTATTCTTCTGATGATGAAGCTGTTGTTAAGGTTGATGAAAACGGTAAGATTACAGCCGTCGGTGAAGGTACTGCCACAATCACTGTTTATGCTAAAGACGATCCTTCAAAGAAGGACACAATTGAAGTTACTGTAAAGGTTCCTGTATCAGATGTTGTTATAAATGCTCCTCTTCCGGTTCTCAATGTCGGTGAAGAAGCAACAATTGATATAACCGTTACACCGGACAATGCGACCGATCGAGAGCTTATTTTCACTTCTGACAATGAAGCTGTTGTTACAGTTGATAAAAACGGTAAAGTTACAGCTATAGGTAAAGGTACTGCTACTATTACTGTTTATTCAAAGGACAACCCTTCCAAAAAGGATACAATTACTGTTACAGTAACAGAACAGGTAACTGTAACAATTCCTGTTGAAGAAATAATTATCAATAATGATTTTTCAATTATCAATATCGGCGAAAAAACATCGCTTGATGTAACTGTAAATCCTGATAATGCTACACATAAAGACTTGATTTTCATGTCTGATGACGAAAGCATCCTTTCTGTAGATGAAAACGGTAATGTAACGGCACTCAAAGAAGGAACTGCAACTATCACAGTTTTCTCCAAATACGATCCGTCTAAGAAAGACTCTGTAACTGTTACCGTAAAAGTGCCCGTGAAGGATATCGAAATAACTAATTCTGTTCCTGAGCTTTTTATCGGTGATGAAGCAGAAATCAATATTTCCATAACTCCTGACAACGCAACTGACAAAGATCTTGTTTTTATTTCCGACAATGAAGCTGTCGTTAAGGTTGATAAAAACGGTAAAATCACTGCAATTGGTGAAGGCACTGCAAATATTACCGTTTATTCCAAGGAAAACGGTTCAATAAAAGATACTGTTACTGTAACTGTAAAAAAATACATTCCGGTAACAAATATTGAACTCAGCGGATATGACTCTTCTCTCAGCGTAGGCGAAACAACAGAAATTATTACAAAGCTTTATCCTGAAAATGCAAGTAACAGTGATTTGGTTTTCAGCTCTGATGATGAAAGCATTTTAACAGTTGACAGCAAGGGTAAAATTACAGCAATCGGCACCGGTACGGCAACCGTAACAGTAATTTCAAAGGATAACCCAGATATAATTGCAACTGCAACAATTACTGTTACAGAACCCGAATACACTTTGATTTACCCTGAGTCAGTTACTGTTACGGTAGGTCAGTTACTTAATCTCGGAGTTAAAATTTATCCTGAAAACAGTTCTCTTAAAATTTCTTATTTCTCATCAGATACTTCTGTTATAACTGTTGATAAAGACGGAAATATTATCGGAGTTGCACCGGGATCAACCACAATTATTGCTACTCTTGCCAACGGTTATATTGCAGTTATTCCCGTTACGGTTATTGCGGCTCCCGTAAAAACAAAACACCACATCTGCTTCGGAAAAACTGACGGCATTGGTTGGTATGAGGTTTCTATAAATGGCGGTGACTTCTTCCCTCAGGGACCAAACTCTACTCTTGAGGTTGAAGAAGGTGACGTGCTCGTTATCAGAGTTCAGGATATGTGGATTGATGATGAATTCGATTTCTATGTAAACGGCTTAAAGGTTCCTATGGAAGCAGCAAACACAATAACCGTTGTTGTTGACGGCTATATGCTTATTGGTGCTCTTTCAATGGATATTGAAGTGCCTGATGTGGAAGAATCTATTTCACTTATTGAAAAAATCATTATTGCTATCAAAAAATTCTTTGATATGATAGTGTCCTGGTTCAAATAATTGAACATATCAGACTTAGAAAAGCATAATACAAAATTTCAGGGGTTCTCACAATCCAAATGTGAGACCCCCTTATACTATATAAACATTTCAGAACGATTTGATATTTTTTTCAAATTCATCAAAAAATCTTTCGAGCACCTTTTTGTCGTCTTCATTTCCGCGCACACAAACTGAAGCACTTAATTCTCCGTTAATTGTCAGAGCTGTCATAACAGCGCAAGGCTTATTCTTTGCCGCTCCTGCAACAAAAGCTGAAAATGGTTCATTTTTATTAAGTGAATATGCCTTCGTATCAATAAGACCTACGTTACTGACAGAAAAAACAGGATTATTATAAAACAGCTTGACTATAGTTTCAGCCTGTAAATATACCATAGTTTTATATGCTATATTCAATAACGGTAATCCGTGCAAGCCCATAAATTCATCTTTTTTCAGTTCTTTGGTTTTAGAACTTACATTTTTCAGAGTTTCTTCAAGATTTTTTCCTTTTTTATCAAGTGCACAGTGAATAAAGGAAACGTGATTTGTATATCCGATTGAGGATAAATCCTTTATATATCTTCTGAGATCTGTAGCACAAGCAACACTTATCGGTTCATCTGAAGAAATATCCGATATTTTTGCCAAAGCATCTATATAAGAAGCCAAAAGCAAATCAGTAACCGTTGCATTAACAGATTTTGCGAAGCTTACGGCACGGGAAAAATCCTCGGATTTTACTCTTCTTGAAGCTATAATCACACTGCCTTCAGGCTTATCATTCTTAAACGGAAATCTGTGTCTTTGTTTCGGCGAAATATTAGCAAACTGCTTTTTAGCACGTTTCGCAGTCCTTTTATCCATATCCTTATACACATCTGTGTGCATTCTTGAGCCTGTTGCAAAAGCAATTGGTGAAATTCCTTCTGATGCATACAGTGTATAATTCCGGCAAAAATCTGACCAGAACATCTTAAATCCGCCACCATCCATACACATATGATTCCACAAAAAACAAATATACGTTTTATTTTCACAGTACAAAAGTGAAATTTTCATCTGAATATTGCTTTCAAGCGGTATAGACTGAGAAAAGAATTCTTCTCTTGCTTTATCTATATCTGAAACTGTCTTTACAGTAATAAAATCAGAAATATGATAATCGGCTTTTTTCCAATACGGTGATACAGGATTGTTTATAACCTGAGAGCGAAGACAATTTACAGTTTCAAGACAACAAATTCCCACAGTCTTGAAGATATCTTCATCAACAATGAAATTATAATCCAATTCAAAACGAGCCAATCTGTCCATATAATTTCGGCACATAAGATTTACCTTATCATACATACCGGTAGGCATTTTCTTTTTATTAAGTTCAGGGTGATTTTTCTTAAAACTGATCAAGTCACATATAACTTTTTCATCAACAAGCCCTTTAAGTCTTAAAGCTTCTGCTTCTTTTGTAATATCACTGTTTTTCCGAGATTTCATAAACATTCACCGAATATAATTTATAAAATTGTTAATTGATAATATGTGAAAAGAAAAATTCTTTCTTTTCCTCATTATCTATAACCTTAATAGGCTTCACCTGATTTAGATTTGCTCCCCTTTTTCTGAGCACCTCTCTATAGTCATCATAAGTACCTTTTCTCAGAAATTTAACCTCAGGATGTCCCAGTGCACCGCTTTTTATAAGAGGCTCACAGGAAACATTTCCGTTGCAAAGCATTTTTTCAAACACCTCAGGATATTCACTCTTTTTTTCATCACTTACGGGAAAAGCCGTTTCAAGCAGAAGCACATAGTGTCCGGGCGAGGTACTTCTGTCAGGATAAATACTATAGCCGATATATAAATCCTTCATATAATCTGAAAGATTTTCAACCATTTCATCAAAAGCCAACTGACTTACCTTCTCGCCGCTGATATTAGCTATCTGATTTAATCTGTAGCAGAAGGTTACTTTGGGTGACTGATGATAATACCCCGTAACCTTAATAACATCTTCAATTCTGTATCTGTAAAAACCGCTCATATTGGTAAGAATAAGCTCGTATTCTTTTCCGACCTCAAGATCCTTTATTGTAAGAAGATCATCATAGCTTTCACTGTCAACAGGTCTGAATTCATAAAATCCGTTCTGAGGAAGCATTACGTATTCAAATGAATTCAATTCAATTGGAACTGCCATAAATGCTTCAGTAGCGGTATATCCGAGATAATGTATGGGCATTTCTTCTCCGATATAGCGTCTGAGCTTTTTTGCATATAAAGAAAGTGCACCTGTGCCCATTCCGTAAAGCCATTCCACCTTGGGCCATATTCGCGGAATAATCGGTGAGTCATCAAAGCCTTTCCTGAATTCTCTTCTCAATTCATCTGCTCTTTCAGGATCCGGCTTTAATTTTTTATTATACTTTTTTCTGAGCGCTTCGGGCATCTTAATGCTGTCATTGATTATGCCCTTTTCAATATCATCACAAAGCATCTCCCAGTTTTCTTCCATATAAAAAAACATTGATTCAAGTGTTGTGATAAAAATAGTTCCGAGATAACTGATTTTTGTATTCTGCAGTGCAAATCTTAATTTAAGATAATGCATATCCATATCACAATTTTCTTCAGGGAACAGCACTTCCTTAGGAGAAGAGGCGAAAAAAGGAACAAGAGGACGAAGATTAAGCAGCGGAATTGATGAAAGACAGCTGACAGTTCCGCCTTTTACTTTTTTCATAGACGTTTCTGCCGTAAGAAGACCTTTCTGCGGAGGAAGCAGTCTTCCCTGCTTAAAAAACCACTTTACAGCACAGCCTACGGGTGCTGAAAAACCAAAGCACTGAGCCACCCATTCTGCCCAATAGGATAAGGGAACAAGCTTTGATTTACCTGTACTGCCTGAGCTTTCGGTAAAACGTCTGACCGGCATATTAGTAATAAGTCCTCTTTCCCCCTTTGCCATACGCTGAACATATTCATCATAATCAAGATATGTTGAAAGAGGAACAATTTTCTGATAATCCTCAATTGATTTTACATCCTTGAAGTTATTAAGTTTTCCGTAAAATGTCGTCTTATTCTTTCTCATAAGACGCTTAACATTATTTTCCTGCATCTTCCAAGCACGTCTTGAATATATATCAAGCTTTATATGTTCACATATACCGAGAAGTCCGCCGAAAGAGGCAAGAATATAACCTTTGATATCAAGCATAAAAATCCTCCGAAGAAATCAGAAATAACAAAAAAATCAGAAGCTTTCAACAAAGCGTGTAGGTCTGTATGGAAATGCTCTGAAGAAATCATCGGCATTTCCGTTAATTTCAACACCGTCAATAAAGGATGCTGAAACGGCGTTATGACCTTCACCTGCAAGCATAAGTCTTGCGGCAGCGGTAACGCTGAGGGAAATATCGTAATCACCTTCGTTACTGCGAGTAACAACCGCCTTACCGTTTTCATATTCAACATCAAAAATACCTGAATTATGAGAAAGAGCATCTTTGCTTAAAAGTCTGAAATGACCGTGCTCTTCAGGATATTTATTAATCTCAAGAAGCTTTTTCAGATTATAAATTCTACCTGCACAGCCACCGTTGTAATCATAAAAGGCATCCGATATTCTGTCTGCCATAAGAGCAAATGGAGAAGAACCATACTGATTTTTAACGACAAGATTTTTCACTATACCGTCATAATTACGAAGAAATCCGATAAGTGAATAAAGTGCATCTTTATTAAGACAGTATAAATCATTCACAAAGAGATTATCAGGACGTGAAACCGTAAAACGAACGTAACCGTCAGCCACACCCTCAGAATTTCTGTGGAAATACGTATAATCTGCATTTTCAAGAGGCTTTTCACAGAAAAATCTCTTTTCATTATGTAAAGTCATCAGATTTTCATTAAGCGCACATTTGGCGTGAAGTGTACTTATTTCCTCAAAATACTCATCATTATAAAGAATAACGTCGGTATTTCTCGGTATATGTGTCATTTTAGAGAAAGGTACCCTAATTGCAAACATACGGTTAAGATTTGCATAGCCGAACTTTTCATAATAGGAAATTGAAAACGGAAACAAAAGACCTATCGTCCAATCCTTTTCAAGAGCAATTTCTTCGATTTTTTCAAAAATTGCTCTCACTCCCCCAAGCCGTCTTGCTTCGGGAAGTGAACAGACACCGCTGGCGACTACGGCATTTATAAACGTACCGCAATAATTTGTAGAAAAAGGAAGAATTTCTGAGCCTGCAACCATTCTGCCGTCATCGTCAAATGCCGCCATTACAGGATATTCCGTGTGGTCATCAACCTTAGGATCAAATTTCCATATAAACGATGCCGCAGATATTTTCATATAGTCAGGGGCTTCTTTTTCCGTTATGTATCTTACTTCCATTTTTTTCTCCTTAATCTGCTTTTATGTCTCTTTCTTTAAGCAGCTTTTCCTTACGCTTTTTATATCTGAGTCTGTCAATAACATTATTGATAATAAAGTAGAGATCACCAAGTGAATTCTTGTTATAGCAACCGTCCATAACGAAATGAACACAGAAATCCCTGTTAAGGAACTTATCAAGAGTTCTTTCTATTCTGTTTCTTTTTGAATGCTTAACGGCATAATCAGAAAAGCTATAGTCGAATTCTCTTTCCTCTATGCTGTCAAAATGCTCATCGCCTTTTGCTGCCAAGCCTTCATTTTTAGATACAACAGCAGAGAAAATTACTATATTTTCATCAGCAGGAACAGTCACCTTTTCTGCTCCGTTCAAGGATATCTCAACATGGAAAAGATAAAACTGTTTACCTGTAATATCAGAATAAGCGTCGTGAGTATGAGTAAACGTCACCGCCTGCGGCTGAGGCTTAATATATGCAGTAATTTCACTTTGCATAAGATCCCACAGGCCTATGTATTCATCATAGCTCTGAACAGTTACCTTCTGCTCTTTACCTGCGACAACAAAGGTAACCTCTCTGTCGTGCTTCAGTGAGGTAATTAAAAGATGAAGAGTATCGTAACCGTCAGGCACGTTGATTTCACTGCCGTCTGCAACAAAACAGTTCCTTGCTTCTCTTGAAAAGCTGTATTCAATTCCGCCTGAAAGAATTTTTTCGGGAACCATCTCATAAGGAATTGAAACTGAGTCTGGCAGAGTGGATTTTCTGCGATGCTTGTTATCTGTGATACCGCATCCGTTAAAATTCAGAGCAACTGCCTTCTGTTTTGTTTTTTTGATTTCCTGTCCGTTTTCAAAGCTGAGTGCAAAGGTTTTCACGCCGTTAGCTTCAATATCAAACGTCAGCTGTGAATTATCAGAAGCTATTTCCGTAATATATTCTTCGCTTCCGTTTACCTGTGAAGCCTTTTTTATGGGAAGAACAAAGCTTGCCTGAACGTTTTTCTGTTCATTTCCTGAGCATTCAACAACTCTCAGAATAATTTCATTTCCGTCCTGAGCCTTCTTTAAGGCAGATACCCTGACCTTATCATTATTCAAGCTCATAAATGAGTAGTCACCGGAAAAAACACCCTCATGCTTATCCGTTATAAACGTATGCATAGGCTGACAGAATGCATCAGCATACTTACTTACACAGTCAGGTGCTGAATTATGTCCGTAAATACCGAATGAATATCTGTTGATACCCATATCCATAATATGCTGAGAGCATTCGTGTCTGTAATTTGCAAAAGGTGTATGAACACAGGTAAGTCTTAATGTATTTCCGTCGGGCTTATCCCAGCCTGTACGAGAATCGCTGAATATACTTACACCGAATTCTCCCGATTTATCGGTAATATCTGCCCATTTCTGTGCCGGAACCTCATAGAGCTTTTCCGTGTTGGTTGCTCTCTTTGTATAGCCTATTCCGATATCATAATTTGCATCGGTGTTTTCTGCAGTAAGACTGAAGCAGGCTTTAAGCAGTGACGCTTCTTCTCGCCAGTCTGTTTCATTATAGACGGAAACAAATTCACTTTCGGCATCAAGAGAAATTACCTGAGTAAAAACTGAATTATTAACCCTTCTTATAATTTCAAGTGAGCATAAAGCGGGGCCTGTTTCTTTTATTTTTATTTCAGGGGAAGTCGGAAACAAATAAGGCTTTTCTGAAATATCCTCATATTTAATTTCCCAAGCGGGCCAATCAAAGCTGTGAACATTATTGAAAACGCCCATTTTTACGGGTGCACTTAAAAGTTCTTTTTCTATACGCTTATCAAAAACCGAACAAATATCACCGTCAGAATTTATCTCAACTCTGATATTCTTATTTTCAATAATGTTTTCAGCTATTGAAAGCTCTGTTTCAGTAATACATTCCTTATCTGCAGGTTCAACATCAAAAACTGAGATACCGCAGGAAACAACCTCTGCAATAAAAGTAATTTCTTTTCTGCCACCGGAAAGACGCTTTGTCTGAGAAGGTAAAATACTGCCGTTTTTGTCTTTTACGGTAAAATATTCACTGCTATGCTCCACAACAACCTTTACAGCTTCCTTTCTCAAGGACTCGCACTGTAAAGGATTGGATACGGCAACGGGAATTCCCTTAACAAAGGATGTGTCAATATTCTTAACAATTGCCTTTGTTGCAGCCGTATATTCCTCTGAAAAAGTATGCATAGACTGAACAAGGTCGTTATGACTTCTCTTGTAGCACTCTTCAAATGACGTGCCGGTAATATCATCGTGAAAATGATGGGCAATTACCCTTTTCCAGCCTTCATCAAGCGAATAAGAAGGATAATCACTTATTCCGTGCACAAATGCAGCAGAAGCAAATCTCTCGGCGGCATCAGCAAGAAGCTCGTTTCGTCTGTTCCATCTCTTTGTAACGGTTCTTGAAGTATAGCTTCCCGTGCCGTGACGTGTCATAAGAAATTCTGAATTCCATTGAGGTAATTTATTTTTATTCTCTTCGGGTAAACTGTCTATATCATCAAAGAACTTCTTTGTGGTAGCAGATAACACCTTCAGGTCACTGCTCTTATTTTCTCTTACAGCCTCAACAACAGCCTCAAGAGATTTTTTGCTGGGATAACCGCCTCTGTCACCGTCACCGTGATAAACAAAGGTCTTATTAAGCTCATATTTATTTATATTATCATCAAGCTTATCCGTAATTCTCTTATTATTACGGATATCCTTCATAATTGTTGTATATGAAAACGGGTTAATTGCACTATATACACCGTTTCCGTCAGGGCCATTCCAGAAGCCTATGTCAAAGGGAATATCAACACTTGCACCCCATGGTAATTTACAGGTAGAAAAGCCTTTAAGACCTGAATGTGCGGCAACAGTAGGCAAAGCTCTTCCGAAGCCGAAGCAGTCGGGAATAAAAATATCGTTACTTTTCACACCGAACTCTTTTTGAAAATAGCCGTTGCCGTAAAGGATATTTCTGAAAAGTGCTTCGGGCGACGGTATATTTACGTCACCGTTTTCATAACAGGCACCGCAGGGATTCCATCTGCCTGCTTTTATATATTTTTTAAGTTTTTCGTGAAGCTCAGGATAATATTCCTTCAGAAGCTCATATCTGAGACTTCCTTCAAAGTTAAAATTATATTCGGGATATTTATCAAGAAGATTAAAGTTTTTGCTGAAGGTATCGGGTATGTACTCATCAACGGACCTTTCATAAGTCCAGAGCCATGAAGTATCGAGATGTGCAGTAGCTATCGTGTAAATAGTCTTTTCTTTATTACTCATAATTCTTTTCCCCTTTACTTTACTTTTATTATTTTATTATAACAGACGAATTCGTATAAATAAAGACCTTTGTGTAAAATATTGTTCTCATATAATATTGTATTTTATGAATTTTTCTGTTATTATTATCTATAACTTCTTTTTGGCAGGGAGATAATTATGAATAAGGTAAAATACGTTGATACAATTATAGGAACAGTGGCAGACGGACAGTCTGAAAGCTTTCACGGCGGCGGTAAGACATATCCAGGTGCTGCAGTACCCGGCGGTATGGTGCAATTATCCCCTGATACAGTTACAGGCGGAGATAACGGAAGCGGCTATAACTATTGTGATAACACAATTGAAGGCTTCAGCTTCAACCATTTAAGCGGCATAGGCTGGTACGGTGATCTCGGTAATTTACAGATAATGCCCGTAACAGATGATCCTGATTTACGAAGCGGAAGCAATTCTCACGTTACCTTCAAAAAGGGCACAAAAGGTTGGAAATCATCATTTTCTCACGAAAACGAAACTACTGAAGCCGGCTACTACAGTGTAATTTTAGAAACTTACAGCATAAAAGCCGAGGCAACTGCAAACGTTCACAGCGGTATGCTGAGATTTACTTATCCTGAAAATAAAAGCAGAAAAATCATTATGAATTTTTCAAGAAGAATAGGCGGTAAGGCTGATTTTCAGGAAATCAAAATTACTTCGCCAAGCACAGTTGAAGGAAAAATAGTTTGCACCCCTAAAGGCGGCGGCTTCGGTCACGGTGACGGGCACATAAAATATGATCTATTCTTTGTCTGTGAGTTTTCTGAGGCCCCCGAAAATATGAGGTTTTTTGCAGATGAAAATTTACAAACGGAAAATCTAAAAGAGTTTTCACACGAGGATTCAGGTCTTCTTGTTGATTTCGGCATTAAAAATTCTCCCATATCTGTAAAGTGCGGCATTTCATACACTTCACTTGAGGGTGCAAAAGAAAACCTTTCTTCTGAAATGCCTGATTTTGATTTTAACTGTCAAAAAAATAACGCTGTATCGCTCTGGGAAAATGCATTTAGTATTGTTGATGTTGATGGCGACAATGAAACAGATCTCACATTGTTTTACACCTGTCTTTACCATGCACTTCTTGATCCGAGAGTTCTTGCCGATATAAACGGCAATTTTACAATAAACGGAAAAGCTTATAATGACAGCTCATATACACACCGCACTGTTTTCAGCGGCTGGGACGTTTACAGAAGTGAGTTTCCGCTTCTTACTCTTATCCGCCCCGATATTGTGAATGACACAGTAAATTCATTACTGAAAATTGCAGAAGCTGAAAATTCATCATTTCCTCAGTGGGAGCTTCTCGGCACCGATGCTCACTGTATGGTAGGAGATCCCGGGCTTATCGTTGTTGCAGATGCATATATGAAGGGTATAAGAAATTACGACTGCGAAAAAGCATATAAAATCGGTCTCGCTTCTTCCAAAGCAGAAAAAGAGCTTTTTTCAAAAAAATTCCGTTCAGTAAGACCTGATATAAAGGCATATCAGAAAGATGCTTACGTTCCCGAAAGACTGAGCGATACGCTTGAATTCCTGCTCGCAGATTTCACCTTGTCACAATTTTCAAAAGAAATAGGCGACAAGGAAAATGCCGAATATTTTACAGAAAGAACTAAAAAATATAAAGAAAACTACAACAAAAAGCTGGGATTTCTTGCACCTCGGTATAAAAACGGAAGATTCGTTCACGAGGATGATGAATATGATGACGACGGCTGTGTGGAAAGTAATATTTTCCAGCAATCGTGGTTTGTTCCCTATGACGTAAAGGGGTTAAGTGAGCTTTTCGGCGAAGAAAGAACAATAAGTCTTCTTGAAAGATTTTTTAACAAGGCAGACTTATCAAAGCTGTGGAATGATGATTACAATCATTCAAACGAGCCCTGTCACAACATAACCCATTATTTTAATATTCTCGGACTTCCCCACCGCACTCAGTACTGGACACGCCGCGTACAGAAGGAAGCGTATAAAAAGGGGGCATTTGGATTTTGCGGCAACGAAGACGTAGGTCAGCTTTCAGGCTGGTACGTTTTATCAGCAATAGGCTTTGCTCAGGTCTGTCCTGCATATCCCGCATTTTTCATCAACACTCCCCTGTTCAGAAATATTACAGTAAAGCTTGATAAAAATTATCACTCATGTGAAAATGATAACGTTCTGAAAATCTCCTGCGATAAGAATCCATTAGAATATCCGTATATAAAAAACGTAGCATTTAACGGAGAAGAAATAAACAGACCGTATCTTATGTTTGATGAAATTACAAAAGGCGGTTTGCTGACATTTAATCTCAGTGACACACCCTTTGAAGATTGCTTCAATGACTACAGTCTTTCTATGAATAAATAAAGTAAATATATGCAAAAAAACCGTCGATATTGTTGGAATACCGACGGTTTTTCTTATTGTCAATCAGGTTTATGCACTGATCTGCTGAGCAAACTCATCTTCTTCTTTCTTGCCGATATTATAAATGAATTTCATAGCAAGGAAAGCAATAAGAGAGCCTATTGCGAGAACTACAAAATAAAGATTTTTTACGTCTTCACCGAAGGATGCAGACTGAACAGCATTATCACCCTCAATAAAGCCGATAGCACCGAGTCCGAGAGCAACAACTGCCTGACCTATGCCCTGTGCAAGCTTACGGAAGAATGAGTAAAGAGCGTAAAGTGAGCCTTCTTCACTCTTTCCTGTTTTGCGGTAGCTGACCTGAATACAGTCTGCAACAATTGCCCATACAGAGATCTGGAAGCCTGCATTACCGAGATTAAGCCCCATAAGACAGACAACATAAACGATCATACCCTTTGAATCAGGGGTAATAGGTGCAAAGAAGGAAAGAACACCTGAAATTGCACCAATAAGCATAGTTGAAACAATAACGTTCTTCTTACCGAATTTCTTGGTAAGCTTACCGATTAAAGCCATAAAGATTACCATAGGAGCATAGCTTCCTATCATAGCAATACTGATTTTATCCGTATCCTTGAAGAAATACTGAAAAACCATATTATTAAGTGACATAGTTGAGTTGAAAAGAGCAACCGATGCAACGGAGGCTATTGTTGCACCCACCATTGCTCTGTTGGTAAAGAAGGACTTAGCAGAAGAAATAATAGCCCTGAAGCCAACGGCATTTTCAGCGGTATCATGGATAACTCTCTCTTTTACAAGCTTCGTAGTTCCCCACAAAGTTACAAGAGCAACAATGGAAAGAACAAGGGCAACGGGAAGAAGAGTTTCACCCTTGAGAGTCTGAACCTCCTCACCTGCACTGTTAATCGTCTTATTATAAACCACACCGGGAAGAACAACCATTATAACAATAGCAGGAAGTGCGGCACCGATACTACGGAAGGTTGAAAGAGAAACCTTTTCCTGAGGCTTATCGGTAATAACTGAATGAAGTGAGCCGTAAGGAACGTTTACCATAGTATAGGCAATTGACCACAAGCAGTAAGAAATAAGACACCAAGCATATTTTCCCCATTTGGAGAAATCTTTAACGGGTGCAAACAGCATAACGTTAAAAATAACAAGAGTTACACCGCCTATCAGTATCCAAGGCATATATTTACTCTTTTTGCCTATTCTCTTCGTATCAACAAGATTACCGATTACTATATCATTTACGGCATCAAATATTTTTGAAAGCATAATGATAACAGCATAGGCTTCTTCCGAAACACCGATATACTGCATATAAAAAAGCTGCATAAAGGTTGATACAAGCTGAAATGAGAAATTGCATCCCATATCACCCATAGAATAACCGATTTTGTCTGCCCAACCAAAAGGCGGAACACTGCCTGAAAGCTTCTTTTTGTCTTTCATTGTTTCAACTCCAGATTTATTAATTTTGATTTCTTACAGTATAATTATATATTATACTTCCGAAAAAAGCAATATAATCTATAATCTCAGATTATCCTCTTTTCTTTGCTTTTTATCATTAATAAACCATATCATACCTGAGCCTATAGCACCCCCAGCAGCAAGACCTATAAGAAGAAACAGCCACCACAAAGATTTTTTTTTATCCTTTTCTTCAGATGACGTATCTGTCCTGATAACCTTTTCTTCAATTATTGTGCTTACATCAACAGTATCCACGTACTCTTTACCGTAATCGTCTTCATAGGAAACAGTAATTTTACCGCTGACCTTTCCCGGCTTTGTGCTGTCAATTCTTAAATTTGCTGTCCCCTGTGCATTCATAGCAGGCGGAATATTTCCCACAAACACACTGCCGCCTGACTGCATTCCCTCAATATCGAAGCTGAGAATACAGTTATAAACGGTGCTTTTACCAATATTCATAAAATCAACGGTTACAGTCTGTGTTTCACCCTGAATTACCTTTTTCGGTAAAACTGCACCGCTATACGAGAGCTTTACGTTTTGCCTCACATCGATCCGTACCGTATCATTTGAAGAGTATGAGCTGAAATTTTTATCCTCATACTCTGCGGTAATCTGAAGGTCGTGCTGACCTATTGTTGCAGTATTTATGGCTTTCAGTTCAACTTCCCAAGTAAAACTGCTGTCAGAAGAAATTGAATTAACATATTTTGTAGGCATACCCAATGTTAGAATTTCTCCGCTGGGATCGTAAAGGCTAAGCTTGATATTATATAAAGCCTTTGTTGAACTGAAATTTTTGAAAACAATTTTCAGAACCTCAGTTTCATCAGGGAAAATACAGCCCGAACTCAGTTCATAAGAAGTCACCATAAATCTCGGTGTTGAATTATCCTCTGTTTCAGGCTCCGTTAGTTCTTCTGTTAATTCTTCGGAAGAAGCTTCATTTTCCTCATATATCTCAACTGAAAGATATTCACTGAAAATAAATCTTTCTTCTCCCTCATAAAGAACTCTGCTCCAACCGTTATCGGTTTCTCCGAGCCTTATAATACTGCTTCCCTTTTGTAAGACGGTTACTATATCACTTTCTATATCAGGTGCAGTTCTTATGTTTACAAAATCATTGGCATAAACGGTTTCTTCACTTAAAAATGCATAAGCCATAGGAAAATTCAACATAAAAAGAAAAACAAAAAATAAACAAACAAGTTTTTTCATATTCACTCCCCTTTACAGTTCTCTTATGTTTTCGACTATACTGTGCTTCATTTCCTGCTTAATTTTCATATACAGATTTACACTGCAGATAACACATAAAAGCAGACAGATGATTATTGAGGGCCACAGCATAAATGATAAATAATAAATATTACTGAACCATTTCTTCATCACAAAATGAACTACTATATAACCGCCGAAGCCAAAAGACATTCCCCATATAAACATAGAAAATAGCTGTAAAACGTAAGCACTTGTAATTTCTCTTACTGATGCTCCCACAGCACGAAGAGTACCTATTTCCCTTTTTCCTTCACGGATTTTTGCCGTAAGTGCATTGTTTACTATACTTGCACATATTGCGAACATAAGAATAACTATTGAAAGAAGAGATATAATGAGTATTTTTGCAAGCTGTTTACTTTCTCTGTCCTGAAGATAACCTGAATTACTGCTAAAATTGCTTCCTGCAAAAATAGCTTCAAGGTATTCCCTGAACTCCTTATCCGCTTCATCGGTTATTTCACCCTCATAATCAATTCCGAGAAGCTCATAATCGTGCATTCTGCCTGTAATGTTTTCCATAGCAGAGGTTGTTGTAATTATTCCTAAATCATTGTGATTATACATCGACTCGGCAAGATAAAACGGCTTTACTATTGCACCGATTTTAACCTCCTGCTGATAAGAGGACAAAGAATTTTCTTCTAAATAATTATTCTTCCCCCAATCAATTTCCGTAAGATCAGAGTATAAGGAAATAAGATTTATAGTATCACCAACCCTGAAACCAAGTTCAGCATCAGCAAGATAATTAAATTCCGCGTTTCCGTAATATTTATTTTTATTTTCCTTTAAGAAATCAACGTCCTGAATACCGTAGAAATTAATATCTCCTTCCTCATCCCATGCAACAGAAAATACTGCATTTTCATAAGCAACGAGAATTATTTCTTCACCGGAATTCAGCTTATCAATATTAATTTCACCGTCTATTATTTCAAACTTACCCGCACTGCTTTCAAGTAATGCTGTGTCATAAGCTTGAATTGAAGTCAGAAATATTTCTTCCTCAGTGCCAAGAATATTCTTGATTTCAAAATAACGCTCATTTTCACCGTCAAACCATAGGTCAAACAATTCATTTATGCTCTCTGCATTAATCGCTTTATCCTTCACTCCGTTGAGAGATTTTCTCGAATATCTCAGATCGTCTATGCCTTCAAGCTGCAATAAATTCATATAATCGTCATATTCATCAACGCCTATATATATTTTCGCTTCCTGATACCCCCGAACGGAAGATATCATAGGATAATCAAGAATATCTCTTATCTGATTACGGTTAATTTTTTTATCGATATTTATATAGTTTGCATAGCTTGAAACATTGGGATAAGAGTTGCGGCGGACAGCATAGTCTGACACATTATAACTATCCCACGTATTATTTACAAATTCATCACTGAGAAAAGCAAAGCCGAAGCTTGAAACAAAAATCGTTATAATTAGAATTGCCGTAACACAGACCTGACGGCCTCTGTAGAGTTTCATACTGCGGTTTGCAAGAAGCGAAGGAACCTTGAAGTTATCCGTAGTTCTGATTTTCTTTCGGTTCATCTTTCTACTGAGTTCAATATTTCTTATAGTTTGCATCGGTGAAATTTTTGAAGCCGAAATAAGAGGAATTAAAGAAGCCAGCATTACACAGGCAACGCTTACAGATACCGTAATAATAAGCATTGTAAAATCAGGCATAAAGATAAAATCGTCACCCATTATATATGCGTAAAGCTTTACACCGAAATAAGAAATAACAACTGAAATCGGGGCAGATATCAAAGAAATTATAAATGCTTCTCTTCCGAAAATATTTATTATCTGCCTTTTTGTCGCACCTACTGCACGAAGCAGACCTATCTGCTTTTTCCTGTCCTTGAGATTTGATGAAAATGCATTAATTATACCGATACAGGAGGCTATCATCAACACTACAGCAAGAGTGATACTGAGAATTGATGAATTCAGAACATTATCGTTTCTGTCATAAAAGCTATTTTTTATATTATAGTCGAAACGGTTACTGTTTTCGGTATTGCCATTATTAAGCCTGATATTTTCATATATTTCGTTAATAAAGTTAACAGAAAATCTGTTACTGTAAAGCTCGCCTGCAACGGTTGTGACCTTCACCTTTTCTTTTAGCGATTTTTGCGTAGGATTAAAATATACCGATAAAATTTCCTTGCCGCCCGGAAGCACCTGTTCTTCTTCATAAACAAAGGCGGCAGGAATATGCAAGACATCATCCTTCATTGAATTTCTGATAATATTCTTTCTCTTATCAGATAATATACCGACAAGCTTATACGTTACGTCAGTAGCCTCACTGAAATATTCCGTTCCGTTGGCATTAAGCATTGACAGTGTTACCGTATCACCTACTCCTGCCTTTATTCCAAGCCTCAGTAACGCATCCTTTTCTATGGCAATTTCGCCTTTGGCTTCAGGAAAAGTACCCTTTTCAAAACAGGCATAATAAAGCTCTTTTGCAGTTTCATCAAGCCACGCAACAGGTGTTCCGTAATCAGTTTTTTCATTGTCGGTGTATATATAACCGAGAATATGAGCATAACCGTATTCTTCTATAAGGCCGTCATTTTTACTCTGCTCCATATCAATAAATTCTTCCGGTGCAAAATAATATCCGTAAAAATCACCGACTGCTCTTCTTATAAATTCTTCATTTGAAGTAATTGTGCAGGAAATAAAAAACACGGTTCCCGAAGAAAAGAGCATAGCAAGAATAATGCCGATTATTAAAACCGTATATTGCTTTTTTCTTTGTCTGATATTACCCATAGCAAGAGTATTTATTGTCAATTTTACCATTACTTCACCCCAATTCTCTGATATTTTCAACTATGCTGCGTTTTATTACTGACCTCATTTTCATTTTAAGATTTACAAAACAGGCTAAAGCGAGAACCGAAAAAATCAAAAATGCAGGCCATATATTAACGGTCCAATATTCACCAGCTACTTTTATTCCTATAAAACGGTAAGTGCAGATATATAAAACAGTTCCTATCAGAAAGCCTGTAAGAAGCATCGAACTGATCTGTAATACGTATGAAAAAGTAAGCTCTTTTTCCGAAGCACCTACAGCACGTAAGGTGCCGATTGTCCGTTTACCCTCACGTATCTGTGCACTTACAGAATTATTAATAAGTGCAATTGAAACACAGACAAAGACAAGAATCAGAGCAATTACTGATATGGCAATTGTTCGGAACTCACGTTTATGAGCTTCATTCATAGCAAAAGCAGAGCCTACATATTTACCGGGGAACATAGCAGCAAGTTCGGTTTGCATCTGTTCATCAATTTCTGCATCACATTCTCCTTTGAGTTCTACGTTAAAGCTGTTGTAGTTAAATTTTTCACTGAACTTATCAAGTCCTTCTAAGGTTGTATATATAGAAAAACTGCCGTGTGAGCTTTTCTTACCGAGAATTGCCCCTATTTTAACTTCCTTGTCTTCTCTTGTAATCTTTCCGTTTTCATCAGAACAAATAAGGCTGAGCGTTAATGTATCTCCGACCTTAAAAGGACTTTGTGCCTGTGCCTTCAACTCCTTTAATGTATCCTTTTCAGCAGGTGTGAGTTCTGATACTTCATCGGAAATATTCATCAATGCATGCGTTGTGGTTACGTCGTTTTTCTCATAAGCAAAGCCGATTTTTTCAGGCGCATAAATTATGACCTCTTCACCTGAATTAAGTTTTCTGTAGTTAATTTCACCGTCAATTATATCGTCCTTATCAATTTGCATAACTGCACTGCTTTGGGCTGTGACAGTTGTGTTGAACAGCTCTTCGGAAGTAAATCCTACGGCTTTTTTAGTATAGATATAATTAGGATTTAATTCAGCCTGCATATATTCTTTTATATTATCACTTGTGACCTCGGGCAAATTCGGAGGAACAAAACGCCCTCCGCTTACTTGCTGAGCTTCTTCTGCTTTACTGTAAAGAACATCCCGTAAATCTATAAAACGCGAACTTGTGTCTATTGAAGAACAGTATTCATTGATCTGAAGATATTCCGGCACTTCTTCTTCAAAAACAACGTTGATATTAACGGTTTTTACTCCGTAAACCTCCCTGACCTGCGGCAATTCTAATATTTCATTTCTTGAGTTTTCCGAAAGCTCAGGACTGTCCTCCTTAAAATTTATAAAATTATTAGCTAAGCGTGAATAACGGTTGTCACATATCTGATAATCATAATTGTATAAGCTACCCATATCATAAACAGTAGTAAGAAGAAATGACACAGAAGTACAGCTGATAACAATTGAACAGGCTATAATTATACACACACATATCTGTCTGCTTTTTGAAAAGGTAAGCTTTCTTTTAGCAAGAAGACGGGATGCATTGAAGCTTTTTTGACTTTTAATCTTCTTGTTTTTCATTTTCCGCATCAATTCAACATTTCTTATTGCCTGCATAGGCGGTAATTTTGAAATACTTAAAAGCGGAATAAGAGCTGAAAGCATAACGCAGACAATACCGAAAAGCGTTCCTGTTAAAAGTACGGTTATATCAGGCTTAAAAATAAAAGCGTCACCCATAATCTTTGAAAATAGTTTAACAGTAACGTAGGAAACACAAATGCTTACAGGTGAAGTCAGAAGACAAATAAGAAATGCCTCTCTGCCGAAAATATTTATAATCTGTCTTCTTGTTGCCCCCACAGCCTTCAGCATACCTATCTGTGTTTTCCGCTCTTTAAGATCTGAACTGAAAGCATTGACAATACCAAAACATGCCATAAATGCAAGAAGTATTGCAAGAAAAGCAGAGGTCGTAGTATTTTCAGCAATACTTGAATATGAATCACCAATGCTCACGGAATACATAGTATCAGTATCTATTCTGTCATCATTTTCAATATTCTGATAAAGCCAACTGCCTGAATTACTGTTTTCAGTTAAAAATGCAACTAAAGCTTCTTTTCCGCCAAGCTCTGTAGGTGTATTCACCATTACAAATGCTGCAGGAATTAATGATGCTTTACGCACTGCTTTATCATAAAAATACTCTATATATGCTTTTTTGTCAGATATAATACCTACAAGGATATATGTTTTATCCTTCTCTTCAGCGAGAAATTCACTGCCGTTACAAATAAGTGTTTTCAGTGTTATTGTATCACCGACGTTCGCTTCAATTTTCATTCTTTGAAGAGCATTCTTTTCAAAAATAATTTCATCCTCATTTTCGGGCATTCTGCCTTCAATAATCTGAGGATAATAAAGCTCAGCGGCTTTCTCATCAAGCCAGCCTATCATAGTGCCGTAGGCTTCATCTGTTTTTTCGCTCCAACAGAAAGCAAGAACGTGTGCATAGCCGATTTCTCCGCTGATCTCGCCATTGTCAATAGCCGGAGAAAAATCATAATTCTGTGCATTGACTACAATTATATCCTGCTTTCCCTGTCGTCTGAACCTTGCTTCTTCTTGCGAGGATTTCATACAGGAAATAAAGAAAGGAACACCCGACGAAAAAATCATAGCTAAAATTATACCGATAATAAGAACCGTATATTGCTTTCGCCGTTGCTTCAGATTACCTAAAGCCAGGGTGTTTATTGTAAGTTTTCTTTTCATTGTTTTCCACCCGCCAAGGTTAATTTTCAGCTGTAGGCTTAGTGTCCTTTACAATTTTGCCGTCTTCAAGCGTCAGTATTCTTTCAGCCTGCTCTGCAACGTGCAGATCGTGAGTTACGAGAATAAGGGTTACCCCCAGCTGCTTACTGACATATTTAAGAAGGGACAGCACCTCTCTGCCGCTTTTACCGTCAAGATTACCCGTAGGCTCATCGGCAAAAAGTATTGCAGGCTTATTTGCCAATGCCCTTGCGATAGCAATTCTCTGCTGTTGACCGCCTGAAAGTGCTGAGGGCAGATGATGTAATCTGTCAGAAATACCCAACATTTCAATAATTTTACCTATATATTCTTCATCGGGCTTTTTACCGTCAAGCATAACAGGAAGAAGAATATTTTCATAGCCTGTAAGCTCCTGAACGAGATTATATGCCTGAAAAACAAAGCCGAAACGGCGGCGGCGAAGAATTGAAAGCTGGTTATCATTATACGAAAATAGCGATTTATCTCCGTACAGAACCTCTCCGCTTGTGGGATTTTCCAAAGAAGACATAACGTGCAGAAAAGTAGATTTACCTGAACCCGATGGCCCCGTAATCGCACAGAATTCACCTTTACTGAAGGTTACGGATACGTCATCAACTGCCTTAACAACGTTTTCACCGCTCAAATATTCTTTTGTAAGATTTTTACATTCTAAAATATTCATAAGAAGACTCCTTTTAGCTTTGTAATTCTATAATATACGTTCTTTCTTACGTTATAGTGACTTTTACCTTACAATTACGTAAGACAAGAAAACGGCTTCGCCGTACGCCCTGCGGCGAAACGTTTTCGGATAGTCCACAGAGAAGATTTACTTGCTTTCCGTTCGGCGGGACATATATTCTTTTTTCTTTACAGGAAGGGATTTCCTATAAAGTAAAACTTTTCGGGCACAGACAAAATACATTTTTCCTGTGCCCGAACTGAAAATATATAAATTACATAGAGAATTGTTCACAGCTTCAGATTGCCGTCAATCATAGGAAAGCACATTGAGATACGAAGTCCTTCTTCACCGTTTTCCGCTGAAATTGTGCCGTGATGCTTTTCAATTATTGCCCTTGTAACAGAAAGACCTATACCCGCACTGTCAGGAGAGGCATTCACTGTGCGGTGAAATCTTCTGAACAGTAAATAAAGCTCATTTTCTGTTACACCGCCGCCGTTGTCTTCAATTATCAAGCTGACACTATTCTCGGCTTGTTCGATAAGAATATTGATTTTACCCTTATCATCTGTGTGCTCACAGGCATTTTTTATAATATTTCCTAACGCCTCACGAAGCCACACCTTATCTGCCCTGAGAGTGCCTCCCCCTAAAACATTGATGCTTTTTTCGGGAAACAGTGCCAAAAACTCTGCTCTAAGGTCAATCAGAATGTAAAAAAGCTCCGTTTCTTCAAAATTCATCACGTAAGTATCACTGCGGATTTTTTCAAGCCTGAGCACGTTATATATAAGCTTTTCCATCTTTCCGATTAGTTCAAGCTCTTTTTCCGTGTGACTGCTCGGATTTGTATTATGCTCCATTTCACAGTAAAGACGAAGTCCTGCAAGCGGCGTTTTCAACTGGTGGGAAATATCGGAAATAAATTCGGTATTGTTTTTAGCTTCAAGCTTGGTATATTCACACTCCTGAATAAGCCTTGTTTCAAGTTCACAGATGTTACTCTGTAAATGAGCAAAATCTCCGTCTGAGGTTGAAAGCTCTGTAACAGTGCCGTTTTTTATGAATTTATCTATACTATGTGTCAAAGCGCGGATTTTCTTTTTATTAATGATAATATAAGCCGTCAAAACTGCACAAAGCACCGAAATAACCGCAAGAGCAACAATCAGAAATTTTTCATTCATATTATTTCTCCCATCTGTAACCGCTTCCGCGAATGGTTGTTATATGCTCAGCACCAATTTTATCACGAAGACGGCTGATGTGCACAGAAAGAGTGTTATCATCAATGAAATTTCCGTCACAGTCCCAGATTTTCTGCAAAAGAGAGGAACGGGTAACGATAATACCGCTATTCTGAATAAGAGCAGATAAAATCTGAAATTCAGTTGGTGTGAGAAACAGCACTTCACCGTTTCTCTTTACGGTCATATTTGATATATCAACAAAAATATCACCAAACTGATACGTTGTTGTCACAGTTTTTCTGCGAAGAAGAGCACGGATACGGGAAAGAAGCTCAAGAAGCCTGAAGGGTTTAGTAACATAATCGTCTGCTCCGATGTCAAGTCCTCGGACAATCTGAAACTCCTCATCACAGGCTGTGAGAAATAAAACAGGAGCATCTGAACCCACAGATCGAATAAAGGTGCATAGCTCAAGTCCGTTTCCGTCAGGAAGCATAACGTCAAGAATTATAAGATCAAATTTTTCTTCACTGAAAAGCTTTCTGCCTTCCCTGCAATTACTTGCAGAAACAGGCTCATAGCCTTCCTTTATAAGAAGCTCACACAAGCCTTCACGAAGATAAACGTCATCTTCAACAAGAAGTATTTTTGCTTTCATTCTCTCACCGCCCTTGAAGAGTTTATAATTATATTATACAGTTTTATTTCGTTTTTTCAATGTGAGCAACATTAAGATTTTGTAAGAAAACTATTCTTACTGAATTTATCTTTTACACTTAAATGAGAAAACGGTGTAACCTCACTGTGAAGCTACACCGCCTGAATTTATATATTATAATTTTTTCATCCAGCAAAAAATCAAAGCTTTGAAAAACCGTGGCTGTTCATAAGAGCGTCAATCTTCATACCTGACTTGCACAAGGGACATTCGTGGGGACGCCATACCTGATATCCCTCAAGGTCATTAGGATCAAATATAGAAAGGATAGGATATCCGATACACTCTTTTTCTGTTGAGAATATTGCTGAAATTCCTGAAACCTTACCGCCGTAATATCTAATGGCATCAATAGCCGCAAGTATTGTTTTTCCTGAAGAAACAGAAACAGCAAGAATCATAATATTTTTATCCTTAATCATAGGAACTATATTATCACGGAACAAAATCTGATTTCCGCTTGTGTATTCAGGGGAAACAACATATATAGATTTATGGGCATTCATGTTTATAATGTTATCGGACTTGGTAAGGAAATTTGCAAAGCAAGCACCAATAACCTCGGTTCCGTCAAGACAAAGAACAGTATCAACCTTTGTATCGGCATAATAATAGGATGCTAATTCTTCTGCTACGGCCTTTGCTTCTGAAAGACGTGATTTCTGTGAAACAACATCAATATAATAATTTGTGTGACGGTTACTCGTAGCAAAATGTCCGGGAGCTACACGCAAAAACAGATTTTTACGCTTGGTTTCATACTTTACTGTATCTATAGTTGACATACAAAATCCTCCTTAATGGATATATTAGCATTATACACCAATTATATTTTACAATCAAGATAAATTTTGTAGATTTTTGCTCATTATTTTACAAAATTATTCCAACCTGAAGAAACAGTAATTTCACCGTTTTCTCTTACCCACATAGCCTCGGTATCAGGAATTGACTCAATAAGTCTGTTTCCTTCCTCCTGTGACATACAAAAAAGTGCTGTAGATAAAGCATCAGCCATTCCTGAGTCTGAAGTCACAACGGAAACAGATAAATAATCCTCTGACGGCATAAGTGTATCAGGGTGGATTATATGATGATACTTCTTACCGTCAACAATATAATATCTCTGATAAGAGCCGCTTGTAACAACCGATTGTCCGTCTAAGAGCAGATAGGCAAGATAACCGTCGTCATTTCCGTTTTCAATTCCTACAGTCCAAGGACTTCCGTCTGCTTTAGTGCCGACCGTACGGACATTTCCTCCGATATTGAGAACATATCCGCTGATACCTTTTTCTTCAAGATATTTTGCAATCTGCTCCGTGGCATATCCCTTTGCAATTGCACCGACATCGAGCCTCATTAACGGATCTGTAAGCGTTACAGTGGAGTTTTCTTCGTCAATTATCATTCCTGAAATATCAGTGTGTAACGCCGCTTCTTTCAGCTTTTCCATAGGCGGAAGCATAGCTTCAGAAGGATTATCCGCACCGACAGTACGGTAGTCGTGCCATAATGAAAGAACACTTCCCATGGCAATATTAAGCATACCGTCAGTTACATCATACATTTCAGCAGCATACAGAAGCAAATCAATAATTTTTCTGTCAACTGTTACGGTTCTGTGCTCCCCGTCAACCAATTCATTAACGGTACAGAGGTTTTCAACACCTTCAAATCTGTGATAAATTGTATATAATTTATGATACTCAGAAAGCTGTGAAAAAATGTCATCAGCAACCTTATCAAACTGTTCCTTTGTTTCTTCATAACCTGTAATAACAGAAACAGTATCAAAATAATCGAATGATTGAGTTGAATATTTATTTTTCTGTGACACCTCCGACGTGCACGAGGAAAACAGAATGCTTATCAACATACAAACCGAAATTATCATACATATTACTTTAATTTTCATAATACCAAGACAAACAAAAAAGGGAGAAAACTCTCCCCTTTTCTTTCATTTTTTATCCGATTTTGGAAGCTGCCTTTACAAGACCTGATACATAAATTGTGCAGCCTGCAGACTGAACATCTTCAACACCCTTGCCGTCTTCAGCAACAAGTTCAGCGATTTCAGAAGCAGTCTTGCCGATGCAAAGAGCATCAAAAGCAGCAACCTGTTCATTCCATTCCTTTGCAGCACCGCCGTAAGCAACCATACCGTAGTCAGCGCCCTGGTCCTTCTTGGAAACAACAGCCTTTGTTGTATCAAGAGTAGAAGCACCCTTTGTATCAAATGTGAAAGCAAGTTCTACACAGTCACTTGAAGCAGCAACAACCTTACCTTCTGCATCAACAGCAGCGGCAAAAACAGTAGTTGAAACCTTATTGCTTCCGTCCTTATCCTCTGTTGCATCTGTGCAGGTCTGTTCTGTAACAGCTGATACCTTGAGTGCAGCATCAGCAGTAACGTTTGACTCTGCAGCAGCATTATATGCACTTTCGATAGCAGCAACAAATTCATTGATCATAATTGTGCAGCCAGCAGCAATAACGTCATCATTACCTTTATTCTCTTCTGCAACTAAAGCCTTAACTTCTTCAAGAGTCTTACCTGCAACAAGTGCTTCGAAGGCATCAGCCTGTTCAAACCATTCCTTTGCAGCACCGCCGTAAGCAACCATATTATAATCGTTGCCAAACTCGTACTTAGTTTTGAACTCTTCGTTAGCAACAGCCTTACCGTCTGTTGTAAACTTAACTGTGTTACTTGCTGTGTCAAGAGCACAAGCAACAATTTTGCCTTCAGCATCAACTGTTACAGCAGCGAAGGTAACATCAAGCTTACCGGTACCTTCTTTGTCTTCTGTAGCATCTGTTGTTGCGGGAGTGCTTGTATAAATACCGGCACCGAACTTGAGAGCTGAAGCTTCTGTTGAGGATTCTATAGTTGTTTCTGTAGCATCATTTGAGCATCCGGCAACAAGGAATGTTGCAAGAACCAAAACCATGCAAAGTGCGAGAGAAAGAACTTTTTTCATAATAAATTCTCCTTTAGAAATTTGTTGTTTTTTTCACAAACATACAAAGTTTACTATAACTTAAAAAAATTGTCAACAACTTTTCAGTTTTTAATTATCTTTTCAGGAATTTTTTTAATAAGCACAGCACCGCAAAAACCGATAAAAATTCCTGCAACAACTCCGGTAAAAGTCAGAACAACAAGATAATATGCAATTTGTGTAGTGTCAAGAAGAAGCATCGCAACCAGAATCTGACCTACATTATGCGAAACACCGCCAATAATGCTTATTCCGACAACAGAAAGAAAATCAAATTTTTTCAGAACTATCATAAGACATAAGCTGAGAATTCCGCCGGCAAGACTGTAAAGAAATGCAACCGCATTTCCGAAAAGCAGGGTTACGAGAGCCATTCTCAGCAACGAAACAAAAAATGCAGTTTTTGCACCGTAACGGTATAAGAGGAATATAATTATTATGTTAGGCAATCCCATTTTTATTCCGGGAACAGAGGGAAACAAAGGCGGTAAAAGCGCTTCAATATAAGCAAATACAAGTGCTAAAGACGTACACAAACCAATAAAGGTGATTGTTTTTGCTTTTTTATTCATAAACAACCTCCTTCTTATGCAACCGCATCAGGAGCATCTGACTGTATATGTGAATTTACAGTGATAACTACCTTATTAGGTAAGCATATAATGCTTTCCCCGTCACGGAAAACCGCACTGTGATCCGAGCATATTCCGTCAGGACAGGAGGCCTTTTCTACACTCGCCTTTCCTTCGCTTATGACAAGAAGGTTAAACTGCTCGTTATTCGTACCGGTGATAATATCAACAGCAATATCATCATTTAATGAATATTCACCGTAAAGCTCACCGTCAACAGTAACCGTTACAGTATTTCCTGCTTCACGGAAAAAGAAGAGATATACTCCGCCAAGGGTAGCAAACAAAAAAAGCACTGCAATAAGAATAATATCGTTACGGACATGGTGCTTATTCATTTTTTCTGATTTTTCCATATCAGTCAAGCAATTCCTCATGGGATACATCCTCAGGAATATTCGGAAAATGAACTGATTTAAGACAGCCTGTGGGACAAGCCTTTACACATTCACCGCAATTGGTACATTTTTCGTAATCAACAACTGCAAGATTATCCTTAACTGTTATTGCACCGAATTCACAGGTCTTTTCACACTTTTTACAGGCAATACACGCATTCTTACAAGCCTTACGCGCATCTGCCCCCTTCTGTTTATTACTACACTGAACAACAGTAGAAGTATGCTGAGAAACCATATAAATAATTTTCTTGGGACAAATTCCCGTACATAAGCCGCAGCCAAGACAACGACTTGTGTTTATACGTGCAACACCGTCAACAATACATATAGCATCTGCAGGACAGGCAGCGGCACAGTCGCCGTAGCCAAGACAGCCGAAACGGCAGGAATTAGGGCCGCCGAAAATCATGGCCGCACCCTTACAAGTGCTTATTCCTTCATAATCTGCAGTAAGAGAAACTGCATCACAAGTACCGTTACAGGCAACGAAAGCAACCATATCGTTAAAGGGAGTTGCTTCAACTCCGAGAATAGCAGCAATTTCATCTGCAACCTTCTGTGCTCCGGGAATACAAAGACCGGGATTTATACCGCCTTCGGCAAGAGCTTCAGCATAGTCGTCACAGCCTTTATATCCGCAAGCACCGCAGTTTATACCGGGAAGACATTCTCTGATTTCTTTTTTTACGGGATTTTCGGGAACTGAAAAGAAACGTGAGAATACCGACAACAGAATACCTGCAATCAGTGCAATAGCGAACATTACAATAAATGCAATTAAAATATCCATATTCTGTTACCCCTTATTAAGCAAAAATGTTTTCTACTATACCGCCAAAACCCATAAATGCAAGTGAAATAAATGAAGCGGCAATCAATGTTACGGCAAGTCCCTTGAAGGGCTCAGGTACGTTGGTTTCATCAATACGTGAACGAAGTCCTGAGAACAGCACCATTGCAAGCAAGAAACCAAGTCCGCATCCGAGAGAGCTTACAATTGACTCAACAAAGGAATATCCGTCAATAATATTATTGATGGTAACACCAAGAACAGCACAGTTGGTAGTAATCAGAGGAAGATAAACACCAAGTCCCTTATATAAGGAAGGAGAAAACTTCTTTATAAGCATTTCTGCCATCTGAACAAGACTTGCTATAATAAGAATAAATACGATATTCTGAAGATATCCGAGATTAAGTGTATCAAGGACAAATTTCTGAATGGGCCACGTTACAGCGGTAGCAAGAAGCATAACAATTGTAACAGCGGCACCCATACCAACGGCCTGATCAAGCTTTTTTGATACACCGAGGAATGGACAGATACCGAGGAAACGGCTGAGAACATAGTTATCAACCAGAACCGAAGAAAGAAGAATAACAATAAGAACTTTAAACATATCCATTAAGCCTCAGCTCCTTTCTCTGCACAGCCTTCACCGTGACAGGTTGCCGCATTTGGACAGCCCTCACAGGAGAAAGATTTTTTAACAGGTGCCTTACCCTTTGTAACAACGTGAATAAGAGCAATAAGCATACCGAAAACAAGAAGACCGCCGGGAGCTTTTGTAAGGAATTCAATTTTATAGTTTTCCATAAAGGGAATTGCAATTCCTGCAAATGAAGCGGCACCGAATATTTCACGGATTATTGCCATAAGACAAAGCGCAAGGGTAAAACCGAGTCCCATACCAATTCCGTCAAGAGCAGATTTGATAACGGGATTTTTATTTGCAAACATTTCAGCACGGCCGAGAATGATACAGTTTACGGTGATAAGATCAAGATAAACACCGAGAGAAACAAAAAGGTCGGGAAGAAACGCCTGTATAAGAAGTTTAACGATTGTTACAAAGCCTGCTATAATAACGATATAGCAAGGAATTCGCATTGAGTCGGGCACGATTTTTCTTGTAAGCGAAATAAAAATATTGGAGAATACAAGAACGGCAAGGGCGGCAACACCCATACCGAATGCACCGTCAACCGTATTAGTTGTTGCAAGTGTGGGACAAGTACCGAGAATGAGCACAAGCACGGGATTTTCTTTAAGTATTCCGTTTAACAGTACGGAAACGTTGTTATCCTTTTTCATTATCAGTTGCCCCCTTTCATAGTATTTACAGCGGTAAATGCACGTTCAATTGCCTGAATATATCCGTTTGTTGTAAGAGTCGCACCGCTTATAGCATCAATTTCAGTGTAATCAGACTCTGTTTTTCCGTCAAACTGACCGTAGAATTCTTCATCTGCACAGGCATCACCCAGTCCGTCTGTTTCAGCCTCTGAAACGGTTATACAGTCGAGTATTCTGCCGTCTTCAGATATTGCAACACGGACTACAATATATTCATTTGAAGCCGGATGATATTCATCGCCGCCCTTTATACCGTAGCCTGCGCCTCTTGTTTCAACGACGAAATTACCTGATGCTGTCTTCTTTGCAGAGAGAACATAAGTAAGCTCCTCAAAGGCTGAGAAATCAACATCTTCAAAAACGGTACTCTGAAGAATTGTTACTGCAGCTGTAAGCTCATCGGCATTTTCAATGCCTTCTGTAAGAACAGTTCCGTCATAGCTTACACCGATAAACTGTTCACCGACAACAAAAACGTAACCTGCCTGGTTGTCAGCTTCATATATAGCATCTGCACAGGATATATCTTCTACAAGGAATACATTTGTAAAGTTTTCCCCTTCGGGTAAGGCGGTTTTAAGATTATCCTGAAGAATTTCTTCATCACTTCTTATGTCAACAGAACCGCCGCCCACAATTATAGCGGTATTAAGTGCATCCTTAACAGCATTTTTGTAAGCCTCTGTTGTTTTTGTTGCACCTGAAATAATATCAACAGCATCAACACCTGCGGAATCCTTATCCTTAAATGACTCACCGTACGTTTTTTCCTTACTGAGAGTTTCATTTGATGAAAGGCAAACAGCACCTGTAACAACACCGTCAGAGCTGACACCGCACATAATTACCATATCAGAGCCGTAGCCTGATGTCACAAGCTTTACAACATTACCTTTTCCGCTTGTTTCATTATAAACCTCGGAAACTGTTGCAGGAAGTGTTAATGAGCTGATATCAACTGCTTCAAAGCCTTCACCGTCAGGCATAACCTCGAGAAGAGCCGCATTTGCAGATGCATTCTGATTCTGCTCAATTATAGGAGCCGTAACAGAATTGGTAACAGCAAGAAGTATTGTTATTACTGCACATATACAGACAAATACTGAAATATTTTTAACACTTTTTTTCATTACTTGTTACCTCCTGTTCCAAATACCTTTCTTGCGGTCCATTTACTGATATAAGGAGTCAGAATGTTCATAAACAGAATGGCAAAGGATACCCCTTCGGGATATGTTCCGAAATAACGGATAAGACAAGTAAGTAAGCCTGCGCCGAGCGCGTATATAACCTTACCTGCGGGAGTTGCAGGTGAAGTAACATAGTCGGTTGCCATAAAGATAGCGCCAAGGAACAAACCGCCTGATAAGATGAGCGATAATGCAGACAATACATCAAAGCCTTCCATAAACAAGGAGAATACGAATACTGTTCCGATAAACACAACGGGGATGTGCCATGTAATTACACGGCGGATAATAAGATATATACCGCCTAAAAATAATGCAACTGAACAGGTTTCACCGATAGCACCGCCGTACTTGCCGAAGAAAAGCTCAAAAAGTGAGGGGAATTCTTCTGCAACAAGAGGTGTAGCACCTGCAGTAACATCAACAGGGAAAGAAGTAACTGCCAATGAACTGAAGGCAATGAGCATAAATACTCGGGCTGTGAGCGCAGGATTTACAAGATTGAAGCCGATACCGCCGAAAAGACATTTTACAATTATAATCGCAAACAATGCACCTACTGCACACTGCCAGAGAGGAATATCGGCAGGAAGATTAAGTGCAAGTAAAAGACCTGTAACAACAGCAGAACAATCTCCTACGGTCTGCTCTCTTTTTGTTAACAGATTAAAGAGTGCTTCAAAAGCAACACAGCAGATAACGCAGACGGCAATAACAAGTAAGGATTTAAGACCGAAGATAACCGTACCTGCAATTGTTACGGGAAGTAATGAAATTATCACATCCCGCATAATTCCACCCGTAGAACGACCGCAATGAATATGAGGCGAAACTGCTATTTTTGTCATTGAACTCATTTTCTTTTTTCCTCCTTAATTCTTTCTTCTCTGAGGAGTTGTTTTGAAAGCTTATTCTTCTGCACAAGAGGACGGTTTGCAGGACAGACGAAACTGCAGCATCCGCATTCCATACAGGCATCAACGTTTAATTCAACAAGTGTTTCTGCAGATTTATTATCATAAGCTCTTGATATAGCCGCAGGAGCAAGTCCGAAGGGACAGGTATTGATACAGGCACCGCAACGGATGCAGGCAGTGGTTTTGGGGAGCTTCGTTTCTTTTTTTGTAAGAGCAAGAACGGCATTGGTATTCTTCAGAACAGATGCATCGGAAGAAGGAACCGTAATACCCATCATAGGTCCGCCGTAAATAATCTTTGAAGGCTCTTCTGTAAGACCGCCGCAAAATTCAAAAAGGTTATTGACAGACGTACCTATAGGTGCAATTACATTCTGCGGATTTTTTACGGCACCACCGTCAACAGTCACGCATTTTTCAACAAGAGGCATACCCGTTTTAAGATATGCACCGATAGCAGCAAGAGTGGTGCAGTTAATCACAACACAACCAACATCAATAGGCAGCTTACCGACGGGAACCTTTCTGCCTGTAGTATGATAAATGAGCACCTTTTCTCCGCCCTGCGGATAAAGAGAAGGCAAGGAATTTACTTTAACAGAAAAATCCTTGATGCTGTCAGCCATTTTTTTCATTGAAGAAATGGCTTCCTTTTTATTGTTCTCAATACCGACAATAACATTATTTATTCCGAGATAGCGGTTAAGTGCCTGTAAAGCGTATATCATATCATCGGCACGTGTCAGCATCGTAACTGTATCGCTTGTAACGTGAGGCTCACATTCAGCGCAGTTTATAATGAGATATTCTATACGTGACGGATCAACATCAAGCTTAACGTGAGTGGGAAAACCTGCGCCGCCGAGTCCCACAATACCGCTTTCCTTGATAGCGGCAACAAGCTCCGTACTGTTGTTTACCGTAGGCACTGCAATACTTTCATCTACGGTCATTTCACCGTCAGACTCAATAACCACAGCTGTAGTTGCTGTTCCTCCGTATAATAAATAATCGACAAGTTTTATTACCTTGCCGGATACACTTGAATAGATATTTGAAGATACTACTCCGTCTGCCTCACCTATCTTTGTTCCGACCTTCACCATATCGCCGACCTTAACAACAGTTCTTGCAGGCTTACCGATATGCATTGACATAGGAATAGTCACAGTCTGAGGAGTTTCGATGGAAACAGCAGGTTTTTTCTGAGTATTTTTCCTGTGGGGAACGTGTACCCCATGAAGATGAAAAGTCATTATTCTTCTACCTTTCTTAAATAAGCTTCCGCAAACATACGGAAACATAGTCATTATCTGCAAATTCGCCACAATTAATATTTATTATAAATAAAAGCATGTTTATTGTCAACATATACCAATCAAATAAATACAAAACGGGTTCTTACTGCTTTAAGACATATAAGAACCCATTAATAATTAAATCTGTAAAGCATCAGAAAGCTTTACGCTTATACTACGAGCAAGCCTCACAGTTCATTGTACATAAAAAAACAATTCTGTTTCCCTATTTTCTTAAAAGGCAAAATGCAATTCTGCAGAAAAAATCTGATTAAATTATCAAATACCTATAATGCTTCTGATTTCCTTAGCATCTATATCATTAAGATTAAGCTTTCGTGACACAGAAATATATGCCGCCGCACCTGCAGCTTCTCCTATCCCGACACAAATGGGCATAGCCCTGAAATTAGAATGTGCAATATGGCTACCTGAAATATTTCTGCCGCAAAGCAGAAGATTTTCTTTCACCTGCGGAATAAGACATCGGTAAGGAATTGTATATCCGTTCTTTTGTGCAAAATGCTTCTGTGCGCCTGTTTTATCGAGGCCCGCACCCGTAATATTATGAACGTCAAAATTAAAATAGGCGTCTTTCACAACGTAATCGTCAAAAACCTTTGCTTCAAGAATATCCTGCTCAGTTAAAGTATATTTACCCTTAAAATGTCTTGTTTCCCGAATCCCCATAAGTGATGCAGAACTTACGACAAAACAGTTTTCGTATCCGGGAACAAACCTTCTTAAATAGCTTACGATATCATCTATCTGTTTTCTGCAAATAAGCGTTGCTCTGGTTAAATCTTCGGCATTTGTACCGTCGATGTCAATTACATTTGTCATATTGCAGGTAACAATTCCCGGAAGAGTTGTTTTATAAGTAAGAATATGCCCCGCCGGTGCCGGAATATGCTCTTTTGCAAGAGCCTGAAGCTCACCTTCAGGAACTTCATAGGTAGATTCAAACGAACCTAAAAATACGGCACGGCTGTAATCAACACCGCCAACCTTGAACATCAGTGTTGCCGGCTGCATTTTATTGTCACTTTCTCTGCCGAGAATAAACTGCGCTCCGGCTTTTGCGGCAATATCTCCGTCACCTGTAGCATCAATTGTTATATCTGCATAAATATCTGTTCTTCCTGACTTGTTGACAACAGTGGCACCGAGAACCTTATCTCCGTCACAGATTACATCATCTGCAAAGGTATAAAGCATTACACGGCAGCCTACTTCATAAAGAAGCTCCAGATAAAGAGTTTTCAGTTTTTCGGGATCAATTATATTGGTTATTCTGTTGTAGAATTCACCCTCATTCTTCAGAGCGCTTCTTCTTAATATTTCGTTAAACAAAGGACTGTTACAGCTGCCGGTCCAATGACTCATAAGCCCCGACGTAGAAATACCGCCCACATCTCCGTTTTGTTCAACAACAATAACTCTTGCGCCGTTCTTTGCAGCAGTATATGCTGCAGCAAATCCGGAAGGACCGCTGCCAAGCACTAAAACGTCTGTGTGTAATTCAAATTCTACTGACATAGTCTGCTCCTTTTGCAATCAGTTTTCAAAATTGTTTTTCTGACCTTCAGGCTCATCACTAAAATGCTGCTTCAAAGCTTTATGCCGTAAACGGCACAGTTTTTTGTTTCCTCAAGCAAAGAAAAGCCGTATTTATCGTAAAAGCCTCTGCCCTTCACATTTTTAATCCATGTAGTAAGCATAAGACCTTTTACGCCCTTTTGTTTCAGATGTCCTAAAAGTACATCCGTCATTTTTTGACCTAATCCCTTTCGTTGATATGCAGGTAATATATCTATGTGCAGATGTGCGGGGTATTCATTTTTATATTTTTCGTGGGGAACAATTGATCTTATGGCTGATTTCCTTCGACGGAATTCCCATTTTTTTATTCTTGTGTAATATTCATCCGCAAATCTTTTTCTGAACACATCAAAATTTTCTGCACAGATAATATATCCGACAGCCTTATCACTATCATCAACCGCAACAAAACAGTTTTCAGGTTCATTTTCCAGATAATAATCACAGTAAACAGCCAATGCAAAATTTATTCCTCGCTTTGAGCTTTTACAAGGGCCTTCACTGTTAAGACAAACAAAATGCACGTCTTCCTTATATTTTGGCTCATAAGGTATTATATTCATAGCCTGCTCCCCTTTCATTTAATAAATCTTAACATCAGCTATGATTAAAATCAATGTTTTTAATACCTGAGATATTGAATTATTCATATTTTTACTGTATTATTTATTGTGAGGTGATGTTTTTGTATAATATTCCTGCATTTTCAGAGCTTTTCGGTGATGTATTGAAGGACTTTGATATAAGAATATCATATCTTAATTCAAGGCTTACTTCATACTGTGAAAAGTCGCAAAGACTTACAAACGAAAAATACATACTTAACATTTCCGGCTCGGACATTACTGTTGAATGTTCAGGAGAAAAAAGTGCATTCTACGGATTATGCGATATTGCAAAACGTATAAGCAAGGATAATTTATGTGACGGAAAATATATCTGCAACCCCTCATTCAGAGTAAGAGGATATATTGAAGGCTTTTACGGCCCTCCCTGGAGTCACGAAAAACGTAAATCTTTTATGGCTCTTATGGCAAAGAACAGAATGAATACGGTATATTACGCTCCTAAGGACGATTTATATCACCGTGAAAAATGGAGAGATGCTTATCCGGAAACAGAGCTTTCAAGACTTAAAGAGCTTGTTGATGCATCTGAAAGATATTATATGGATTTTTATTGGTGCATAGCCCCGGGACTTTCAATGAGGTACTCCGATGAAAATGAGTTCAATGCTATAATAAATAAATCCCGACAGCTTTATTCGATCGGCATAAGAAATTTCGGACTGTTGCTTGATGATATTGATGATGAGCTTGAATTTTCCGATGATAAAGCGCTTTTCGGGGAAACGGTAAATGCCCATATTTCACTTATTAACCGCTATTATGATGCGTTAAAAGAAATTGATACATCTGTAAGCCTTACAGTGTGCCCCACCTTGTATCACGGTAAGGGAAATGAATATTACATATCAAAGCTCGGTCAGAATATTTCACCTCTTATTTCAGTGTTCTGGACCGGAAGAGATATATGCTCCCGTGAGCTTACAAGTATGGAAGCTGTTAAATTTATCGAAAACACACATCACAAGCCGCTTTATTGGGATAATTATCCCGTAAACGACTGTGCTATGTATAATGAAATGCACCTTTCCCCTATTATTAACCGTGACGGTGATTTATGGAAATATTCAGAGGGAATAATTTCAAACTGTATGGAATATGCCGAATGTTCAAAAATTCCGTTGATAACCGTTGCCGATTACCTGTGGGACAGTGAAGGTTACAATCCACAGGCATCATGGGAAGATGCAATAAGACAGGTTATCGGGGAAGCTTATGCAGAAGCATTTATTGTTTTTGCCGATCATCTTTATACATCGTGTCTGAAAGACTCTAACTCAAGACGTATGTACGAAACTCTTGACAGAATAGAAAATTCTTATAAATCAGGCGACAAGGCAACTGCATTTTCTATAGCAGAAGAATACCTTGATAAAATGCACATTTGCCGTGAATATCTGACGAAAGATATTCCTATATGCAAAGAGCTTACAAAATGGTCCGAAAAATTCTTTATTGTCTGTGAGCTTTTTGATAAGATTTTCTCATTTGTTCAAAACAGAGAGGCTTTAGAAAAAACTGAAATACTTGCTCTGATTGATAAATACAACTCTATTCCTGCACGATTGTCAAATGATATCGACATAAAGGAAGAGTTAAAAGAACTATTAAACTGACGGAGGTTTTATTTATGGTCGTTTTATACAGATGGTTCTCTGCAATAATGGCAGTGCTTATGGGGCTTCCCTTACTTCTTAATGCGGTTTTGCAGAGTGCAACAAAAACAGGATATGACTCACGCCCTGTTGAAGCAATCAGCAGTAGTTTTCTTGAAGGCTCAGACAGCTTTATTGATGAAGCCGTTTCTGAATACTGGTCAGTCGGCTTTGCTCGCAGAAGTCTTACGCCTGAGGATATAACCGAAACAAGATATTTTCTCGGCGGATATCTTAAATTTCCTGCACAGGAAGCAACAGGTGTAATTGATGATTTATGCGTAAGAGCTGTGGTTCTTGACGATAACTCGGGAAGAGGCGCCGCAGCTTTTGCCTGGATTGACGGCGTCGGCTTTATGAATAACGATATCAAAGAAATCCGTAAGCTGCTTTCTGATATTACAGGTGACGGAAAGCTTATCAGTATTGATGTCGGTTCAACTCACTGCCATAGTGCTATTGACACACAAGGTCTGTGGGGAAATATTCCTAAAAGCGGAAGAAATGAAGCATATATTAACTCAGTCATAGAAAAAACTGCAGCTGCAATAAGAGAAGCTTATAACACAAAAGCAGATGGAACTCTTTATTATTCCGCTAAAGTCTGCCCCGAAATGTTCTATGACGGAAGAGCTCCTTATTCCATAGATGAAAAAATTCACCTTTTCCGCTTTGTTCCCAATGACAGTGCAAAAAAAGAGATTTACATAACAAATTTCGGTGCACATCCGGTTAATACCGATTGGAGCAATTCTGAGCTTTCAGGTGATTTCCCTTACTATGTTGAAAAAGCCGTAACAACAGAGAAAAATGCCGACTTTATTTTTATTCAGGGTGCAATCGGCGGTGCTATATACATTAACACCGATTACAGAGTAGGAATTTCAAATGAACTCACAGCATTCGAAAAAATGCAGGATTATTCACTTATTGTAGCTGATATTCTTTATTCACTTGCTGAAAACGGTGAAGCTGTTGAGCCTATTCTTAATATCAGACACGCTCAGGTTGATTTTGAAATAAATAATTTTGTTTTCCTGCTTGCAGAAAATGCAGGACTTTGTAATGCAACAGCATTCAAGGAAAACGGTAAGGTTTATCTTACAAGCGAAATCGGATACCTGGAAATAGGCAAAAATATCAAAATCATTGAAGCACCGGGTGAAGTGATGCCTGAGCTCGTTTACGGCGGCTTCTATTCAGCAGATAAGGCTTATAACGGTACGGAATATCCTCATGCGGCACTCAATACTTATTTTGACGAAAATGATGAAATTCTTGTATTCGGACTTTGTAATGATGCTGTCGGCTACATAGTTCCCGATAATGATTATTCCGCATCAAATGAAGACGGACATTATGAGGAAACTGTTTCTACAGGCTCATACACAGCATCTGCTTTCTCTAAAGCATTTGAAAAACTCATAAAAGAATGGAGCTAAAAGATAATGGAAATTTTACGATTTCTCGGACTTCCCGCTTTGGTAAGAAAAATCATATCCGCACTTCTGACATTAGTAACTCTCGCAGTTCCAAATTCAATGTTTACAACACTTGAAGCTGAAGAAGAATATATGCTTCCCGGTGATAATGTGTTTTCTGATACTGTCGGAGAAAAGTGGACCGTGGGATTTGCCAGTGCTGTTCTGACACCTGATGATGTTACATCCGATACATACTATATCGCAGGCTATAATACAAATAATCCTGCAACGGGTGTTCTTGATGATATGCTTGCTAAGGCTGTTTACCTTGATGATAATACCGGAAGAGGCGGTGTTGTTATCTGTGCTATAGACTGTGTCGGCATCAGCAGAGCAGACATAAACGATATCAGACAGAAGGTTATTGAAAGCGGTGAAATTCCCTCATTGAAATCAATAAACATTTCTGCCACTCATACACATTCTGCAATAGATACTCAAGGACTCTGGGGCTCGGCATTTTATTCTGACGGAAAAAATGATGAGTATATGATTTCGCTTAAAGAAAAGGTTGCTCTTACAATTATAGAGTCCTACAAAACAAGAAAAGACGGTAAGTTATATTTTGGTACCGTTGATGCTGAAGGCTTACAGACAGATACAAGAACTCCGGTTGATTATAACAGCATTATCACAAGCATCCGCTTTGAACCTGCAGACAGCTCAAATGACACCTATATTATAAATTATGCCTGTCATGCAGAAATGCTCGGAAGTAATACTAATGTTGTCAGCGCAGACTTTCCTGCTTATATGACAAAGGAAATTCAGAAAAAAACAGGCGGAGCAAATGTCGTTTTCTTAAACGGTGCAATAGGCGGTCTTATCACAGGAAGCGAAATTGACACTTTCCTCAAGGGTGAGCTTACAGCTTGTATTGAACACACAAAAGAATACGGCAAAAAAGTGGCGGCGCTTATCCTCGGTATTAACAATGAAGCAGAAATTGCTCCTCTCGTAAACATTAAGACACGTTCCGTAAATGTGCTTTGCGAGAATACTGCCCTTCTTCTTGCGAGATATATCGGCGTTCTCAACAACGACCTCTCAATTGAGGATAAAACTAAGGTTTCAATTATTACCGAAGTTTCATATATGGAATTCGGAAGCCGTCAGATCGGCATTTTTATGATTCCCGGTGAGCTTTATCCCGAGCTTGAAAGCGGAAACTTCCTTTCTTCAGAAGAAGCCGCAAATATGACAGATGCTTCATATAAAGCACTTTCTGAAATGTCACGCTGTGAACACAATTTTGTTTACGGTCTTTGTAACGACGAAATAGGATACATCATTCCCGAAAACGATTTCCTTCTTCACGAATGGTTCCCCTATTTCAATATTCCTGTTGACAGCTTTGACAGAAAGCATTATGAAGAAACAAATTCCGTCGGTCCTGCAACAGCAGGAGCTTTACTTGAAGCTATGGAAAGTATAATTAATTCTATCTGATATTACTGTTTGGAGGCTTAACATGGCTGATACTGTTTATAAGGAATTGCGAAAAGAACATAATCTGACTCGAGATGATGTCTGCGACAGGGCTTCAGAATTAAATAAGCCCCTTCAGTCTGAAAGACTTGAACGGATCGAAAACGGAAAATTTTCCATAACTCCCGATGAGATTTTGCTTCTGTCTGAAATATACGGTGAGCCTGCCCTGTGCAATTACTACTGTTCAAAAGAATGCCCCATAGGAGAAAAATATGTTCCTGAAATCAAAATCAAGGATCTTACTCAGATTGTTCTTGAAATGCTTTCTTCTTTAAATTCAATGAAGAAACGACAGGAACGACTTATTGAAATTACGGCAGACGGAATTATTGAAGAGTCTGAAATTGCTGATTTTGTAGCAATTCAGAAAGAGCTTGAGCGGATTTCAATTACTGTTGAAACCCTGCAATTATGGGTTGAACAGATGATAGCTGACAAAAAAATCAATATAGATAAATATAATCAACTTAAAGATAAATAAATTACAGGTGTCGGACTTCTGCTTCGGCACCGTTTTTTTATTTCCGAAAATCTGCACAAATTGTAATTTTATGCAATCAGATTTTTCACTTTTTGTTGTTCAATTTCTGCTGTAATTACGATATTATACAATTGAAAAGAAAATATGAAGGAGAGAAAAAAAATGTCACCGCAACAGAAAATTTCAGCCATAAGACTATACGAGAAAATTTCTCAAAATCCCTCTTATGCAAAAAGAATAGGAATTGAAATAAAAGCAAAAAATACAAATACAGATAAAAAGGAGAAATTAAATTGACAGAAATAATTATATCAGTAATCGCCGTATTTTTATTAATTAAAGCTATCAGCCTTGCATTCAAAATCACTTGGGGTATCACAAAAATAATTGCCACTATCCTGATAGCTTTGGCAATTCCCTTGTTTATTGTTTGTCTTATCTTTGCAGGTGGGTTATTCCTTCTTATCCCCGTTGGCTTAATTGCAGGTGCAATCGGCATAATAAAACTGTTCACCTGACTGAAAAACTAAAAAAAAGAGAACAAACTGACCGTAAAAAAGTCTGTTTGTTCTCTTTTTTTCAGCAAATAAATTCAGATTTATAAACTCGGCTACTGACTATTCTGTCACGACAGTTTATTTTACAACTGAATACCGTTAACATTAATTTTACTTATACTTTCGCTATAAATTCACGTATATAAGCAAGAGCTTTGTAAGCGTGAACAGGATTAACAAACATATGTCCGCCGTCCTCTATCACTTTCAATTCAACCTCTGCGCCTGCACTTTCGTAAGTATCAACAGCGGTATAAGCATAGGAAATATCAACAATAATATCAGCTGTGCCGTGAATTATAAGCACTTTTCCGTTATACCCGTTTATATTCTCATAAGTGTCCATTTCTATAACATCTTTGACATAGACATCACCCAGTTTCATAGGACCGCACCAGATTGTTTCAGGAATATTTTCAGGATCGAATTTTGCAAACATCATCTGTCCGCTTCTTGCATCATCAGGAATACATAATGCAGGATATAAAAGAATAATAGCGTCTATTTCATCGGGCATCTGCGAAGCAGCCAATGCAGAAACAAAACCGCCCTGACTGCAACCAGCAAGAACAATTTTCTCACTGTCTGTAAAATCGCAGGCTTTTGCATAAGCAATTACCGTTTTAAGATCTTCAACCTCAGTAAATACGGACATTTCCGTAGTTTTACCTTCACTTGCACCGATAAGTGTCCCGCCGCAAAAATCAAAACAGAAAACTGCATAACCCATTTTAGCAAGATTTTGTGCATGAATATAGGAAAGTATCTGATTTGCCATAAATCCATGACTTACAACAGCAATAGGACAATCTGTTTTATTGTCGGGAACAAATACTGTTCCGCTGATTTTCAGACCGTCACGCTCACAAGAAAACTTTTCCCGGCTGACAGAAAAAATGGAAGACATTTCGTCTTTATAAGAAAAATCATCGGCAATATCTTCCGTATTGCAGAAAAGCGAACCAAAAAGATTGATAAATACAGTAAGAATTGACATAAACAATGCTATAAACTTCATATTTCTACTCCGTAATTATTCATTATATAACCATTTTATAGCTAATCTGTATAAAATGCAATGGGTGATTTGTTATACCATAAGTTTTTAATCATAATTATAACAACTGTGAACATAATTTGAAACACTTACGCTCTTTGCACAGCCTTGACGGCCGTATTTTATTCCGTCCGGTGAAAGACCTCTGTAAATTACATTTGTAATCACTGAATCTGTCAGATAACCTGCAATATTTATTGCGTGCAGACCGCCTGACGTCACATTGGAAATCATTATATTTCTCATACTGTCAGGAAGAATTTTTCCGTAAGCTCCGTCAAGCTCACCTAATAACAAAGCGCAACCGTTTGGTTGACCGTGGGGTGCAGAATCCACAATTCCGTCAATTACAACGTTATAAATGCTTGAATAAACAGGAAGCAGACGAACCATACAGCAATGGCAGGAATATCCCACAACATTACGTATAACAATATCGTGAATATCTATCTCCCTTTGTGACCAATCATTATGCATTACGTGGGTATTACGAAGTATTCCGCCGGGATAAAACTCACTGCCCGCAATAGCAGTAAGAGCCACAATATCATCCCCCGTAACCCCGGAAATGTCAGAAACAACTATATGATGACAGCCGTTACGAAGATCTATTCCGTCTTGATTTTCCATATTGCTCTGAAGTCCGTCAATCATCTTATGCATACGCGCATTGAATTCTATACGGCTTACACGGCCGTAGGCACACTCTTCAAGAGAAACACCCCAGCCGTGAGAATCAACAATACGAAGATTTTCAACAGAAAAATGCTCAACATTGGCAAGAAGAATTCCTATTCCACGCCAGTCACCGTACTGTGACTCACCTTCTTTTCCCGCATCTGTTCCGTAAGAATAATCGTGCCATTGCTCAGGTGTCCATTCACCGAGCCTCTTAATATCTTCTTTGTTATAAGGACAGGGATTTTTAAGGATTTTACTGCCGTCACCCGTGGCTCTCGGATGATCTGCCCCCTGAAGAGTACACAGTCCTTCTCCCCTGATATGAATATTTTCAATCCTTTCGGGAAATGAAATACCCATACCGCAGTTAGCTGAACGAAAAAAATTATCACGACAATTATCGGACAGTTTTATTGTACAGTTCTGAAGAATTACCGTGGTATCTGCAGGAATAAGAATAGCTCTGTCCAAAAGCCAGAATTTCCTTTCAGGCTCCGTTTCAGTACAGCGAGGACCGATTATAACAATGCCGTCAGCATTTCTGTTATCTATAGCATTCTGAAGAATATCGCTGTCATCTGAGCCTGAAAAACTGTTCGCATATATCATTAGGCTTTCTCCTTATTTTTTATCAGCTTTAATCTATCAATTTTTTATCTGTTTATGGGCTATGCCATTCTTTCAAGTGCTTCAAAAGAAACCTCATATTCTGTTTCTTCATCTGCAAGAAATTTTTCCATTTCTTCCATCATATAGTATGCCATTCGCTGTGGCTCATTGCCTGTGCTTCCTGCAATATGCGGAGTAAGAATTGCATTGTGACACCAGAAAAGAGGACAGATATACGGAAAAAACTCAGTCTTTATGACATCAGCAACAAATGTCCTTGAAGGGTGCAGAATAAGTGATAATGCAAGTGAAAACTCTGCAACCTGAGCTCCCCTGCCCGTATTGATAAAGGTGGAATGCTTCTTCATTCTTTTGAAAAGATTGTAATTAAACACATTTTTAAGTTCAGGCTTATTGGCAAGGTGATTGCTTATAATGTCACATTCACTGAAAAGTGTTTCCATATCAACGATGGTAACACCCAGCTCCTGTGCTGTTTTTTCAGAAATAAACGGATCACAGGCATAAACCTTCACATCAAGTGCCTTCAGCTTCTGTGCAACCGTTTTTCCTATTGCGCCGAGACCGACAAGACCGACCTTACATTCAAAAATACCTGTTGAAGCATTAGCATACATAATCGAACGCAAAGGAAGAAAACGGTAGTTACTTGCCGCCTGATAATATCCTTTTGCCGCAAGTGTTATCTGTGCAAATGTGTATTCCGCAACAGGTACGGCATTTGCCGCAAATGCACTGAAAACTTTCACTCCGCATTCAAGAAACGGGCGGGCAAAATACTGAACTGTTCCGGCTGAATAAAATACAGCCTTCAGCTTCGGCATATATTCCGTAATTTCTTCCTTAGTAAATTTCGGCATTCCCCAAGTGGAAAAAGCAATTTCACAATCAGCAAGAAATTCTGCATTATCTTTAAGATTTTTACGGTTTATTTTTACGGAAAGCTCACCGTATTTTCCAAGTTTTTTCAATACTTCAGGTGTATATACCTTAGAAAACTGTAATTCATTAGTTCCGAAAAGAGCAATTTTCATTTTTTTCTGCCCACCCTTGCTTTAAGCCTGACAATATCTTTTTTCATATATGAAGGAAGTCCCAAATGTGAGAAGAGATAGGTATATTCAATCAGTATATTACCGTCAAAACCTGAAGAAATAATTTTTTCCAGTAAAGCATCAATATAGGTAGGATTATATTTCATAAACTGCTCTCTTCTTTGCTCTGAATATGAAATATGTATGCTTTCAATATACTGCATTGTGCGTTCTATTCTGTCAAGGTCATATTCTTTTCTTTTGTAGCGTGACTGGAAATACGTTCTGAAATTGTCACATTCAGCATCCTTACGGATTTTCAGGAAAGCATCTGTATTATTATTAAAGGTATTATCGTGACATTCGGGACACACTGTAAGACCGTACTCTTTTGCAACCTGACAGATATCCTTCGTATCTTCAAGCAAAAGCTTATATGCTTTCTCATCGGTAATTTCGCTGTCCTTTTTTCCTAACCACACACGCACGGACTTTGCCCCTAAGGCACTTGCAATTTCACATATTTTTTTCCATTCTTCCCTGTTCTTACTTCCTACACGGTAATAACTTCCGTAGGAGCATATTTTTATCTTAGCTTCATCGCATAATTTTTTTGCATATTCCGCCGTTCTGACATCTTTGATATGAATATCTCCGCCCCACTCAATACAGTCAACACCGACCTCACAAGCAATTTTCACAATTTGTTCAATGCTTTTTATCTGTCTGAAAGAAGTGGTTGTAAAACCAATCTGCATAAATTCACTCCCCGAGGATTATTATTTTTTCAAAAAACAGTAAATCCAATGCTATTATATCATTTAGGCTTATTCTGCCGTAACCTTTACCTTAGCCCTGATTTCGGCAAGTTCTTCCATAATCTTTTCTTTGCGTTTGCCTGTAAAATTGTCAAACATCATTACAAGTCCCGGAATAACGTTACCTATAATACCCGGTACAACTACAAGAAGGAAAATACCGTGCAAGGTTTTTTCTGACTGAACAGCCTCAACCATAACCCCGTTTACATTCTGAGCACTCTTATAACCGATAAGGGAAAGCCCTGCATTTATAAGAAGCTCCTTCCAGAGCGCCGATATTCTTGAAACCATTGTACTGAATGCAAATACCATCCCCTCATTACGGGAGGCTATACCGTATTTCTGATGACTCTTCCATTCCATATAATCTGTTGAGTCGGCAAGTAATATTCTCTTTGCGGCACTCATACCTGCATTGGGAAGACCGCCGAGTGCGATAAGAATACCGACAACAATACGGCTTTTATAGCCTAAAATTGAAAGAAGAGTATAGCATATACCGGTATGAAGATATCCGGCTACAACGATATCTCTTGAAGAAAGCTTCTTCCCGATAAAGGGAACGGAAGCAAGACCGCAGTAAGAAAGTGCTGAACTTGCAATCTCAACATAGGTTTTCATACCGTAGTTGCCCAGAGTCTGTTTATAGAAGAAAGGAAGTGAATTATAACAAACCTGTCTTACGGAATCTATAACATTACATAAGCACAAAAGAAGAAGCGGTCTGTTCAGTGCAATAAGCCTGTAATCAATATTTACCTTCTTATTATCCTTAGGAGGAAGCACAAGGTTTTTCTCTTTAAGAGTAAGACAAGGAACAAGCATTGCAAATAAACCTAAAATTCCGAAGAAGAGCGCAACGGAAAAGAATGCCCATTTTTCCTTTGAGTAATCGTTACCCATCATTTCTATAATCACAGGAACAAGACCGCCGGGTAGCATTGAACCGAGGGTTGATGCGACCTGTGCAATTGTATAAAAGGTTTTTCTTGATTTCGCATTGGACGTCATTCGCACTGACAGCGTTGACAGTGCAACGTCAAAAAAGGTATCGGCAATATTGAATGTAAGATATAAGAAAAAGCTCCATATTACATTGAACAGCTGTGAAGCTGAGGGAACAACAAACAATAGCACGGAGGCTATTGTGAAAGGAATTGCCGATGCCATCATAAAGCTTCTTGCATTACCCTTACCTGAACGGTTACCGTCAAGAAGGGCGCCGACAATGGGCGCAATAACAATATTTACACCCGTTGTAGCAGTTTTCATCGCAATCAGATGCTTCGATTCAAGTCCCATATAGTCGTACATAAACTGGTCAGTATAAGTACCCACAGAGTCCTGTCCCATACAGTTTCCGAATACACCCGAAACATAGCCGACTTGTTCTTTAAGATCGAGATCAGGATTATTTTTCAGTGCAACAAATCTTTCTTTTATGTTTATCATTTAACTCACTCCTGTAAAAATATACTGATTGCAAAAAATGTCTGTGCAGGAAAATATGAATATGAAACACCGTGCTTCAGCATTTTCGGAAGTTTCATTCCACCAATACTGATACCGAGAAGAATATCAGAAAAGATAAAAAGAACCGCACCTGAAATCACACTTGTGCCAAAAAGAAACTTTCCTTCTGTAATCAGAAGAATCCCCCTTACCACTACACTGCAGAATGATACAAACAGAATACCGGCATACATTACAAGGGGAAGCTGCATTTTTTTCAGCTCAAGCTTCGCCTTTGAAAAGAAGTAAAGTACAGTCACAAAAATTAAGGTTACAACGGAAATTGCAATAATTGCAGTGCTGCCGGCAGGTTCTCCCTGAAAAAGAAAGGTCAGAATATATACCAGATGACCTAACGCAAAAAATATTACTCCCGACAAAAAATACCGTTCATTTTTATAACTCAGAAAAAAATCTCCCAGAACACCAAAAACGAGAGCGGTTAAAATGCTGACGGAATATACAGTAATGCTTTCCCTTGCACATAAAGAAACAATACCTGTAAACAGAAACATAAAGGAGCAGAGCATTTTCATTCCCAAGGGATGCTTACCTGAAAGTCCGGTCTGGTGTACCGTTACAGGCATAATTAAAGCCGCACAAAAAATTAAAATCAATAGTATTTTCATATTCCCATATTCCTTACAGCCGGACAGCTTTTCTCAATTTAACTTATTTGATTAACTGCTTACGGCTGTATTCTTTCTCCGCTTCTTAACCGTCAACAGACAATTCTCTGTTGTTTCTTTTTTTTCAGTATAACACATTAATTTGACACAAACAACATAAAAAGATTGTTTTATCCGAATATTTATGTTAAATTATTACTATATGCAAACAAACTGCAAGTAAAAAATAACTTCTATACTACAGGAGATAAGAAAATGAACAGTACGGAAAGAGTTCGGAATACTATTCTCGGGAAACCCACCGACCGTCAACCCATATACGGTTGGGTTTCTGCTAACCTTACTGAGCAGATAAGTGAAAAATGGGGCTCCGTTTCAGCCTTTGAAGATAAATACGAATTTGATATAGCGCATATTTTCGGCGGTCCCGGTGCATTTAACGGAAAGCTGATTGATAAAATAAGATCAAACAATGAGGAAATGACACCCGATATTTTATTGGATGAAGATATATTTACTTCACCCGATAATATTGAGGATTATAAAGACCTTGCTGATTCTATACGCTTTCACAAGCAAAAAGACAGGTTCTGCTATATTCAGACACCCGGCTTCTTTGAGCAGTTCAACGATGTTTTCGGAATTCAGAATCAGCTTATGTATTTAGCTCTTTACCCCGATGAGCTTAACGAGTTATATAAACGTCAGGCAGATTGGACTATCCGTTTTGCAGACCAATGCATAAAACTTGGTGCTGATATGATACATTTGTCAGATGATTGGGGCTCGCAAAAGGATATGCTGTTCAGTCCTGTGCTCTGGCGTGAAATCATTTATCCGAATATGAAGCGTGTTACAGATTTTGTTCATTCGCGCGGTGCATTTGTAAGCCTTCATTCTGACGGCTGTATTCTGAAGGTTGCAGATGGAATAAGTGAATTAGGCTTTGATGTAGTTCATCCCTGGCAGGAAAATGCAGGAATGTCTTATGATTTATATTTAGATAAATATTCAGATAAATTTGCCATTCTCGGCGGTGTCTGTGTTCAATCGGCACTCGGAATATTACCGCAGGATAAATTAGAGGCAGAAATACGTAGAGTTTTTGAAAAATTGCGAGGAAAACGTTGGATCTGCTGTACTACGCATTTTGTCCAAAATCACTGCTCGATTGATGATCTTGCCTTCGCATACGACCTTATTTACAAATTAGCAAGAGAATAATATTATGTCGATAAAATAAAAAAAAATCAGGTTATAAGCAGCATATTCGTTTAAACACTAAGGAGAAAAGTTATGAGCATATATCTTGAAATATCAGAAAACCTTCAGCAAGGTAAATGGAAAATAGTCAAGGAGCTTGTTGAGAAGGCTATTGACGACGGACTTCCTGCTTCACAAATATTGAATGAAGGCTTACTTTCAGGTATGAATGTCATAGGAGAAAAATTCAAAAATGACGAGATTTATGTGCCTGAGGTGCTTGTTGCGGCGAGAGCTATGAACACAGGTATGCAGGTCCTGAAACCTAAACTTACAGAAGACGGTGTTCAGGCAACAGGTAAGGTTTGCTTAGGTACAGTTCAGGGCGACCTTCACGACATCGGAAAAAATCTTGTTAAAATGATGATGGAGGGTAAAGGACTTGAAGTAATTGACCTCGGAACAGATGTTTCCCCTGAAAGCTTTGTCAATGCAGCTGTTGAAAATAACTGCCAGATCATCTGTTGTTCTGCGCTTCTCACAACAACAATGGATGTTATGGCAGATGTAGTAAAATGTGCCGAAAACGTAGGAATAAGAGATAAAGTGAAGATTATGGTCGGCGGAGCGCCCGTTACAGAAGAATTCTGTAAGCAGATAGGCGCAGATAAATATACTTCTGATGCCGCAAGTGCCGCAGATGCCGCCGTTGAGCTTTGCAGCGGTCAGTGGTGATATGTTATGAAAGAAAAGGCAAAAAAACTGTTAAAAAGTAAAAATAAAACCGTACCTATTCTCTCTTTTCCTTCGGTTCAGTTTCTCGGAATAAGCATTAATGAGCTTATTTCAGCTTCTGATATGCAGGTAAAGGGAATGAAAGCAATCGCTGAAAAATACGATATCGGAGCCTCACTCAATATGATGGACTTATCCGTTGAAGCAGAGGCCTTCGGTGCTAAGGTGCGTTTTTATGAAGACGATATTCCTGCCGTCGAAAGCGGGATAATTGATGATATCGCCGATGCGAGAAGCATTGTTGTACCTGAAGTGGGGTTCGGCAGAACAAATATCTGTATTGAAGGTATAAAAAAAGCAAAAGAGGAAATTACCGATATACCTGTATTTTGCGGAGTTATAGGACCTTACTCTCTTGCAGGTAGGCTTTTTGATATGACAGAGCTTATGATGGAATGCTTCGACAGTCCCGATGAAGTGTCCGTGCTTCTGGAAAAAGCGACAGAATTTATTATTGAATACATAAAAGCATTTAAAAATGCCGGTGCAGACGGTGTTATTATGGCTGAACCTGCGGCAGGACTGCTATCCCCTTCCCTTGCACAAAAATTTTCAATGCCCTTTGTCAAGCGTATATTTGATGAAGTAAACAGTGATAGCTTTATCATCTGCTATCATAACTGCGGTAATACCGCTGAAAAAATGCTTAATATGATATCAGAGCTTAATGCTGACATAATTCATTTAGGAAACGCTATAAATCTGAAAAAAGCACTGGAAGAATTGCCCGAAGATAGAATTATTATGGGAAATGTAAATCCCGTACTGTTCAGAACAGGTTCTCCCGATGATATAAGAGCCGATATTCAGAGGGTATTTGACGAATGCGGAATGTATGAAAACTTTATGATTTCCACAGGCTGTGATATTCCGGCGGCTTCAAAGAGGGAAAACATTGAAGCATATTTTGAAAAGGTAAAAGAGCTTTATGCATAAGGTAATAATTGACGGTGAAATTCACTATGTAAACGATGAAACTGTTTTATCTGATTTATTGATAAAATCAGATAAAAAGGTGGACCACGTCTGCGGCGGCAGAGGAACCTGCAAAAAATGTAAAGTCACAGTAAACGGCAAGGAAGAGCTTTCCTGTCAATACATAATAAGCTCTGATATATCTGTAAGCCTTCCCCATAACAGTGAAATCGTATCTGAAGCAGGTGCTGATGAAACGGGAAATTTAACAGAAAATCTGTGCTTTGTTCTTGATATCGGAACTACAACGCTTGCTCTGGCACTCGTTTCTCTTGATGAGGGCAAAATAATAAAGGTCTTAACACACACAAATCCTCAGAGAATTTTCGGTGCCGATATTATGACGAGAATTGAATACTGTCAAAAAAACGGAGTAAGTAATCTTCAGAAAGCAGTTGTAGCCGAAGTTAATTCAATGCTGTCTGAATTCAGATTAAGAAAGCAGGAAAAGCTTTATGTTTCAGGGAATACGACTATGCTTCATCTGTTTTTCGGTATTGATTGCTCACAGATGGGTGTCGCTCCATATACCCCCGTATTTCTCGGAAGCAAAACCGAAAAAGGCGAAAAACTCGGGTTAATCGGAATTGAAACAGTGGAAGGTCTGCCGTCTGTTGCTTCTTTTGTGGGGGCAGATATTGTGGCAGGACTGAATTTTGTGGGGATGCCTGAAAAAGACAAGTATAATCTTCTCATAGATCTTGGTACAAATGCGGAAATAGTATTGTTTTCCGACTTTTCGGCTTTATGCACGGCGGCAGCGGCAGGGCCTTGCTTCGAGGGTGCAAATATCTCATACGGAATGAGCGCAACCAAGGGTGCTATATACTCTTATTCAAAAAAACAGGCAAAAACTGTAGGAAATATCTCCCCAAAAGGTATCTGCGGAACAGGACTTATTGACATAATAGCAGAATTATTATGTAACGAAGCTATTGATGACAGCGGATTTATGGAGTGCGGAAAATTTGAGGTTTCAAACGGTGTAAGTATAAATCAAGCTGACATAAGACAGTATCAGTTGGCAAAATCAGCGGTTTATTCAGCTGTTATAACTTTAATGAAGTTAAAAAACATCTCTTTTAGCGATATTGATAAAATGTATATTTCAGGTGGATTTTCTTCAAAAATCAACATAGCCAATGCTGTAATAACAGGCTTATTACCCTTAGAGCTTACACAAAAATGCATTGCCGTCAATAACAGCAGTCTGTTGGGAACGGTAAAATACGCCTGCGAGAAAAATAATCTCACTGTATATACAAATAACTCAGAATATGTTGACTTATCATCAAATTCTGTTTTTACAGATTTATTTGTTAAAAATATGTTATTTGAGCAGAGTGATGACTGAACCTGATACAGAAATGTTGATATCATTCTTTTATAAAATTATAATTACCATATAAACAAACAAAAGGAGATAAAATAATGTTGACATTGGATAAAGCAAAACAGCTTCTTGCAACAACCACAACCGAGCCTCATCTCATTCTTCATGCAAAAAACGTTATGGTTGCTATGGGAGGACTTGCTGAACATTTCGGAGAAAATAAGGAGCATTGGATGGCTATCGGTTATCTTCACGATTATGACTATGAACAGCATCCCGATGAGCATCTTGCACACACTGAAATACCGCTTAAAGAAGCAGATATTTCCGATGAAGAAATCCGTGCTGTTCTCTCTCACGGTTATTCGATCATCAATGATGTTGAGCCCATAACAAATATGGAAAAATCTCTCTTCACCGTTGATGAGCTTACAGGGATTATTCAGGCGGCGGCAAGAATGCGACCAGCAGGCATCACCGATATGGAAATAACAAGCTTCATGAAGAAATTCAAGGATAAAAAATTTGCCGCAAAATGCGACCGTGAGCTTATAAAACAGGGCTGTGAAATGCTCGGCATGGAAGTAAAAGAGGTTGCGGCAATCTGTATAGAAGCAATGAAGGAATATGCAGACGAGCTTCAGATAGGAGTTAAATAATATGGAACAAATAAGATATTGGCTTTCATTTCTCGTAATGATGTTTTCTATTCTTTTCAACTCAATGGACGCAACATTACTCGCAAAGATTCCTGAACCGAAAAGTGAGCAGGAGCTCATTGAAATGAGCGAAAACTTTGATAAATATGAGCTCGCTTCTGAAATAACTGTAGTTAAAATTTCCCAGCTTTCACTCTCACAGCGTCATTCAATTATTGCTCTTCAGGGACTTGTGGCTAAAGACAAGCCTCAGATTTTCATTGATTACGGATATGAAACAAACCGAAACGCTCTCAAAGAATTGGAAAATGCAGGGCATAAAATCAGTTATAACGATGAAACAGGCAAGCCCTGGAAATTCGCATCCGTAGTTGAAAAGTTCAAAGCTTATATTGCAGACAGCGGTTATGTCCTTTATGCAACAACAGAGGACCACGGTCAGCTTAATACCGCAACAAACATTACAACAATCAACGGCTGGCTGCCTATAACACCTGAAGATGAAGCAAGTGTTATTCAGCTCGGTCTCAATAAATGTGCCGATATAAGCTCCGATAACATTGACCTTAAATATCTCAAAAAATTCTATCGTGAAAATAAGGATAAATTCCGTAACGATGCTCTTGTACATCTTTATTACTACGCCTCAGGAATGAGAGATTTTGCCGTTCAGCAGAATATCTTTGTGATGTATGTTGAGGACAGTGATTATGAAGCCAGACTTTTCCGTGACAGCGTTATGAGGGCACTTGAGCCTTCATCAACAATCTTCGGTTGGTGTCAGTATGAAATTAAGTTTACGGAGTCTGCTTCACGTTACGGTCATCACGTTATCCCTTCTGACCATTCTTATAACCTCAGCATTCTCTCATCATTCAATGCAACCGACAAAAAGTTCCCCACTGCTTACGACAGTGATGTTCAGCTTAATCCTGATAAGCATTATGTTGCTATTGTTTATAGCGACGGTGATAATCTGCAGTGGATTCAGAACGGCTTCAGTGAATTCCATACCTGGCAAAGCTACGGTCTTGATACACCGATAAGCTGGACCTTTGCCCCTATTGCTTCCCGCCTTGCCGATGTTGACGTAAAAAGAACTCTTGATAATTCCCAAAATGCAACATTCATTACAGGTCCTTCAGGCGGCGGATATTCGAGAATAATGGAGATGAATCCGAAAGAACTGGAAGCTTTTTCAGACTACACAGCTTCCCTTATGCTGAATTCCGGGCTCAGTATTATGACTATACTTGATAAAATCAAATACGATACTTTTGATTTGAGTATGCAGAGAAGACTTGAATATTTTTCAAGATATGACAACATAAAAGGCGGTATTCTTCAGCTTGATCCCGATAATTATGCAGGCGGAGGCGGCAGAGTTTATTTCTCAAATGATAAGCCCTTTGTAACTGTAGGCTTCAGCCTCTGGCATCCCAGCGGAAACGCAAGTGAAGTAACAAATGAATGGCTTTCACAGCAGGCGGCAATAATAAACGAAAAGCCTGCAGATATAAATACCATCAACGGATATACGGTAATTAATATTCATCCGTGGACTGTAGGGCCTGATGATCTTGCATATTTTATCAGTCAGCTTGACGACGGTGTTGAAGTTGTTGCCGTAGATGAGCTTCTTGCGGCAATTGAACAGAACATTCCTCACGAATTTGCAAAACCCGAAGGAATTGAATAAATATTTTATCGGAGCAATATAAAAGTATTGTTCCGATATTTTTCAACTCAAAAAAACCTCTTGAATCATCGACTGATACAAGAGGCTTTTGATTATTATTGTAGTATTATTTCTTTATAACCTTTTTACACCATGAGCGTTTGTTACATTCAGGGCACTTTAAGTAACGTGTTGTTCCCATGTGCATTGCGTTCAATACTTCAGAATAAGTGGGTACAATTTCGTGACCGCAATTTTTACATTTATACGCACCAACGCTTACTTCAAGCTTTAATGCATAGAAGCACGGCAGAAGGAACACCACACAAATAACAACAACTGCAATAAGCTGCCATATTCCTTCTGGAATTAATAATGCGGCAAGTAAAACACCTGCAATCAGAGCAGTCATACTTACAATCATAATTGCCCACATTGAAGTCCAGATAGTTTTATTTTTCTTCTCTAATTCTCTTGCCATTTCAATTAAAAGCTGTTCATTTTTCTGATTATTATTTTCCATATTGATTTTCTCCCCGCTTAATAATTCATTTACACTGATACCGAGAATATCACACAATAAAAGCATTATTGATGTATCGGGCATTGCAAGACCTCGTTCCCACTTCGAAACTGCTTTGTCAGTGATACCAAGTTTTTCTGCCAACTGTATTTGTGTTAAATTTACTTTTTTTCTGCATTCTGCGATAAATCTTCCGATTTTTTTCTGATCCATCTCGTGCCTCCTTTCGCTTTCATTATAGATAAATTATAAGATAAAATACACATACCGTTGGTTTAGCGAGGAGATGTAAACCAACGGTAGAGTTATTCTGAACTGCAAAAACGTGTTATTTCTACGGAAAACGGATTAATTTTCCCTTATCTCCACGTTTGCCGTTTCAATATTTATATATTCACCGTTTCTGTAATATTCTTCCGAATTGATATTTACGACTGCATTCGTCGGCACATAAAGAACCGTATTTATTCCTTTCGGTACAGACAGACTAATAATATAGCATTCTTCTGTTTTTTCATAATCAAGAGTGATAAGTCCTTTCACAGAGGGAACCGTGCAGTTCATACTGTCAGAAAGAGCATATTGAGGATTTACTTCTATTCTTTCATAGCCTGCTTCAATGGGTGATATACCTGCAAAGTGCTTACTCATAATAACAAGCGGTCCGCCACTCCAGGCATGATTTTTTGTACCTCTCCAGGAGTCCCAGAATTCCCATAAGGTAGAATAATCCTCACTCATCATACCCGCATATCTGTCCTTTATTCTGTCCCTTGCTTCTTCATATTTTCCTATTTCACAAAGGGCTTCAAGAACGTAGTATTCCATATAAGGACTTGAATTCATAGTATTAGTGAGAACGTTTGTAATTACGGGATATTGCTCCTTTGCTGCAAGTCCTGACAAAACAGCAAGTGCATTGGCTCTGTCGTCGCACTTTTTAACATCCTTACTCTTAAAGCCTTCTTCTGTCCAGAGTGCTTCATAACCTTCAGAAATTATACCTTTTCTTTCGGAAATAAACGAAATATCATTATCCTTTGACAAAAGCTCAGCCATCTTCTCCACGCTTGAAAGAGCATAATAATACCAGGCATTTTCAATTGCCGTCATATCTGCTTTGCTTCCCCAGTCTGCCCAATCCCAAGAGCCGCCGCGGTGAACAACAAGCTTATTATCACCGATTTCCCATAGCTTCAGATAGTCAAGGGAGGCATCATAAACCTTTTCAATAAATGCCTTATCACCTGTATATTCATAATAAGTAAGAAAACCTACGATACCTGCAAGCTGTTGTACGGGAAGTTCGAAATAATCACCGGTTATCGGCACTACCGTCTGAAGAACCTTCGTATCATCCCTATGGGAAAGCATAGCTTCTACACCCTTCTGATACAGAAGATAAGAGTTGCTGTCTAAGGAATACATAGTCATAATCATTTCACTTGTGACATCGCCCCACCACTGTGCTCTTTCTCTGTCGGGACAATCCATAAAATTATCACGCATTGTAACGTATAAGGTTCTCAGAGATTTCTGCCACAGAGAATTCAAAAATTCATCATCACACTTAAAGTCACCGCTGAAATCACTGTCATATCCGGTTTCACGGTACTTAAGCTCTAAAACAGTAACACCTTTCGGTATTTTATAGGTAATATGCTCACCGTTGAACCAGCCTAAAGCTTCAAACTCCTGCTCGCCTTCTTTTGTTATATAGGTAGTTGAAACTGCACCGATTAAAGTATTTTCAGTTGTTATACGTATTTTTTTGCCTGCAGGTGCTATGACTTTAAGATAAGCTGTAATCTGTGCATTATAGGGTATATCTACTGTGATTTTCTCACCTAAAAGACCTGTTACGGTATAGTTTTTATAAGCATCTGAGCTCTCATAGTCTTTAAGTCCGTAATTCTTGAGCATCGGTATTCCTCTGGGATAAAGACTGCCGTAAGCACCTTCACCGCCGAGAGCATATTCGGTTGCATTTTCCCAAGCTGACACATCAAAATCTTCACTTATCCAATCGGTATCTTTTCTTGCATCAAAATAAATACTGTATTCGGCAAGTCTGTAATTCGGCTGATACAGTGAACTGTCAACAAAAGCGGGATTTCTTTTCACCTTCCAGCTGTTGTCGGAAATTATACTTATTTCATCATTTACCGCTTCAAAAATAAAGCCGCCCTGACCGCTCGAGCAATATGAATAGCTTGTCTTATTATCCCAATACCACGCAAGGACACAAATATGATTTTCACCCTCTTTAAGATAGGGAGCTATATCAATACTGTCGTAATAACCGCTGTTTTCATCGGGACCGCGCTTTACGCTTCCTTCAAACACAACGTTTTTTCCGTTTATGTAAAGCCAGTATTTTGAATCGGCTGAAATATAAGCCGTAAGCTCTTCGGGAACGTTATTGAGAACTATACTTTTTCTCAAGCACATCCAGACATTTTTCTCTGAAATATTATCTTCATCCCAAATCCATTTTGCCTTCCAATCGTTTTTTTCCTGATTTGAAATTACGGAGTATGAGGGAATGCTGTCGGGAACGGTGTAATCATTTTCATAAGGTATCATTTCGTTTTCCCCCCAAGAAAAAAGCGAAGAAACAAAAGCCGCCGCTATTGCAATATACGATATAACTGTCTGTAAAATCTGCATAAGCTTCTCTCCTTTATAAAATTGATTATATCATTCACAAAAACCAAAAACAACAGTAAAAAAACATATAAATTTATCGCAAGCAAGCACCGTTTTAATGACATTTATTGATTTGTGCTTTACCCAGTGTTATACTGAAAAACGAATTATTCATTATAAGCATAAAGGAAGGAAGAATACTTTATGAAAATAAAAATGAAAATTATAACAGTAATTTCTGCCGTGATATGTATTTTAACAGCAGAAATTATTTTATTTACAGTTTTTAACTCAATGAAGGCAGGAGATATGCAGGTATGATAGGTAATAACCACGAAAAAGCATTTGCAACAGAATATACAGAGCTTGTTCCCTACGGAAAGGACGAGGACTCATTAAGCTGGTTTGACGGTATGGTAACAGGCAACGGTGAAAACGGTGCGGTTATTGCAGGTTCACCTTACAGTGACAGTATTATTTACAACAACATAAACCTTCTTATGCCCACAAATGATCCTCGTTATACACCTGACGAGGTTACTTCACAGCTTCATGATGCTCGTCAGAATGTTATTAACGGTAATGCCTCCTGGGATTGTGACGGCAGAGAATCGACATATTTTTATGCTTATCATCCCTCTCACGTATTAAGAATGGAAAGCACAAAGCTTCCCTATTATAATTATATCCGTTGGACAGATTATGAAACAGGAGAATTAGGTGTAAAATACACTGATATAAAAGGTAACTGGGAAAGGGTTACATTTTCATCGAGAGAAGATAACGTAACTATAACAAAAATCACACAGTCAAGCAAAAATGCAAAAATCAATATGACACTCTCTCTTCAGGACTGCTGGTCACTCAGAGGCTTTGGCAACGGCGGTGAAAAAGAGATGCATTATAAGAAACTTGTTGATGACGAAGCTACGTATATTGCTCTTATCGGCCACTACCCCGACTACGAAAACAGTGAGCTGAGATACGGCGGCTTCTGCGGTCTTACAAAGGTTATTGTTGTGGGCGGTACAAAGGAAAGAGTTGTGCTCAAATCCACAAACGACAGTGAAAACGTAGCCGTAGAACAAAATGCCGCAATTAAAATATCCGATGCCGATGAAGTTTATCTTATAACAAAATCCGACCGTACTTATGATATGGGCAAATTTGAGGTTTTCAGAGATGCCGAAAGCTATGCATTACTTGAAGAGCTCGACATCTACACGACCGAGGTTGCCGAAAAATATACGGTTGACGGTAAGTTCAACTACGAAAAGGCACTTGCACCTCACGCCGAGGAGCAGTCTGCGCTTTTCAATACGGTAAAATTAGATCTTGGTGATGACGGATATGAAAACGTTCCCAATGAAGAGCTTATTACTCTTCAGCAGGAAAGCGAAACTCTTTTACCTACTCTTGTTGAAAGAGCGTATAATCAGGGAAGATTTGCTCAGATATGCTGTGCTGGAACTTCTTTCCCCCGCCTTTGCGGTATGTGGACAGGTGAATGGAATTCTGGCTGGAGAGGTATTTATACGATGGATGCAAATGTAAATCTGCAGTCATCGGGTATGAACACGGGTAATATATATGCCGCAGGTGAAAGCTACATTAAATTCGTTCTCAAGCAAATTCCCGACTGGGAGGAAAACGCCGCCAAGACTTACGGAATGACCGATGCTATTCAGGTGCCTGTAAATACAGACGGTGACAGGGCCATGATGGTTGAATACAGCCGTTGGTATCCCTTCCAGTATTGGAATGCAGGTGCATCGTGGATGCTTCTTCCCATTTATGAATTCTGGCAATGCTACGGCAATCAGACAATAAGCTATAACGGTGAAAGCCTTGACCTCGAAAAAGATATTCTTTTGCCTCTGCTTACAAAACAGGCTAATTTCTGGGAACAGATCTGTACTCCCGAATATTACACAGACGTAAACGGTAAGGCTTGTTATACCGAAGGAAAAACTGCTCTCGAAGAGGGTGAAAGATATCTCATTATCCCCTCTTACTCACCTGAAAACTATCCCCTTGGCGATTACGATTCGACTATCACTGCAAATGCAACTATGGATATTGCCGCCGCACGTGACGGTCTTCGTATGACAATTGCTATGGAAAACGTCGTAATGGCAGAAGGATATGAAGCAAGAATTGCAAAGTGGGAAAATCTTCTTTCTCTTCTTCCCGAATATAAATATGACGAAAGCGGTGCTCTTTGCGAATGGGCTATGGAAGAATATGAAGAAAACAACAAGCACCGTCATATAAGTCACCTCTACCCTGCATGGCCTGCATTTGAAACTCAGGGAAATGAAGAGCTTATAGCAGCCTGTAATCAGGCTATAGAAAACCGAAACAGAGAAAATCAGGGTGAGGACGATACCGCTTCTCACGGCTGGGTACACAAGGCTCTCGTTGCGGCAAGACTTAAAAATGCAGACTCCTGCTACAATTCACTTATGGCTTTAATGGCAGACAATATCTATTACACTTCACTTATGGCTGACCATTACACTCACGGCGGTTGGGGCGTTTTCTGTACTGACACCACAATAGGAACAATCGGAATTATTGACGAAATGCTTCTTTATTCAAATGACGGTGTAATTGAGGCACTCCCTGCTCTTCCTGATGAATGGAACGAGGGTAAAATTGAAGGACTCAGAGCCCGTACAACTGCTGAGGTTGATATTGAGTGGAACACCGAAAGTGTAACACTAACAGTCACAAGCGATAAGGCTCAGACAATCGAAATCAGCGTTTACAGCGGAGAAACACAAACTGTTACATTTACTGCCGGCGAAACAAAGGAAATTACCCTTGAAAGATAATTCAAGCAAAAAAACAGCTCTGACTTTAGCCGAGTGTTCGTAAGGACACTCGGCAGTTTTATTCGCCTATCGGTGAGTTTTATTGTGCTTTGCACAGTGTTATTGACCATCGGACAGTTTTATGCGAATAAAATAACACTGAAGCCGTAAGGCTTCAATAACACTTTTGATTTATCAAAAATATCACTGCAAATTTATATTTGCAATATCACTTAATACTCTCCGAAGAAAATATTTTCACTTTGGCATAATTACCTTCAAAGCATATAACCCACTATGACACTTTCAAGCCGAAAGTGTCACTTTTTATATAAAAAAATCGGGAGCACTTCATTACAAAGTGTCTCCCGATAATTTTATCTGTCCTTAGCAACCTTGCCCGTTTACGCAACGGATTTTTTGCTGTTATTTTTTCATTCCGAGAAGTCTTGTAAATATTACATCTGCCGCCTGTGTTTTGCTCATAAGCGGAAGAGCAGTTTCGTCTTCTTCTGTTATTAGAGTGATGATAT